>CAZBTJ010000003.1:5880-109640 GCA_964494325.1 uncultured Pirellulales bacterium
GGTGTCAAACTTTATAAACGCCAGGGTTTTTATTACATTCTGACCTCTTGCGGCAGTCCGGCAAATGCTTGGCACATTGTCCTGAGATCCAGGAATATCTGGGGTCCCTATGAAGACAAGATCGTCATGGAACAGACCAATAATGTCTATCGTCATGGTCTTCACCAGGGGGCATGGGTGCAGACGCCCTATGGGGAATTCTGGTTCATTCATTCTCAGCAACGTCAGCCCTATGGACGCCTCACGTATCTGGAGCCGGCTGAATGGGTTGATGGCTGGCCCGTCCTGGGCTTTGATAAGGCTGGGGAAGGTTACGGTCATCCTGTTCTGTCTTATACGAAACCCGTCACAAAGAGAGCCTACCCGATAGTGACCCCTGCCGAGAGTGACGAGTTTAATGAGGGTCAGCTTGGCCGGCAATGGCAATGGTGTGCCAATCCGGACATTCGCTGGTCTGTCTTGTTGCCTGAGAATGACTACCTGCGATTGATGGCCATGGAAAAACCTGCGACAGCCAGCAACATCATGGATGTACCCAATCTGTTGCTTCAGAAAATACCGGCTCCAGCTTGTACTGCCACCACCAAGATGACGTTCTCTTCAGCAGGTCCGGGTCGACAAGCGGGCATCATTGTCTTTGGCCGAGACTATGCATATTTGGGCGTGTCCGGCGATCAAGGCAATTATACACTGTCCAAAGTTGTGTGTGACAATGCACACAAAGGTGGGCAAGAACAGGTTGTGGCCAGAGCGTTTGTGGGAGAGGATACTTTGTATTTGAGAGTTGCATTTTCTGACGATCAAGGAAAAGCGGAGTTCAGCTATAGCCTGGATGGAGAAATCTTTCTCCCTGTCGGTGATGTTTTTAACACACGCGAAGGCGACTCTGTGGGGGCCAAAATTGGTCTGTTTTGCATTAGTGAGCCTGACATGGGGCGAGGCGGTTACGCTGATTTCGACTGGTTCCGGATTGAAAAAAACTGACATGACATCTTCACGCATGACTAATACAGAGCAAACATCTCAGGCCTGGTTTGCTACCACACGATGGTCGGTGGTGCTCACTGCGAAGGACAAGGAGTCCTCTCAATGTCGCCAGGCCCTGGACGGACTCTGTCGTACCTATTGGTATCCTTTGTATGCCTTTGTACGCCGACAGGGATGTTCCGCGGATCAGGCGGCTGATTTTACCCAGGGCTTTTTTGCCAAGTGCCTGGAAAAGGATTGGCTCGACGCAGTGGATCAGAGCAAGGGCCGCTTTCGAAGTTTTCTCCTGGCGGCCATCAAGCACTATGTGTCCAATGAGCGAGCCAGACAGCGAGCCAAGAAGCGGGGCGGGGGTAAACACATTTTCAGTCTGGACATAGAGACCGCTGAAACGCGATACAAGGTCGAACCCGAAGTAGCGACCACGCCGGAACAACTATTTGAACGTCAATGGGCCCTGGCCCTGTTGGATACGGTGCTCAAGGATCTCCGGCAGCAATACAAAGATCAAGGCAAGGTGGAGATGTTTGATTGGCTCAAGCCCTGCCTGATTGGCCAGACCTCCAGCTTACCGTATAGCGAACTTGCCCTAAAACTCGAATGCACGGAAGGCACTGTGCGAGTCATGGTCCACAGACTCAAGAAACGCTACCGTGAGCTGCTTCGACAACATATCGCCCATACAGTGGCCACCCCTGAGGACGTAGAAGCGGAGATGCAACATCTCAGGGCGGTCCTTTCAGGATCTTAGAAAATAGCTTTCAGCTTTCAGCTCTCAGCCATCAGCGTTCAGCAATAAGGAAGTTTGCCCGTTTTATTTAAAAGAGCATCTGCGACAGCAGAATCCATGAAGCTGACAGCTGAACGCTGAGTGCTGACCGCTTTTAATGATTTTTTACGTAACACTCGCGCCTGTTCCCTTCTTATATGAGTAGATAACAGGAGAATAAACCATGGAAACTGAAAACAACTGTCCCAATTGCGGTTTACCGCTGGAAACGAATGCCCTGCAGGGGCTTTGCCCGGAATGTTTGATGAAGGCAGGCTGGCCGACTGTGGATCAGACTGAGCCCAATGCCGAGGCTGGAGGATTTGTACCGCCTTCGATTGACGATCTGGCGAAGCTTTTCCCGCAGCTTGAGATCCTGGAACTGATTGGCCGCGGAGGCATGGGGGCCGTGTACAAGGCTCGCCAGCCCAATCTGGATCGGGTTGTGGCCCTGAAGATCCTGGCCACGAAGGCTGGCTCTGATCCCGGCTTTACTGAACGCTTCACGCGTGAGGCCCGCGCCCTGGCCAGGCTCAGTCATCCGAGTATTGTGGGCGTGTATGACTTTGGTCACGCTGGGGATCTGTCGTACTTTATTATGGAGTATGTCGACGGCCCCAACCTGCGGGAGATTGAACAGGCCGGTCAACTCAGTCCGAAAGAAGCCCTGGAGATCATTCCCCAGATCTGCGGGGCCCTGCAATTTGCCCACGATGCCGGTGTGGTCCATCGTGACATCAAGCCGGAAAACATCCTGCTCGACCAGACCGGTCATGTCAAGATCGCAGACTTCGGCCTGGCCAAGATCATGGGCCAGGAAAAATCGAATTTTACACTCACCGAGCCCAACCACATCATGGGCACGCCGCACTACATGGCACCGGAGCAGGTCGAGCACCCCAAGGATGTGGATCACCGGGCTGACATCTATTCCCTGGGTGTGGTGTTTTATGAAATGCTCACTGGCGAACTGCCGCTGGGTAAATTTGCACCCCCATCCCGCAAGGTTAAAATGGACGTGCGTCTGGACGAGATTGTTCTCCGCACCCTGGAAAAGGAACCGGAGCTCCGCTATCAGAAGGCCAGCCAGGTACGCACCGAGGTGCAGACTATTGCGTCCACGCCCCAGACCCAGACGGATGGTGAGGGGGTGAATCATCCGGCAAAGAGTACCCTGTGTTATATCAGTACGCCCGACTATCTGCGCACCTTCAAAGGTCGTTTCTTCAATATCTACCAGGGCAAGGGTGAACTGTCTTTGAGCACTGACATGCTCAGCTTCAAAAGCGGCTGGCAGGCAGTCACCATTCCTCTTTCAGCTATCACGACGCTGGCCCGGGGCACGTTTCCCACCTCGGCCAAGCCTCTGCCGCTCCATTACATAGCCGTGACCTTTGAAGAGCACGGTGTCTCACGTACACTATTGTTCACGCCAGTCAGGACAGAGGTCATGTCCCCATCCGAGGCCAACAAAATCGGGGCCCAGTGGTTGTCTGATCTGATCAAGGCCATTCAAGCCCGTACTGGACGCACTCTATCTGTGGGACATCTCGACGTGACACAGGAAACATCCTGGTGGGAGTACGTGAAGCTTTATCTTTTCATAGCAGCCACCAGCATCCCAGGTTTCTCATTGATTCCGATTATGTTGGAACATCGCCTGCCCAACCGGTTGAGTGAGTTTTTGCCTGGCCCCATCTTTGCAATACCCATGTTCTTCCTGTGTTTCACAATGCCTCGTTGGCTAGGCTGGTTTCGTGACCGGGCGGACCGCCGACGGTCTCATGTGCACAATGTGCCGAAGCCTGAGGGCAAAACTGGCGGCTTTGATTTCTGGATGATGCTCAAACGCCTTTTGCTACTGTTGGTGACATGCCTTCTGCTCGTAGCAGCAGGCATATTAATTGTATCCGTTGTGTTGCCGTGGTTGCACAAAGTACGCTTTGTTGCCAAACACGAATTCGGCCCCATCGTGGAACGTGAGTTCCACGAGCTGGATGCCAACAGCCCGGAGATTATCTTCTGGGACCTGGATCGGGATGTCATTATGACCCCACGCTTTGCCGTGGTCATGCCTGAAAATACGCAGTTGTTTAAATGGTTGAGTCCCGCGTCCTTACAGAGCCATGATCAGTTGCGAGAATGGATCAAGGCGTGTGGTGTTGATGTGGCTCTGACAGTTTCACAGAGCGGATGGCGTTTTATGGGGCTGGGTGCAGATAATTTGAATAGTCATTTCCAGGAACGTCCCTTTGATAGGTTCAAACCTGCGGACCTGTTTGAACGTAAGACCCATGCCTTGCGCGTCGGTGGAAGCCAGGTCCATCCTGGGCATCCAAGTGCCCTGTGTATCAAAACGGATCAAGGTAACGCCGGCGTGCTCGAATACGACGGCCTGTTAGATGGTGTGAAAGATGGATTCAAGATTCGATACAAGTTGCTGGAGAGTCGAAGTGCTGCCGCCAAGCAAGAAAGCACAATCGGGTTTCGTATTCTGCCGAGTAATGGCCCAGAGAGTCACTCACTGTCAGATGACCAGGCAGACATCCTGCGCCAGACGCTACGCGATAGGGGCCCCGATGCCACAGACTCCACGGGTGTCGATTATGCGTGGGTCGCCGTTAAGGACAAGACCGTCTTGGACAATCTTGTGGCAGAATCTTATCAGGGCCAACTCTATGTTTTGGCCTCCAACAGACCTGAAGATATCATGTTGCCCAATGGATCATGGGGGTTGGAACAAACAGGCGTGTCCACGAATCCGTCCAACCAACCCATTGTCACCTTGCGGTTTGATGGTCCTGGCTCTGACCGGTTCTATGCGTTGACCTCGTCACACATCGGTCAATCCCTTGGCATTCTGATTGACGACAAACTGCTTTCATTGCCGACCATCAAGACTGCGATTTCAAAGCAGGCCATCATTGATGGCCACTACACGCAAGCACAGGCCGATGCCACGGCAGCGGCGCTCCGCGCAGGTATGCCGTTGGTTTCTCGGGCATCCACAAGTGATGTTACTCAAGGCGTGCAAGTCTCTGAACCAGATAGACCAAAGCCTCCAGTCAACACCGCCAATATGCCCCCTGAGGCGCGAAAGGTGTACCAGGTCTTCAAGGCGTGGTATGCCGCAGGCACACTCAATGATGGGGAAACATGTCTGCAGTACGTGACACCTGATCAGTCCGCTGCCTCGTCTTTGAAATGGATCAGGCGACTCAATAGGGCGCTGTCACTCAACCCCACTAAAACGCTCGTACCACGGGCCATTCACTGGGATGATCGCGAGGGTCTCCTTATCTCTGACAAGCTCAACCTGGATGATCCGCGTATCAGTGAGCCGCAGGTCCTGCTCTGTCTCCTGACCAAGAAATGGGAGAATACGTGGCGCATAGAAGAACTTGCTTTGGAGGGTGTGACCGAATTGCAGTTAGAAATATCACGCTTCACGCAAAACCATCCGGATGCCCAGGTCTGGGTGGGCGAAAGACATGAGCCTCATCCGAAGGCCGACATCCCGTTGAGTGCGGTCGTAGATTTCAACGACGCCAGTTTCTGGCAGGCCCAGATCGCCCGGCACTTGCAGGGCGTGCGCACGTTGGAGTGTGAGTTGATTACGAACCGGTTGGAGTATGGGGCAGATGCCAATACACCTGAATCGCGCGTTCGACGTCAGTTCAGCCTTAAATGGGACCGGGACCATCAATGGATTGACTGTACTGAAAGAAGTGTTGATCATGATTTTCCAGGGGGATCAGTTTGGGTGGTCTCTGCGGGGCAATGACTGGGCCAAGCACAAGGCGGGCGCAGGTGGCATGGCCATGTCGCAGTTCAGCAATTTTGGAGAGATGCGCAGTCATCCCCATGAGCACGCCTTCAGTGTGACCAAGGGGATTCTGTGTAGTGACACGATTCTGAGGACCCAGTCCCAGGGCGTGATAGACTGGAGCCGGATTGAACTGGCCCATAGCCTGGATGACGAGGGCCGTCATGTGTTGAAGCGTGCCATGCCAATGCCGGGGCCGGACGGCCAGACGGTGACTACGGAACTGGCCTTAATTGGGGTGTGGGAGCAGGGGGCATTCAAGCTTCAAGAGCTCCGGGGGCAGTGCAAAGAGATTGATATGGATCTTCTTGTTGAAGCCTATTCAGACCATATCTTCGCGTACGGTTTATGGATGCCGCAAAGAGCCGAAATCTATGAGTGGACTGATCCCGGTCAGGAGGGCCCCCAGAAACTTCGAGAGAAGACCATAATCACTGTGCAGCGGATGACAATTAATCAGCCCATGACAGCGGCCATGTTCGATGGCTTTGAGCCACCTGTTGGCGTGCGCGTTGATGATCAGGTCACAGGGACACACTATCGCGTGTGGCCAGATCTGGCACAGATCAAGGCGTCCGGGGGCAAGGATCGTGTGTCTGTGTCGGGGCGTGTGTATCTGGATGGCAAACCTTCCGTGGGTGTCACTGTCAGTACCCACGTGTACGATGACCCCAATGAAGCGATCGCTCACACGGTCAATGCGACCAGTGATGACAAGGGCGAGTTTGTGTTGACCGGTCTGGTGCCTGGACTTGAATACAGGGTTCAAGTTCAAGACGAGGCTGGCCATACGGCGAGTCAGTCCGTGCAGCTCTCTGACATGGGGGAAGATCATACTGATCTGAAGCTCGACATGACCAGCGGTCTGACTGTGACCGGTACAGTGACCGATCCAAACGGGCAGCCCCTTGCGCCGGCTTGGGTAAAATTCCGCGGCAAGCCTGCGGTTCAGACTGATGATCAGGGCCGCTATGAGGTGCATGGTCTTTACGCGGATCAGAGATATGAGATAGAGGCCGTGGCCAAGGGGTATGCGCCACTGGATCCTGCTGGCCGGGCTATTCAGGCAAACTTCAAGATGGTCCTGGGTGACGAGGGTGAGCTTGAGCCGTTTGATATTGTGCTGCAAAAGGAGAAGATCCTGTCTGGTCGCGTCGTGGATCAGGAAGGGCAGCCTGTGTCGGGTGTGCGAGTTAGGGTGTGGGGCAGTCCGTTCGGCATTGGCGACCTGTGGCAATGGTATGATACACGGTCCGATCAAGACGGTGAGTTCTCTGTGGGCAATTTGGGGGATCGTGTCTATTCTTTCTTTGTGGGGCAGTATGGCAATGTGTATCACAATCCTCTGGAGTCAACCCTTGTATTTCAGGTAACAGGTGACTCGTTCATGCCCATGTCCAGGCCAGGACGCAGTCTTGTTCCCCCAGACATCGTGGCGCGGGTTGAGGCCTTTGAGCAACCCTATAGCCAGTTCTTCAGGCTCAAGGAATACAACGATGCCTCGCGGAAAAACAACGGCGGCAAACTCATCAGCCAGTGGCTTGAGCAGCTAAAAACACCTGACAGAGGCAGGCAATGTGAAATGCTCGCCCGCTTGGGCAGTGTGCCAGCCTATCACGCCCATGATTATTTTGAACAGATTCTTTGCGGCCGCACGGTTCAAGCCTCTGGTGGTGCAGTCACCAGCTTTGGCAGCAATATAGCCAGTCGATTTGATCCAGGTGCCTTGCCTGATGATTTGATTCACAGTCAAGATCCAAACATTGTGATGTTGACCATGCGTGCTTTGGGACGTACAGGCTTTACAGATGAACATGCAGCCCTCTTGATCGAAAAACTCGATGATGAGAACCCCAACATTCGTCAATATGCTGTTTTGGTCCTGGCCGAATTGACCGGTGTTCATCTTGGCACAGAAAGCGAACCGTGGCAGACATGGTTGAATCATTACCAGGAATACCGTTCCGAATTGAATGGCAAGGGCTACTACGAATTGTTTGCCAGCCTGTGCGGCGCATTTCGGAAACATAGCCCAGCGCCGGAAACCACCGAACGGATCATGGCTGCCTGGGAGGGCGGAAGTGATGGTGGAGCTAGGTTCCGTCAAATGATGGGTGGTGAACAGGTTGAGGCGATGCATCATTTCTTCAGCGCCATAAAAATTGACGGCGAGCACCCTGTCAAGTATGGCCATTGTCCCGGTTATTGGCCCACAGACATGTTCAAAGATAAGGGACATCGAAATCAGAATCTGAAGATACAGTTTGATCGGCAATGTCAATTGGGTGAAAAGACCTTTGAGCCGGGCAGAGACTATACACTCCCGGCATTATTCCGCGACGGCCACCAAGGTAAATGGGAAATCGTGGATTTGAGATTGGATGATATAGAAGAAGTTGAGAGTCCGTAGGGTGGGGCCTTGCCCCACGCGGACGAATGTGGATTATGATCAGAATGAACACGGCAATGGCCTATCATAAAAACGCCCCTCACCAACATTCAAACGCTCGATTTGCCACGACCCATTGGTCTGTAGTGCTGGCTGCTGGGGACAAGGCCGATAGTCAGTGTGCTGCGGCGCTGCAGACGTTGTGCCGGACGTACTGGTATCCATTGTATGCGTATGTGCGACATCGGGGTACCCGTGCGCAGGATGCAGAGGATCTGGTTCAGGCGTTCTTTGTGTTTTTGTTGGAAAAGGATCGCTTGGGGTCTCTAGCCCAGGACAGGGGTAAGTTTCGCTCTTTCTTGTTAACCGCCTTGAAACATTTTCGAACAGATCAGTGGAAACGTGCCAGTGCTGTCAAACGTGGAGGCGGTCGAAAGATCTTCAGTCTGGACATGGCTGACGCGGAGGATCGCTTTCTGCATGAGCCTGTGGACACCATGACTCCAGACAAACTCTTTGAAATGAACTGGGCCGTGACTCTGCTCAACACCGTGTTCAAACAACTCCAACAGGCACATCAGGCTCAGGGCAAAGGCGAGCAGTTCGAAAGCCTGAAGTTTTGCCTGACTGGCCAGCGCAGTGGTATTCCCTATGCTCAACTCGCTGAACAGCTCGTCGTATCCGAGTCTTCACTCAAGGTGATGGTCCATCGACTGCGCAAACGCTATCGGGAATTGCTACGACAGGAGATCGCCCACACTGTGGAGAATCCTGAAGCTGTGGATGAGGAGCTGCGATATCTGTTTCGGGTGTTGACTCAGTAGGAATACTACTTCTCGCAGAGATCGCGGAGGACGCTGAGAAAAAATCAGAAATCTTTGGCTTTAAAAATAGGCAATAGCATCCAGGTTATGAAAGGGGTGATCCGGCGCTTGAACCGACCCAGATCATCATAGTGCATGACGTCGAACACGTCTTGATCCTTGTTAAAATACTGGTTGGCCCTGTGCGGGGAAGCGTATGATGGAATAATACCAATATTGTCCTGAGCCAGGAGTCGTTTTCGGATGTTTTCCGGATTGGCGATGGAAATAGGACGCTTGGCTTCGTAAATTGCCAGCAGCATGCGCATTGTCTCGACCATTCTTCCGACGGCTTCCCCTCGCAACTCCACCTTGAAGCCTTCTTTGCGGTACATGGACGGACGGGAAACCGCGAGGTTGATGTGTGTTGTGTTACCTCCGCGTTTGATTTCCCAAGGGTGTCCCCCTCCTTGCCGAAGGGGATGTGTCCCATCAATCCAATCGGAAAACGCCTGCTCTGAATCAGGGTCTATGTCCAGAAGCCCTTCGTGCCGACCATCTGCATATCTGGAATACATCTCTCGACCGGATAAAGAGTCGTCGACGGTGTCTTGCTTACGCTTACCAGCGATATAGGCGATTCTACAATATTGAAAGTAGTCTGCTGCTGTCATGGACGAAACTTCAGTATTCTTCGCATTGACGAAAAAACCATCTTCAATCAGGTGCACCAGCTTCCTGCTCTTGATCTTACCCAGTGCCTTGTCCAACCGGTAGACGTCAGGGAGAGAAACGCGTATGAGTGCATTGGAGACGATACCGTATCTCCGGTTCAAGGGATATTCGACCTGAACTCGTTTATTGGCATTAATCCAGTCTTTTTGGACAGTATTCAGCCAATGAGATGCAGAGGTGATGAGGGCTTCCCAAGTTGTGGCCAGTTGATCATAGTCTTCAAGTTCGTAGGAAGACATGCTTCCCATGGAGTCGGTGACTCGCACACTTTTTTTCGGCTCGACCTCCAGGCTGCCACCTACACTACCGATGTCCGTGATGTAGAATGTGTGTTTATACTGATTGACATGAAGGTGATTCCACTTATCATTTCGGTCTGGAAATCGAATGTTCCATACGCGGTCTAAGCTAGACATCTCATAAGAAAAGCTGTCTAATTCCTTAATAAAGGCGTAAATAAAGGCTGTTGGTTTCATGGCTTCTCGGTTCTTTCATGTTTTAAGCCTGGCTGATTCTACTGAACCCATGATTCAACCATTCTGACATGATACATATTAAAATGTTATGCAACTGAGTGCATTAAAAAAATCAGGCTTGTCTGTAACCTTATGCCCAGGAACTCGTGTTGACTGGTAGGAGATTTTATTATGACAAACAAAAAACATTACCAGTCGTGTCAACATTGTGGGAAAGCTATGGATGCGAAGTCCATTCAGGGGTTGTGCCCGGCCTGCTTGATGAAGGCCGGTTGGCCAACGTCCCAAGAGACCGAGCCTGAAGGATTTGAGCCGCCTGAGATTGAGGACGTGGGCAGGCTGTTTCCGCAGCTTGAAATCCTGGAACTCATCGGACGCGGCGGTATGGGGGCTGTGTACAAGGCACGCCAGCCGGACCTGGATCGGCTTGTGGCCTTGAAGATTCTGGCCAAGAAAGCGGGTTCTGATCCTGGCTTTGCAGAGCGGTTTACTCGCGAGGCCCAGGCCCAGGCTCGGCTGAGTCACCCCCATATTGTGGGTGTGCATGACTTTGGCCATGTGGGGGACCTGTCTTATTTTATCATGGAATATGTGGACGGTCCCAATCTGCGTCAGGTCGAGCAGTCCGGACAACTCAGCCCCAAAGAAGCCCTGGCGATCATTCCTCAGATCTGCGAGGCCCTTCAATTTGCCCACGACGCTGGTGTGGTCCATCGTGACATCAAGCCGGAAAATGTCCTGCTCGACCAGACCGGCCACGTCAAGATAGCAGATTTTGGTCTGGCCAAGATCATGGGGCAGGAGAGAACCAACTTCACACTTACAGAAGCTCATCATGTGATGGGCACGCCGCACTACATGGCTCCGGAACAGGTCGAGCATCCCAAAGACGTGGATCACAGGGCCGACATCTACTCCCTGGGTGTAGTCTTTTACGAAATGCTCACCGGTGAACTGCCGCTGGGTAAGTTTGCACCGCCGTCGGAAAAAGTGCAGATGGACGTGCGCCTGGACGACGTGATTTTGCGAACGCTCGAAAAGGAGCCGCAACGGAGGTACCAGGACGCCAGCGAGGTTCGCACCCAGGTCCAGACCATTGTATCCACGCCAAATGACTATGTTGTGACTCTTCCAACGCAGCACACGGGCTTCGAATACCGATCAAAACGGATGCTCTGGGGCTTACCTCTGGTCCATGTCACGCATGGTATGGATCCGGTCACGGGGCGTCCCCGTATGGCCCAAGGGATTATTGCCATTGGTGATCGTGCCAGGGGTGTGATTGCGTTCGGCGGCTTGGCTGTTGGAGTCGTGGCGTTTGGGGGATTGTCCGTGGGGATTCTGAGTTTCGGCGGTTGTGCCCTGGGACTCCTGGCAGCTGTAGGCGGCCTGGCCGTGGCCCTGGGCGGTGCGGCGATTGGTTATCTGGCCTGCGGCGGTGGCGCATGGGGCACCCATGCCTTCGGCGACCCCGTGGCCATGCGGTTTTTCGAGCCTTGGGCCAGGGATATGATGGACACCTTCGTGTCCTGGCAGTGGCCTATAATGGCCATTTGGCTGGGGCTGGGCATTGGCGTGCCTGCCTGGGTGGAGATGCGAAAACGTCCTTTGGGCGATCCGCGCCGAAGGGCATTGAAATGGGGATTGCTGGGCTGGTTGGTATTGATACCTCTGGCTGTTATGCTTCCGGTGTCGCCAAGGCCTGCGTCCATGGGTGGCGACATTCGATCGACTACTCTGTTTGGGATTCACCAGGACGCCGGTGTGGTAGCCACGGACCTGGATGGGGGATCAGGTAGTTAAAAGCCCTCGAACTGGTCGGATATGTCGGAGTCGCAGCGCGTGCAATGGGCTCGAAGCGTCGGCGTTGATGTGATGCTGGATGATATTGGGTCATCGTGGAACCTGGTCACACCGGCCGGGTCCCAGGGCCTGGTGGCAGTCCATGTGGACAATCGTCTGTGGGATCGTGCCTCTGTGCGCGATTTGACAAGGGCCCTGTCCAAGCCAACGACGCGCTTGACTGCCCGGGAAAACCGTCTATGGCGGCGATATGGCCTGCCAGACCATGGCAGCCGTGGCGTGGGTTTGCCCTGTCCCGTCACATTGATGGTGCGCACGGCCAAGGACAAGATCGGCTTGCTGCAGATCACCAGTTGTGTACTGGAACCCCAGGCCATTACCTTTCGTTGGAAATTATTCAGAAGGACTGCAGATCTGAGAGCCCTGCTTCCCAGGCATGAGGCGATTACCGTAGCACCCGACCCAGAAGAGACGCGTGCCCTGATCGACCGTATCGAGGCGGCGATCATTGAGGCCAATACGGCCTGGAATCAGGGGGATCCCGCGAATGCGCAAACCTCGATAGAATCCGTACTCGCACTCGAGGCTCAGTGCATGGCTGCGGTGGCGGATACGGATGTCGAGCCTATGTGGAGAGTCATCATGGATCAGGCCAGATCATGTCGTCATGCACTGCAGCGGGGCGAGTCTGACGAGGTTGCTCGTCTGATCGCGTCGCTGAAAGAAACGCTGAACCGGACGGACCACCCTGGCGGTGAATAACGATCCTTCCTGTTCCCTGCGGGCTCTGACCCCGTAGTGTGGGGTCAATCTTGCACTTGAGGTTATAGGGCAATTCGATTAGGGTGGTCGTATGAAACCAAATCGTGTTGGCTTTATATTGGTATTGGGTGTGGGCATTGTGGCTGTGTCCTTCTCATCCGTTTTTATCCGTTTGGCTCAGGCACAGGGTATGGCGACCCTGGCCATTGCGGCCTGGCGTTTAACGTTTGCTTGTTTTGTACTTCTTCCCTATGCCTGGATCACACATCACCATGAAATCAAAGTGCTGTCGCGATCCCAGTGGAAACTTTTGGGCCTGGCAGGTGTATTCTTGGGATTACACTTTGCCCTGTGGATTGTGTCTCTGGCCTACACGTCTGTGGCGAGCTCTGCGGTGCTTGTGGCCATGGGGCCCGCATTTGTAGGTTTGGGATCATGGCTATTTTTCAAGGAACGCCTGGCTTCCAAGACGATCCTGGGTATTCTCTTGGCCAGTGGAGGCAGTCTCATCATAGGATGGGGGGATCTGGGGTTGGGGCAAAGCCCTCTGCTCGGAGATGCCCTGGCATTGGGCGGTGCGGTTTGTATGGCGGGTTATCTCATGATTGGCAGAAAAGTCCGAGTCGATTGTTCACTGGTGACATATATTGGGCCTGTGTATGGCGTGGCCATGCTGACCCTGCTCGGACTTGTGCTGATCACACAGCAGCCCATGTTGGGCTTCCATCCTGTGGCCTACGCGTGGGTGTTGGCATTGGGTTTGATTCCTCAGCTAGTGGGACACACCACGTACAACTGGGCCTTGAATCATCTGACCGCCACCTTTGTGGCCATTGTCACGTTGGCTGAACCCATGGGTGCAGGCCTTCTGGCGTATCTGTTTCTTGGCGAAACCATTACCCAAAGCACAGCCATTGGGGGTGTACTTGTTTTGGTAGGCATTTATGTGGCATCACAAAGCGAATTGCGGCGTCATGTCCGGTCTACAGGGTGATTGTTGCAAGCGCATACCCTTCGATACTTGTGTCATCCTAACCAAAAGGATCTAGTCCTTGTGTTTCAGAGTGCTTTTTTCATTTGCATCCCAAGCCTCTTGTTCCTTGATGAGCGTCTTTATTTCATTAGGAAGATCAAAAATACCTTTGGGAAGCTGGCCATTGAGTTCCACCGTGTGTACTGTTCTGTGGGTTTCCATGCCTCTCACTTTTTGTATCATGAGCGTTGGTATGTTTTGACCCTGAAAGTCTTTGTAGGTCATAATGGTGTTCGCAACCTGTATAGGTTGAAATACATTGGGCATAATAAAATTCTGCTGTACAGGTAAACCGGTGGTTTGAGAGAAGTGCATGGTGATGAGATTGCTGCCTTCGGCTATCAGGTCAATTTCATGACATGGCTGATGATTTACCTCACTGGTCTTTTTGTATTTGAGCTCTTTGTAGAGTTGATCATAATAAAGAAGATCAAAAGAGGCTAAGAGAGCGTTTATCTTTAACTCATCCCCTGTAAAAATACGTGCACCACTTGCCGAACTCTTTTCCCAGTATACCTTACCATTGTATCCACGTTCCAGAACGCCCATGCTGTTAACATCAAAGTAGGCATATAACTTATTGGGACGTGCGGCGTATATTTTGAAGGTGCCCTGGATGTCAACGCTCTTTATGTCTAGAGACCCCTCAATCAAAGAATGGGTTACCTCCAGCATTTTTTTTCGTCCACCGAACGCGCGAATGGCCTTTTCCACAATATCCTGAGCTGTCAGGGAAGTTGTTGTCTGGGCAAAACCGAACGGAGTCAGAGCTACAGTTAGTATAAAAATCACTGAATAGATTGAGTTTTTAGTCGATGACATAAGAATCTCCCAAAAAACGAACACAATATTACCTATTCTGAATAGAGTGTCTTTACTTCTATAGACTCAGATCGTCCGTCTTGCGCACCAACTTTTCATAAATTATTGGGCAGGTTGGCTATTTGGAGAAAAAGTGCGAGCCGATTCTTAGGGCTGCTAAAATGGATATTTACAGTGACGCTGTTTAGTTGGGCATTCTTTCTATCTGCTGTGGGATCTTACAGCCGCAATAATTCGATCCTACGAAACTCCACTGGATGGCTTTCTGATTGAAGTGATATACTTCCACGGCCGAGGGATAATTCGCCATGTTTAATGAGTTTCTTGGTATTGGCATCTCCGGGGTCCAGTTGGGGATCTTTGTAGATCAGCACCATACGACCATTAACCAGATGCTTGATGCACTCGCTGCCATTGGCTTCAACCTCCAGATTCACCCACTGCTCACCGTGATACGTCTCGGAATTCGAGTTGATGACGTGGCGTTTAATGAGCTTGCCATCCATCACAACATGGGTCCCGGGTGTACAAAGGTTGCCGGTGGGACGTGGGTTGGTATCATTGCCACCAAGCATCTGCACCTCAATACTTACTGGGAAGTCCTGATTCTTGCTCATGGTTGCTGCAGGCTGGCCGTGAATCATGATGCCGCTGTTTCGAAGCGCCCATCCTGCGCCACCTGGGACCTGTTCACCTACGAATCGGTATTCGACGCGGAGAATATATTTTGACAGGGCATCTTTAAAAAACAGATGGCCGTATCGATTTTCAAATTTCTCATATTGATCGTAGCTTACCTTGAGCAGACCGTCTTCTACACGAAACGTGTTGCCGTAATTGACACCGAGATCATATCCCTTGATCTTCGGTGTCCAGCCAGTCAAGTCCTCGCCGTTAAAGAGTGATTCCCATTGGTTTCGTTGGGTTAGTTTTTGTGAAAACAACCAATCGAGGACTAGGTCATCAGCATAGGTCTGTGTCCACGAATTATGCTGAACGCCCGGGTACTCCGTATATCGCGGCCACCCTCCGGCTTTTCGGATTGCTTCAATCATGACACGCGATGCCTCAGGCCGCACAGTGCTGTCTTTACTTCCATGAAAAGCCCACACAGGCACAGATGTGAGTTTGCCTGCATCTGATACGGTGCCGCCGCCACAAATAGGGATCGCCGCTGCAAACGAATCTGGTTTTTTAGCAATAGCACTCCACGTCCCGTAGCCTCCCATAGACAACCCCGTGATGTAGATACGGTTGGTATCCACAGGCCGTGTTTTTATGGTCTCCTCCACCAACCCAAATACGAGGCTCATGGGATTTTGAGTCTGATTTCTTCGCCCTGTCCACCATGACTCTCTGGGACACTGTGGTGCTAGCAGGATCATGGGTTGTTTCGTGCGAACACTGTAGTTTATGATGGTTTTTACGCCATGTTTAAGTTGAGCCTCGTTGTCACTGCCTCGTTCCCCTGCGCCATGCAAAAACAAAACGAGTGGCACGGTCTGCCCTGTCGCGAGTCCTTCAGGGACATATATGCGATATGGTAGTGTGTTAAAAGTATTTGCTTTCATTTGAGGTTGTGCCCCTGCAACCAGAGCCAAACATACTAAAATCATGCCACTTGTTTTTTTCATGACGTGTCCCTTATTTTAAGAGGTTGGTTTCGCAGTCTGTGATGAGATCAATCATATGCTGAGTGCTGTCAGCATGGATGAGGTTTTCGAGTAGGTTGTTGTGACGCAGTAGACGGCATATGCGGGCAAGGAGGTGCAGATGGTGCGTATCGTCTTGAGATGCGGTAAAGAAGAATAGTCGCGTGGGACCATCTGGCGCACCGAAGATGATGCCGTGTTGGGCGCGTGCTATGACCAGGATTGTATCTGCGATGTCATAGGGCAGGGGGCATCTGGGGTGGGGTATGGCAATGCCACCTTCCATGGCGGTGGTGCAGAGGTCTTCTCGGTGCAGGACCGCTTCGAGTACGGCGCCGCTGTTATAGACTAAACCTGTGGATTCTGCCAGCGAGATCAGGGATCGAATAGCGCCGTTTTTACTCCGGGCTTCCAAGCGTTAAGATACAGCTTATGAGTGAATGAGATCGGTAATAATGGGCTTGGTTTGTTGGGTTTGTCTGTGTGCGGTCATACCAGCATCTACTTCTTTGAGATGGTCGGTGTGGAATGTACCTATGTGCTGTTGGAGCCACTGAGTAATCTCTGCCCGGTTGAATCGAAAATCGCCTCCAACTTTCTGGCAGGGAATTTCTCCTCGTTGGGCCATACGTTCCAATCGCCGGCTATCAGCGCCGATCATTTTGGCCAGCTCTTTGAGTGTCAGATTTCTAAACGGCACAAACGTCTCCTGAAAACCACCTATCATAGCATCGGCAGGGCTGATTTGGCAAGGCGCAACCAAAGTTCGTTTTGACCATTCGACACAGGCGTATAGCAAGATGTGAGTTTTCTTTTCATACATTTATGTGAGATTGTTTTTCCCCTATTCAGAAACGCGGTTGAGTTGGCGTGTCAACGCCAGGTTTTTGTAGGGCAAAACCATGTTTTTCGGACTTTCGGACCTGTATCTTGTATCCAAAGTTTGGCTTTGTTTTGGTGTCAGACTTGCCCGGCTGTGGAATCCGTAACATATGAAAAAATGCGAGAGCTACGTCCGAACTGTCCCTCTTATGCCCTTTCTCTATATGCAGGCTGTGATCACCAATTTTGACATAATACTTGTTTTTCTTTGGAATTGTGAGATTTGTGAGTTCGTACTCGCAGCCTTGTCCAGTTTTTATGGTGCTGACAGCCCAATGGCGTCACTTATGCGGGGGGTTCTTCCTCTCTATTTACATTCTTGTAGCTTTTATAGCGTGCGCTTTCCCGGATTTCACGGTTATTGTCTAAGAAAAGAGCGTTATAGAGTCCGGGTTAACCGGAACTACTTATATGTCGATATGGTACATACCTTTGAACTTATGTGAGTGAATTGATGTAGGTGTACTATTGTTCGATGCGAAGTTATATGTCCGAGTTATTGTGAGGATTTTCATCAGATGAAGGACACGTCTTATTATCAAGTTTTATATTCCAGCCTGTTTTTAAGGAGATATGAATCATGAATGTACGAAATCGCCTATTTTCTGTCGTTGTGTGTCTGCTTGTGCTTTTGTTCTTTGGGGTGGCCTGGGGACAATGGTCTGTACCCGAAGCTTTGCCTGAGATCAATAGCAGTTACGTTGACAAGTCTCCATTTCTGTCTTTTGATGGCTTGACCATGTATTTTTCCAGACAAAGCGGCCCTGGTTGGTATTATTCCCGTATTTACCAGGCAACGCGACCTGTGGCGAGTGGCCCTTTTCAAACGGTCTCGGAAATTAGCACGCTCAATTATAATGGCGGTCATGTGGATAGCCCCTGGGTATCGCCTGACAATCTGAGAATGTACTTCTTCCGGACCGAACCAGGTTCGCTTTATCGACTTAAATTGTCATCGCGTAGTTCTGTCACAGCCGACTGGCCTGAAGGAGCTAATATTCAGGAGCTCAACACTCAGGGGCGTTTGGCCAGTCCAACTTTGACCTCTGATGAATTGGTTATTGTGTTTAGCGGCAGCAGCCTTGGCGGTGGTATGGGTGGTCATGATTTGTGGATGGCCACGCGGGTAGTTCGCACATTGCCCTTTGGGGCAGCAGTCAATTTGACGGAGCTTAACACCGTTTCAGCAGATTACCATCCCAGTTTGTCTGGGGACGGTTTGGTCATGTATTTCATTTCAAACAGAAATGGAACCTTCCAAATATTCAGGGCTGAGCGATCGGCACTGGGGTTGCCCTTTGGTAGTCCTGTAGCGATGACTGAATTCGAGGTCCAGGATGCTGTAGTAGATTATCCCTTTATGACGTCAGATGCCACCGAGCTGTATTTTACTCGAGATTTTGGTCAGGGACGTGACATCTACAGGGCGACCAATCTGGTTGATCCCAATGTTGATCCCAATGCGATGGTGGGTGACTATTATGTCAGTGCTGCCACAGGTAGTGACTTCAACAGCGGTTTGGCGCCCACTAATGCATTTTCAACGATTCAGCGTGGCCTAAATGCGGCAAATAACAATCAAGTGGTTGTGGTGGCAGAAGGCACGTACGTGGGTACGGGCAATAAGAACCTGAATTTCAGTGGGCGTGCGATTACATTGGTTAGTAGCGCAGGTGCTGAGGCCACCATTATTGACTGCCAGGGCAGTGATCAGGCCTTTGTGTTCCAGAATGGCGAAACCCAGAATACCGTGGTCGACGGTTTCACTATGACCCACGGTAACTTCCAAACCGGTGGCGCCATTTATTGTCAGGCCAGTAGCCCTCGCTTTGCGAATTGTGTGATTAGCAGTAATCAAGGTTATTACAGTGGGGGTATCTACTGCATCAACTATGGAAGCCCCACATTTGTAAATTGCCAGATCTTGGATAACAGCGGAACGTTGGGTGGCGGTGTTCGTTTTGCACAGAGTGACGGTGCCCTTATCAACTGTGTTATTGCGGGCAATGTCAGCCAAAATCCTGGTGCAGGTATCAAGTGTGATTATGGTAGTACATCACCGGTTATTGCGAATTGTACAGTGGTTGACAATACATCCACCAGCTATGGGGGGGGATTGTGGGCGACCTATACGTCACCCCTGGTTAGCAACTCCATTTTCTGGGGCAATACTGGCACAGCAGGTGCTCAGATGGCCGTGGGCGTGGGTGCTACCATTGCGGTGTCACATAGTGATATTCAGGGCCATCAAGCAGGTATTTATACCAACAGCGGTTTTGTGAATTGGAATGCTGGGAATCTGGATCTGGAGCCGTTGTTTGTCAATTCAGAGGAGGGGGATTATCACCTGCAGAGTCAGCGTGGCCGCTATTGGGAGTCAATGAATCTATGGGTTCTGGATGCTCAGACCAGTCCATGTATTGATGCTGGTGATGATGCAGACGATGTTCTCGATGAGCCGTCACCGAACGGAAGCCAGATTAATATGGGTGCATACGGTGGCACATCAATGGCTAGTCTTAGTGAAGTTTGTGCAGATGGTACATTACCTGGCGACGTTAATGAAGATGGTACGATTGATATCTCAGACCTCTTTTCATTGATCGACCTGTGGTTAATTGAATATGGATCAGTCCTCTAGGACCACATGATCTTTCAGACGATAGTGCGATTAAACAGTGCTAGAACTGGTTTCAAAGTGAGCTTTGAAACTAGTTTTAGGTTTTGGGTTATGAGGTGCCTTATGAAGTGCGTCAGAACAGCTGTCATCATTGTGGCGATGTTCGGTTTAAGTGCCGCGTCTGCCGTTGATATTTCCAACTCATATTGTCAGGTGGCTGGAGGGACATGCTTGTCCTTCGATGGTGGTGACATGGTGATGCTTGGCAATCCTTCAAGCTTACAGCTGGCGGGCAATCTGGCAGTGACAGCCTGGGTGAAATTGCATTTCGACGTGGACAACCAATATATGGGCATTGTTGGAAAGATGAACGGAGCACGGGGGTTTTCACTGGTTCGCCATGAAAACAATCATTTTCGCTTCTGGACAGGCGATGGTTTTGCGTACACTGGACTCGACAGTACTCAGACGTACACTGATTCTGAGTGGCATCATCTGGCAGGCGTGGTCAGTGAAGAGACATCACAGTTATATGTGGATGGTGTATTGCATTCAAGCAGTGGTACAAATCTGGTGGTTGCTGACAGTGGTCAGTTTGCCTATGTGGGGCGCCAATACAGTAGTCATGACGGGCGTTATCTCAAGGGCCAGGTGGATGATGTGCGATTCTATGACCACCGTCTGACAGAGTTTCAAGTGTATAGTGTTTTGTCTAGTTCGCCTGAAGCCGATGCCGGGCTCAAGGGATATTGGACATTTAATGAAGGCCAGGGGCAGATTGTTCAAGATTTGTCTGGGTATGACAATCATGGGTATCTCGGGCAAAGCACGTCTGTGGAATCGTCTGACCCAACCTGGACCAATACTGTTTGTGATGGTGCGACCGTCTTTTATGTGGATGCTGAGTTTGGCAACAATGTGAATTCAGGTCTGAGCGAAGACACTCCATTTGTCACGATTCAACATGCTATCGATTTTTGTCACCACGGTGACACTGTGATTGTCTTGCCGGGATTGTATGTCGGAGCGGGCAACATCAATCTAGACTACGCGGGACGCTTAATTACCGTTCGGTCATCCAAGGGACCGACTCAGACGGTTATTGACTGTCAAGGTCTGGGGCGGGGTGTTGTGTTCCAGAACTGTGAAGATCAAACGGCAGTCCTGGACGGTTTTACAATTATCCATGGCAATGCTGATCGTGGTGGCGGTATTCTGTGCGACGCGAGTAGCCCTACAATCACTCGCTGCAACATTATAGACAATTTTGGATATTCTGGCGGTGGCATTCGTGTGGTTCGCAGTTTTACTCGGATTACGCACTGCGTGATTGCTCGTAATAGCAGCACCGAAGGCGGGGCAGGCATTCGATGCGATTATGGCCCTGGCAGTCCGGAGATAGTCAATTGTACACTTACCGGCAATACCAGCGCTGGCTATGGTGGCGGGTTTTGGGCTGGCTATGGCGTTCATCCATTCATGAGTCATTGCATTGTTTGGGGTAATGTTTCTGGGCAGCAAGGTCCAGACATGGCCTTGAGCAGTCAGAGTGTTTTGACCGTGACATATTCAGATGTGTTGGGAGGATGTGAGGCCATCTATCCTTTAAGTGACGGTCAGATTATTTGGCACGAAGGCAATATGGATGCGGACCCACTTTTTGTGAGTTCTGAGAGGATGGACTATCACTTGAAGAGCCGCCGAGGACGCTATTCTTCGGAACATGACCTTTGGATTCTGGATGAGCAAACCAGTCCTTGCATTGACGCGGGCGATTCTTCTCTAGATGCTGGAGACGAGCGAGAGTCTGAACATTTGAATCTCGGGGCTTATGGCGGCACTGTCCTGGCAAGCATGGCCCTGGAAGATTGCACTGCTGGAATCATCGGTGATGCAGACAGCAATGGTCTAGTTGAAATGCTGGACCTGTATGTCCTCATAGAAAAGTGGCTCAATAGCTATGGTATGAATCTCTAGCGCAGATTTGATGAACGGGCCCGCCTTATAGATGTAAACAGTGAGGCAGACTGGGGAATAGCTTAAAAGAAAAAGGGCCTCTGCTAACAAGATTATTAGCAGAGGCCTTCTGTGGGTCATGTTAACCGTTGAAAAGGAGAGAGGTTAGGCATTTTCTTCCTTGTCTTTCGCATACTGAGCAATAACCTGTTGTTGGACATTGCCAGGTACAGGGTCATAGTGACTCAGTTCCATTGTGTAGCTACCACGTCCACCAGTCACACTCTTGAGCTGGCTGTTGTACTTAGTAACCTCAGACAGCGGCACCTGAGCCTTAATCACGATATAGCCGCCTGCCAGCATATCCTGTCCCTGAACACGGCCACGTTTGGAGGCCAAATCACCGGTAATATCTCCCATATTTTCAGTGGGTACGGTAATGTCAATATTTACAATAGGCTCCAGGAGTACAGGTTTAGCCTTTGATATAGCATCAATAAAAGCACCCTTACCAGCCGCCCTAAACGCGACTTCCTTCGAGTCCACCGGGTGGTGTTTTCCATCATAAACGGAGACCTTAATATCCTGCATTGGGAATCCTGCAATAACACCGGTTGCCATGACATCTTGAACGCCCTTTAAAATAGCAGGTTCATACTGACCTGGGATGGAGCCGCCAAAAATATCCCAAGCATACTCAAGCGAAGGATCACTATCACGTTCAGAAGATTCTACTCTAAGATAGACCTCACCGAACTGACCAGATCCTCCTGATTGTTTTTTGTGTCGATAGTGCCCATCCCCTTTGCCGGTAATCGTTTCTTTGTAGGGAATCTTTGGTTCCTTGGTATTCACTTGAATTTTGTAACGTTTTTCCATCTTTTCAAGCATCAAGCGCAGGTGCAATTCACCTAGCCCATGGATTACCAACTCTTTGGTTTGTGCATCAATTTCAACCTTGAAGCACGGGTCCTCTTCGCAGAGTTTATCGAGCGCACCTCCGATTTTTTGCTCGTCGCCGCGAGCGGCAGGCTCTAATGCCAGAGAGAACATCGGTCGAGGTGTTGGGATCATTTCAATTACGCCAGGCGTCTTGCCATCGTGAATAATACAGCCCGTTTTAAGTTCATCCACTTTTGCCAATGTCACAATGTCACCCGCCACGCCAGCATCTATTTCCTCGACTTCTGACCCCTGTAGTTTGAGGATATGGCCAGGGCGAATCCCCTTCTTTTCGTAGTTATAGTGCATGTTCGTGTCAGATTTGAGAGTGCCGCTGAGAATACGAATTGAGGAATACTTCATATTGCTTTTGGGGTCAAATGAGATTCTAAAGACCAAACCAACCAGCGGACCACTTGGATCGGGTTTGAGTCCGACCTCTGTTTCTCCATTTTTGATTACCGCAGGTGCCACATCCAGTGGTGATGGGCAGCACTCGCTAATCATATCCAGAACTGCGCCAATACCAATTTGTTTCTTGGCGTCTGTAAACAAAATAGGTACCACAGTCCCTTGAAGCATGGCTTTGACAAATACAGAGTCAATTTGTTCGACCGAAGGTTCATTACCACCCAAATAGGCTTCCATTAGGTCATCGTCAGCCTCAATCACATTCTCAATGAGTTCAGTATGTGCGGATGCAACATCCATGACGGGTGAATCACCCGTATCATTTGCGATACAGTCAATGACAGACCCTTTATCAGCTGACGGCAAGGTTGCGCAACGGCATTGTGACCCAAATGTTTCCTGAATCAATCCCACCAATTCGGCAAGATCAACATTGTCAGCATCCATCTTGTTGATCACGATCATACGTGCCTTACCCGCTTTCTCCGCCAACTGGTAGAGTTTACGCGTATTGGTTTCAATGCCTGAAGCTGCACTGATCACAATGATAGCCGTATCTGCTACTGGGATGGCAGTAATAGACGGGCCCACAAAATCGGGGTAACCGGGCGTGTCGAGAATATTGACGTATTTACCCTTGTGAGTGGCATGAACGGCTGCAGAGCAGATTGAATGATGATGTTCTTTTTCCTCATCATAGTAATCACAGATACTGGTTTTATCATCCACGCTTCCCAACCGCGTAGTAGCGCCTGTTTTAAAGAGAATGGCCTCGGTCAAAGATGTTTTGCCGGAACCTCCATGGCCCAGAAGAATAATGTTACGAATGTTCTTTGTGTCAGTCACTATTTTGTGCCTCCAAATACTAGCCAAAATGTCAACAGGTACTTTGCCGTAAGTTATCTTAGAACCACAAATAATAACGTACTGGGTTAGGGTGAGACAAGCAATTTTTTATGAGAAGTTACATCTGAAGCCAAAAGCACTCAAACTAAAGAAAACGATGAAAAGACGCGATGCGGGTCTGGGGTGCGAAAGAAAGGTCGAAATCGTTAGAGTTTCAGCCCTTTCATGTTAGATCACGATCTGCGATACGCTTGCCACAGAGGGTCATGCGATTCTACGTTTTTTCATCCAACTGGCAACAAACGTACCGATTCCGGCCAAGACGATTCCGCCTGGAGCAGGCACTGGATTAGAATCTTCAACACCGAAATTGTAGTTGATGTTGTCAATCCTTGTGCCAATATGAGTACTCGTGATCCTAAGGCCCGTGTAGGCCATATTAGGATTTAAAAAATCCCAGGTATACATTGCCGTTGGAGCAGATTCAGAGCCATAAAGCTCCGCATCACCCATAATTACATTGCCCGATTCATCCATGCCGCCAATGCCAAAAACATACAGCTTGTTATATGAAAGTCTGTTGCCTCCAGGCGTTCCCAGATCGATAGATGTGAACCGCACAGCTTCACTAAAAGTGAATTCCATCTCAAAGGTATAAAAGCGATACCTTGGACCTCTGTCCATTGCTACGCCCTGTCCAAGATAATTAACTGTATATTGTGAGCTGGCAAGTCCAGCATAAGCGCTACTGTCTAGATTACCAATCGATGGTGACTCAAAATCAATGGTGTCGTAAGTAATTGCAGCCGAAGCTATGCATGCTGACATCAAGCATGCTGCAACAATCAGAAACTTCATTTCTTTCATTTTCAGCATCCTTCCTCATGTTTTCTCTTTGCAAGTGAATACTATTGACTCCCTCCTAAGGGCACGCACAGCCTCAAACTGACGCTTCCTTAGAAAACATGGAAATGTGTTCAGTACCCTGAGTGCCCAGTTCCAGGGTTTTAGGCGATTGCATTTCAATCATCACTCTCCCAAATACTTACAGCAAGAACGGGGGTGCATTCTAAAATGTCGCTATTGTCATTAGATTACGACATGGCAAGCTCTGTAATGGGCATATTATCGACCCAGGTCATAGAGCTTTATAAGTATTTTATTGAGTCTTACAATAGACAAGAATAGCAAAATGGAAAATTTGGATCAATTAAAAAGCCGCTCGGTGGGCCTGTGAGGTAAAGATGGGGTTGCCTGAGAAAGCGAAACAGTAAGCCTAGTTCCGATAATGTCGCGATAGAAAAAAGAATAGCCGTTTGAGCCTATCTTTTCCCTTGAAAGAAACTTTTTAATTGTGCAGAACATTTTTCTGTCAATATTCCTGGGTCAGTCTGTATTTGATGATTGAGTCGGTCGTCTTGTACTATATTGTACAAGCTGCCACATGCCCCAGTTTTGGGGTCGCGGCAAGCAAACACTAATCGGTCAATTCTTGCCAGAACCAGGGCACCTGCGCACATTGAGCAGGGCTCAAGTGTGACGTAAACAGTACAGCCATGTAGTCGCCAAGTGCCCAAGGCGGATGAAGCCTGAGTTAAGGCAATAATCTCAGCATGGGCGGTTGGGTCCTGCAGTTGTTCCCGTTGGTTGTAGGCCTTGGCGATAATCCGATTGTTATGAACAATAACGCAACCGATTGGAACATCCCCATTCTCTTCAGCAATGTGAGAGGCATCCAGAGCTTGAAGCATATAATGGGTGTCTATGTCTCTGTTCGGTGTGTCGGAAATCATGGGTGCCATATCAAAGATATGCCTTTTGAAAAAGAAAATAAAGTACCCCCAGGGGGAGTCGAACCCCCGTCTCCAGGATGAGAACCTGATATCCTAGGCCACTAGACGATGGGGGCACTAAATAGTTCATAGTGCCGCAGTGTCCAATCTGTGGACCAAATACTAGCCCTGACATCTGGACATCTTTAAAATAGCGACGGGTGGATTTGAACCACCGACCTTAGGCTTATGAATCCCACGCTCTAACCAGCTGAGCTACGTCGCCACAAGCCAGCTAAAATAGCAACTATAGTTACTGGTTGTCAATGGTTTTGGCTTTGAATGCGCAAAAAAGGTCTGAATTACATGCCCATGGTTACATTTTCAGAGTCAAAGTGATGCCCAGGCAAACCCCAAGGAGAAGGCCAGTATGCCCCAGCATTCGGGTGCCAGAGTGCTACGCTTGAAATATGCGGTAGCGTCTCCTGCGACTTTTGACCAAAGCCAGACTGCCTAGGCCCAGAATGCTGATAGTCGTTGGTTCCGGCACTGGTTCACTTGCAATCACCTGATAGGTGACTGATTGACCTCCGCCAATACTTCCACCTGGGGCCGAAAAGGGCACTGAAAAGAAATCAGCATAGGAAGGTCTTAGACCTCCACCTCCGATGCCGCCCCCACCAGTGCCTCCGCCATTTATTCGTATGTTTTCATCATCTCCGGGCACTGGAAACATGGGTTCGTAGACAGCAATAACAGCCTTTGAGTCATCTAGATGAACTTTGGTTGTGCTTGCTGTTGGGTCACTTACATCGCCAAGCCAGTAGGCGAATTGAAATCCTTTTTGAGGAATTGCGGAGATCTCAATTTGGGTATTGGGAATAAAGCGATGTATTCCCGTTCCGGGCGTGATTCGTCCTGCATCCGAGGGACTCTGTTCGAGTATGAGTTCCACGTTGGGCGAGCACCAGGCTGGTGCTGCACAGAGGACTACGGCTACAATGCTTAGTTGCATTGGCCGTAAGTTGTGATTTATTCTATTCTGTTTCATGAGTTACCACCCTTTCAACCAACTTGCTGGGTTGGCAAGGTCCCGGTGTTTGCAAACACCGAACCCTGCTATGTCCCAAATCGGAACAGAAAGCCTGCTCCATTAACAAAAGCCAGTTAGTTTCACCGCTATTTAGGGTACTCACTGTTGAAATTGATCAGTCCATTGAAATCTCAGCCATCTCTGAATTGGCTGGTTGCTGTCCCTAACCCCCATTTGAACCATGACCATAGGATACAGAAATTGACTCTCCCGTTCAATGCACGGTTGGGTGCTGAGGCAAAGTTAATTATCCGTGCGATAACTAGGGCGGTGTTGAGCTTCTTGGCGTTTTATTCTGGGACGTTCGTGTAAAAAACTGGTTTTTTATAGGATTTTTTCGCTGTTTTTTGTTCAAAGTAGGTCGTGCTCTCCAAAGCTGTAGTAGTCATTCTGAGTAAAAACGATGTGATCAAGTAATTCAATACCCAATAGATCGCCAGCCACTTTAATACGTTGGGTGACCTCAGTGTCCTCGCAACTGGGTTCAACATGCCCAGAGGGATGATTGTGTGCAATAATGATGGCTGAAGCACGTTCGACAATTACATCAGCAAATACCTCTCTGGGGTGGACATGACTTTGGTTTACCAGGCCAATGGTGATTACACGGACTTGGAGAACCTCATTGGCCCCATTAAGAGAAATGCAAAGAAAATGCTCTTGTGAGCGGTCTCCGAAGTGTTGGATAAGCGGTAGAATATCCGAAGGGCGTGATATTTTTATGCCCTTGGGTTTGACTCGTCGCCTTACGAATTCGAATGCGGCAATAATTAAGGTGGCTTTGGCGGCACCTATGCCTTCAATAGCGACTAAGTCGTCAATTGCAACATTCAATCCCTTTTCATCGACGCATTTAACAACTTTTCTTGCCAGCCAGAGAACATCGTGTTGCTGGGTGCCTTTGCCCAGAATTATTGCCAGGAGTTCCCAGTCTGACAGAGTTTGCGCGCCTCCATTTATAAGCTTTTCACGTGGACGTTCTTGCTTTGGCATGTCTTTTAGGGTCTTCATGGCCTCTCCGATACTGAATATCATTTGGACTCGATTCCCGATACCCTTATAATGTGGTTGATTTTCCAGACAATGGCAACCTTAAAACTGGTGTGATTATGAATTATGATTTTGAATCGAATGTAGATCGAACTCAAAGCAGCTCGCTTAAATGGGATCTTTACAAGGGGAGAGATGTCATTCCCATGTGGGTAGCGGATATGGATTTTCAAGCGCCCCCTGAGGTGTTGCAGATTTTACAGGATCGGATTGATCATGGTGTGTTGGGGTACACGTTGCCTCCTAAAGCCCTTACTGAGGTGCTGATTGAACGATTGTTGCGTGTTTATGGCTGGTCAGTGGAATCCAATTGGATTGTGTGGCTACCTGGACTGGTGGTAGGGTTGAACTTGGCATGTAGGGCTGTTGGGAGGTCAGAGGATGAGGTGCTGGTTATGACCCCAGTGTATCCTCCTTTCTTGACAGCGCCAGTGCTGTCGGGCCGTCGATTAAGAACTGTGGCTTTGGTGCAAGAACAGGGGCGTTATATGGTTGATGACGCTGCATTACGGGCGGCCATAACGGATCGAACCCGATTATTGATCCTCTGTAATCCCCACAACCCTGTTGGAAGAGCTTTTGGCAGGGAGGAATTGGATCGCATCTCGCAAACTTGCCTGGAAAAGAACGTAGCAATCTGTTCTGACGAAGTTCACAGCGATTTGATTTTGGATGATTTGCAGCATATACCAACAGCCACGTTGGGGTCAGACATTGCTGCAAAAACAATGACACTCATGTCGCCGAGTAAGACATTTAATCTTCCCGGGCTGAACTGCGCATTTGCCATCATTCCCAACAGTGTGATTCGAAAGCGATTTGAAGAGGTAAAGGCCGGAATTGTGCCGCACGTGAATGTGTTTGGCTATGAAGCGGCACTGGCTGCATATACACAAGCAGTATTGTGGCGTCAGAGCTTGTTGGTTCAATTGAAATCAAATCGTGATTTGGTTGAGCGTACTATTGCCCAAATTCCTGGTTTAAGTATGAATCACGTGGAAGCCACCTATCTGGCTTGGATTGATGCACGTGAACTGCACCAGGAAGCCCCAAAAGCCTTTTTTGAAAAAGCAGGTGTTGGGCTCTCTAATGGCGCGGATTTCAATGGCTCAGGGTTTGTACGCCTGAATTTTGGCTGTCCAGAAGCCACCTTAAAGCAGGGGCTTGAGCGTATTCAAAGGGCGGTTCAATCCCTGTAAATATCTTTGCAGGAAATTCTCCCAATTTAGACACTGGTCTAGAAAAATGTCTTACGGAGATTTTTAGTATGTGATCACTGTACTAATCTTATGGTTCCCGAGTTTCGCACGACCGTTGAGATCCTTAAGTTCGACCAAAAAGGAGATGCCGGCAATCGTACCTCCAATTTTTTCGATGAGTGAGCAGGCTGCTCCCATGGTGCCCCCTGTGGCCAGAAGGTCATCCACAAGCAAAACCTGGGTGCCTTTTTTGATGGCATCTATATGCACTTCAAGTGTGTCAGTGCCGTATTCCAGGTCATAGGTGTAGGCTTCGGTTTTGTAGGGTAATTTGCCTTGCTTTCGAACAGGAATGAATCCTGCTTGGAGACGTTCTGCTACGACAGACCCGAAAATAAATCCCCTTGCTTCAATAGCTGCTACGTAATCAATCTTAACATCTCTGTACTCTCGAACCAAGGCCTCTACGGCCACGAGATAGGCGTCATGGTTAGCCAGGAGTGGGGTGATGTCCCGGAACAGAATGCCAGGTTTGGGCCAATCAGGAATGGCTCGAATAAATTGTTCAAGATCAGAAGATTGTACCGCCATGTATTGCCCCTCGATAAAAAAAGCCACAATATATTCGAAAACGAACATATTGTGGCATGGCTGTTTGGTAAAATCAAGGGGATTCCCTTGGTGATT
This sequence comes from uncultured Pirellulales bacterium, assembly GCA_964494325.1. Classification (GTDB taxonomy): domain Bacteria; phylum Planctomycetota; class Phycisphaerae; order Sedimentisphaerales; family Anaerobacaceae; genus JAIPFM01. The sequence goes on from CAZBTJ010000003.1 coordinate 35,396, forward strand.
TGGGCTACTCAATAGCATTCATATAGGCACAGAGCTTGGCCAGGGCGTCTCTTCGGATTTGTCGTATACGTTCGCGTGTAAGATTCAGCTTTTCACCGATATCTTTGAGGCTCATGGGTTTGTGCCCGTCTAGTCCATAGTGTAGACGAAGAATCTGAGATTCTCTGGGATCGACTCGATTGAGCAATCGCACGGCCTTGTCGCATTCTTCGTTCTCCTCCATGGTTTTTTCGGGGCGGCCCATTTGTTGATCTTCCAGCGTAGCTTCTAGTGCGGGACCTTCATCAGATTCATCCGAAGATAAGCTTTCAGTGCCACTGCCAAGTATATCTACGATATGGGCAATATTTTTCGCTTTTTTCTGGGAGACCTGCATAGCATCTGCCATTTCGTGAAGCTCCGGTTTGTGTCCCAATTGGATTTCAAGTCCTGAAGCTGCCTTCCGCCATTGATTAATGAGGGCCACCATGTAGGTTGGTATGTGTACAGGTTGGACACATTCCAATAGGGCACGTTTGATGCTTTGTTTGATCCACCAAGCGGCATAGGTGCTGAATCGTGTGCCTCTGTTGGGATCAAAATAGTCCACCGCCTTGATCAGTCCAAGGTTGCCCTCTTCGATCAGATCGCCCAGACTCAGACCACGCCCCCGATATTTTTTGGCAAGATTCACGACCAGTCTGAGATTACTTCTAACCAGTTGTTCTCTGGCCCTGGGGTCATTTTCATCTGTAACCAGATGCCCCAGCTGATTTTCTTCTTCTGCGTTTAGAAGTGATGCTTCGTCAATCTCTTTCAGGTACTCTTTTACGGTAACGTCAAAAATGATGGTGTCCTCCCGCCCGATCCAGAACTTTTCAGTTCCGTTCATCCAGGCTAACTTTACATGACCCTTTATTCTCCAAAGGCACAGCCGATGTGATAAGTTGCTGAACTGCGCCTTGCATGACTAGCTCGAATATCGGTTTAGGGGCAGGGGGGCATTAGTTGCAATTTTGATAAATGAAAAAAAAGAGACCACTGTTGATAGGCGTGTTTTTATGAGACCAGAGGCTGGTTTCTGCTTATGGCGTAGAACTTAATCGTAATTCGTCAATGTACAAAATACCATTGTTCCCTGGGCCGGTGGCATTATAATCACCCAATCGAATGGAAATGGACATTATGTCCGATAGATTTGCGAAAACAAAGCTGTCCAGGGGGATATGCCAGTTATGCCATTTGGCATCGCTGTATTCGCTAACGGGACCAGGGTATTGAACTGTATGGCTGCGTTCTTGACTGTCTGTTAGAGTGATGTACAGTGACTCAGATAAGAATGGCGAGTTGCTTTGGGGGCCATAAAAAGATAGACAGAGTGTTTGATAATCTAATGAGAACCATGTTTCTGGGACGTTAAATCTTCGCGTGGTTTCAGCATAGTACGGTGAATTACCATTTTGGAACCTCAAAGGCATCGCTTGATTGCCTGAATAGACAATCGCATTTTCTGTATACGGAGGCGCATTGTAGCCTACAGTCGCCATCGAGCCATTGCCGGGTTGGCCAGGTGGAGGATCTGTAAAGCCCCCACCGTCTACCCAGGCTTGATAGATTCGATTGGGGGACGCGTCTGTATAGGTTTCAAAACCATCAATCAGATAGGATTTTACCGTGGTAAATGACCAAACATGTCCCTTTATAACAGTCCCCTCGGCAATCGTGTCCACACGCCAGAAATAGGTAGCTTGTGTGCTCTGTGGTAACGCAATATCTGCGTATGGGTCGGAGAAGCGATCCAGGTAAATACCTGTCTGATCAGAACTGGAAGCCATATTAACCAAATCCTGCTCTTGTCCAAAGTAGACGTCAAATACTAGTTTGCCTCCCAGTGCTTGCCATGAGAGACCATTTACCATGTCAATGTTGCTCTTGTCTTGTGGGAAAGGCTGGCTGGCCTGCCATTGGGCTCTCAATACCAAATCCTGGACCGCCTTTGCATTTAGATTCATGCTGTAGATTCGGACTTCATCCAGCAAGCCATTATATTTGTCGTGGGCCACCCATGGATTCGCCCCAATTGTGACATCACTCGTGCAAACATCAGGGATTTCCAAGGGGCCAGAACTTGAAATCAGAGGAGTTTCTGTGCCATCGATATAGGCTTTTCGTGTAAAACCATTATAACAAATGGCAAGATGGTGCCATTCATTGGCAAGGGAACCTGTCTCAAAAGTGGCATCATTTTCCCAGAAGCTGTGCCTGCACAAGTGGCCTTGCATTAGGCGAATTTCCTGGGCTCGGTTCGTTTGTGGGCTTCCCCATGCCAGAAGTGTGTGGCTGTGAACATAGGGATAAATCCAGGCTGTAATTGTAAAGTCACTTTCAGCTACAGGCAGATTGTTCCCTGAGGCAACTGCATAATCGTCAATTCCATCCATTTCAATCGCTGCGCCCAGTACACCGTTACTCCAAGTTGGCTTACCCATAATTTGAGCATGATGTCTAAAACCAGATGTGTCTGCTGCAGTGATGCCTTGCCCTTCATCCCATGCCCAGATCGCCCTGAGGCTGTTATCGAGCACTGGCACAGAGGGCATGGTTGTAAAAGACCAGACTGGCCCTTTATGGCGAATTTGTCTATCAAGTTCGATTTCATCCACACGCCAGTAATACGTTGTCTGTCCGGTCAGCGATGGCAATATGAACTCAGATCGGGTGGAGCGGCCTTGGAAGGCTTGAGTGCCGGCATTTTGCACTTGAGAAAGGTCTGGGCTAAAATAAATATCATGCCATATGGCTTGTGCGCCGGCTGCCCAGGTCAAGGTCAAGTGGTTTTCAATGACAGCAAGCTGACCATCTTCAGGGTAGGGAATAAAGGCTTCGTCACCGGGAACAGAAAAAGTCCAGAGGTCACCTGTGACAGTGGTTTGAATGGAGGTTTTTTCATCGACCCGCCAATAATAGGTTAGGCCGGGCTCAAAGCCTGGCTCGTAGAAGAGGGTTGATTCGTTCCTCGGATGTGATTGAGCAATTAAGGATAGATTTGATTTGGATGTACCTAGCCAGACATCATGGGCAACTGCTATTAATCCCGGCTCCCACGACAAAACAGAGTACTGCACATCATTTGTGCCGTTTTCAGGTGAAGGATCATACGCCTGCATAGGGCGATCCCCTGCATCAGGGCGATTGGAAAGATAAAAATCATCAAATGCAATGTAGCCTTTGGCCTGTGGTGTATGGGCTACGTATAAACCCACTTGAAGTGTTTGGTTCGCAAAATTATTTCGAATCACTGGAGAACAGGGTAAATCTTGCCAATGCACTCTGTCAGAACTTGTTCGAAGGAAAATCAGGCGGCCAACTCGTTCTATCTGAAGATAAGGCTGCACATCCCAGAGCTCACTATTGGTACAACTTAGTTCTGCGACTTCACCTCTGGCCTCGCGAATACCATTGCCCTCACTTGATTGAGGGGCATAATCCAACGCAATCCATTGTTCATTTTGGTTGGTTGAGGCAGCTTTTCGCACAAGAATACCGCCTCTTGATCCGTCAACTGGCGCATCCAAGGTGCCTGAAAAGTCTGTGACCTTGACTGAAATCACAAAATCGGACTTGAGTTCGTGGTACAAAAAGGATCCAAACGACGGAGATATGTCGCCTGAAGCGGCCATGAAAAGTTGGCCTGCGTGGTCTTGAGATGCGTTGATTCTGTGCGAAGATTGTCGGCCTTCAAGACCGTACCAACCCGTGCTACCAACATCCTGAGCAATGAAATCATGTGGACTATTAAAATTGTCCGAAAAATCCAGGGCTAAACCACACTGTATAGATCCAATGCTGATGACGATCACAACATACCATGTCTTGGGCACCCAGACCCTCCCGAATCAATTGTGGCCGATTACATTTTGGCTCCGGGCTGACAGGAGACAGCATCCCAACGTTTAAGCCCGTGCAAGCCTTATTATACTGTTTTTGGGGTTGAACAGCAACCTGGACACTCTGTATATTGTAGGTTGGTAGTTGGTAACTTGTTGTATACGAAAGGTATATGTAAATTGAACGAGGCCCAGAAGGTCTCTGGAAAAGATGTTGGCAGGGTGGTAAATTTTGGAAATTCTCCGGCGTACAACAAAGAGACTCTCCTAATCCCCAAAAAAAAGGAGGTTCTGCGTGACCAGAGATCTAAACTGGCCACTAAAGCTATAGAGTCCAGTGGCAACCAATAAAAGAACGGTTCCGAATACAATAATGTGGGCGGTCAAGACGGCCTTGGTGTGTTTTAGAGTATTTAAAAATCAATATAGAGTTAAGAAAAACCTATGGACAATATAGTAGCTGACATCGTGGAAATGGGGTTGCTTGATGATACAGCATCTCATCGTGTCAAGGAAGGTATGGCTCAAGGGAGTTCTTTATACGATGCGTTGACTGGTGCTGGCGTACCCGTAGATCGGACGCTTCAGTATCTATCGAAGGTGTTTTCATATCCCTTCATTGCCCTTGACCAGCACGAGTTAACAAAGGAGTTTCTTTCGCAGTTTCCGGCCCGTATCCTTCTTGACAAGCATGTGCTTCCTTTGTCCGACTCCGGAACGATGTATGCCGTGGTTGGCAATCCCTTTGATACATCCGGCGTGGACGAATTGCGATTGGCTACTGGCCAGGACTTTTCAATTGCCCTAGCGCCGATCACAGACATTGATCGCTGTGTTAAAAAGCTGTTGGGTGTTGGGGCAGATAGTGTTCAGTCCATGATTTCAGATGCTCAAGATAGTAGCCTCAAGATTATTGATCAGGATACTGATGAAGACATGGATCTTACGGCGTCTGCAGATGAAGCGCCAATCATTCGATTTGTGAATCAAATCTTGACTGAAGCCATTGAGTTGCGAGCGACAGACGTTCATATTGAACCGTTTGAGGGCGAGTTACGCGTGCGCTATCGTGTCGATGGTGTGCTGCAGCAGACATCCGTGGCCTCTGAAGTGAAGCAATTTCAGCCTGCCATTGTGTCACGCCTAAAGATTCTCAGTAAACTGGATATTGCGGAAAAGCGTGTGCCTCAGGATGGTCGTATCAAGATTCGTATTGCGGACCGAGAAGTCGACGTGCGTGTGTCTGTCATTCCCATGCTGTATGGTGAGGCCATTGTATTGCGTCTGCTGGACCGAGGCTCGGTACTGCTTGGCTTGGAAAAGCTGGGCATGTCCGGCCGAGACAAACGCATTATGAACAATATTCTGACACGCCCCCATGGCATTATTCTGGTGACTGGCCCGACTGGAAGCGGTAAAACAACGACGTTGTACGCATCTCTGGCCCAGATCAACGAAATCGAACGCAAGATCATTACCATTGAAGATCCTATTGAATACCAGCTCTTTGGCATTAACCAGATTCAAGTGGCTCGAAAAGCCGGTATGACATTTGCCAATGGCCTGCGTGCCATCTTGCGTCACGACCCGGACGTGGTGTTGATTGGTGAAATTCGTGATATCGAAACCGCCGAAATTGCAGTCCAGGCGTCACTCACCGGTCACCTTGTATTTTCCACCTTACATACCAATGATGCCCCCAGCGCCATGACCCGTCTGGTTGACATGGGCGTGGAGCCTTATCTGGTGGCCTCTTCTTTGGAAGCGGTCATTGCCCAGCGTTTGATTCGCTTGATCTGTAAGCACTGCAAAACCGAGATGCCCGATAGTGAGGTGGAGCCGTTGCGGCATCAATTTACGAATCTTCCAGATGTGTTATATTATGGCAAGGGTTGCCGACACTGCCAGGGAACGGGTTACGCTGGACGTCAAGGCATCTTTGAAATGATGGTGATTACAGAAGAATTGCGGGCTATGATTCTGGAGAATGCGTCGTCGCAAGCTTTGCGTAAAGTGGCTGCAAGCCAGGGCATGTTGAGTCTGAGACAGGATGGTCTGAGACACCTGGAAGATGGCAAGACTACCATTAAAGAAATTATGCGTGTTACCAAAGATGAGCAACTGGAACATGGAGCCAGTAGCATTTACTAGACCTTAGAGGGGCATCATGCCTACATTCGTATATAAAGCACTTAATCTCCAGGGCCAGGAAGTCACGGACTCCCTGGAAGCTGCGAATCGAAAGACTGTGATCGAACGATTGACAGCTCAGTCTTTGACGCCGATTTTCATCACGTCGAAAGATCAAGGAAGTGGCCACGTTGTCTCTCTAAGTCTTCGTGTGACAAAGGGTGATGTTGAGAATTTTACGCGTGAACTGGCCAATTTGCTGGCCGCAGGTGTGCCATTGAGTAAGGCCCTGAGCATTCTGGGGCGGGAAGCCACACGTGAGGGTGCTAAGAAACAATGGCAGGCCATTCATGATCTGGTATCTGAAGGGACGTCTCTGGCAGATGCTATGGCACAGTATCCCAAGACATTTCCCTCTGTGAACGTGGCCATGGTTCGGGCAGGTGAGACCGGCGGATTTCTGGATCTGGTGCTCAAGCAGATTGCGGATTTTAGAAACCGCGAACAGGAACTACTTGGCAAGGTCAGATCTGCTCTGGTGTATCCTATCATTCTGGCTGTGATGGCTACGGGTATTCTGATTTTTCTGTTGACCTATTTTATTCCAAAATTTGCCGCCATGTTTGTGGAATTCGGAGGGGCTTTGCCGGCATTGACCCAAGCCATTGTCGGTCTAAGTGATTTTGTGATCAAGTACTGGCTGGTTCTTGTGATTCTTGTGGTGGGCACTGTGGTCTGGGTACGACGGGCTGTCAGCCAGGAACAGGGACGAAAAACCATGGAACGCATTTTTCTCAAGACGCCACTGTTCGGAACGGCTATTGGACGATTTGCGTTGGTTCGCTTTTGCCGTATGCTCGGAACACTGGTACAGTCTGGTGTGCCGCTGATCACAGGCCTCCGAACTGCCAAAGAGGCCATTGGCAATGAGGTCCTGGCTGAGACTGTGACAGATGCCATTGAAAAGGTGCAGCGGGGCCAATCTCTGGCTCGCAGCCTGGGCGAGTGTCCAGAGTTGTTTCCGGCCTCCGTGGTGGAGATGATTTCTGTGGCAGAAGAGAGTGGCCGTTTGGATGACGAACTTGTCAGATTGGCTAATGCGTATGAGCAACAACTGGACCGCCACCTTAAAATGATGGTCACCATGGCAGAGCCAGCCATGCTATTTATTATGGCCGTGTTGGTGGGAACCGTGGTGATCGGTATGTTGCTGCCGATCTTTAATCTACAGGAACTTATTCGGTAATACATCGGAGATGACTATGAACAGAAAAAATAAACGACAAGGTTTCACACTGATTGAATTATTGCTTGTGCTCGTAATTCTGGCCTCTTTAGCTGCGATTGTGGTGCCCAAGTTTGCCGGTCGTGCAGAGCAAGGTAAAAAGACACAAGCCATTACACAGCTCTCAAGTTTTGAGTCCGCTCTGGAGATCTTTGAGTTAGATTTGGGACGCTACCCCAGCACGATGGAAGGGTTGGATGCCCTGGTTAATAAGCCATCTGGTCTGGACAAGTGGAAACAGCCTTATCTCAAGCGACAGGATATTCCTTTGGATCCCTGGGGCAATGAGTATGACTACAAGTATCCAGGTCAGAAAAACCAATATGGGTATGACCTGTACAGTAAAGGTCCGGATGGTCGCGAAGGTGGCGACGACGACATTGACAACTGGACCAGTGACCGTGACAAGATCTAAAAAGTCATGAACAGGTCTCAAAAACATTTTTGTCGAGCCAACGGCTTTACACTGCTTGAGTTGATTCTTGTGATGCTCATCTTGTGTACTGTTTTGGGATTGTCCGGCCCGTCGCTCAAAGGTTTTTTTGCGATGCGTCAGTTGGAAGATACCGGTGCACGAATTATTAGTCTGATGGAATTTGCCAGGACTCAGGCCATATGCGAAGGACGTGTATATCGGTTCAATGTGGACATAACTGACAGGACGTATTGGCTGACCGTATTGGACAAGGACGATTTTGAGGATCTGGGCACGGGTTGGGGGCGAGAATTTCAGATTCCCGATGATTATACGATTAAAGTGCGTGATCTTTTGATGGATGGTATGACCTACTATGCAGAATTTATCGGGACCGGTCGTATGCGACCTGGGTCAATAGAATTGGCTGGGCCCAAAGGGGATACGCTTAATATTGTGTGTCGATCTGCCACTGAAAGATTCATGGTGATTGATGACCAGGAGATGACAAACTATGAGGCCGGCAGAAACTAACGCTCCATATCGACGCAAGGGATTTACCCTGGTGGAGATGTTGGCCACCATTCTTATCATAGCCCTGGTCCTTCCCACGGCGATGCGGGGTATTGCGCTGGTGACACGTATTGCCAGCCTGTCTAATCGCAAAATTGTGGCTGCGGCGTTTGCGGAGCGTAAGATCTCGGAATTGATCGCTTCAGGTGAATGGGAACATGGGGGGCTTAGCCATGGCAATTTTGGCAATGATTATCCCGATTATGTATGGGATATTGATGTAAAAAACTGGGAAATTTCACCCATGAGTGAGCTGCAAGTCAGCGTGTATTGGGATGGCGGTTTATACGACGAGGGTAAGTGTGTGACATTAACGACGTTAGTATATGCCAAAGACGAATCGCTATGACCCCACAAAGAAGACAAACCGGTTTTACTCTGATGGAGCTGCTTGTGGCCATGAGCCTCATGGTGGTGGCGTCTGCGTGTTTGTATTCAAGTTTGTACACCGGTTTTCGGGCTCGCGAAGCAGCGGAGAAAGTATTGATTCCACTCCAGGCTGCCAAGATCGCCCTGGATATGATCAAGCAGGATCTTAGGGGGGCTGTGGTTGGGCCGGATGAAGACCCTAATGTCTTGGCTGGCCCTTTTTTAGGCGAGGACGATCGTACCGGGGCGAATGTGGACACGGATGTAGTGACATTTTTCTCCAGCCACCATGAAATAAATGGCGATGAAGAACGCATTACCTGCGGTATCGGCTTGATTGAATTTTCCCTGATTGAGCCCGTTAAGGAAGACACCTATACGCTCGTTCGCTATGTGACAGACAATCTTCAGACTGAAGATGAGCAGGAGCCTGTGGAGGAAGTGCTTTGTCGTAATGTCAAGGCGTTGAACTTTAGATACTATGACGGGCTGCGATGGTACGAAGAATGGGATTCTACTGAACAATTGGACGCGCTGCCCATGGCTGTGGAGGTGACGCTTGAAATGGAACCTCATGAAGAAAGCAGCACGGCCTCTTCTCAAAAACAAACTCAGCGTAGTCGATACGATCAGGACTATCTTGATGCCTGTACCCGTCTGACTCAGGTCTTTGTATTGCCCATGGCTTTGCCCATGGAAGTCGTGGAAGCCGCAGCCGATGCGGCTGAAGAAGCTGAAGAAGCTGAAGAAGCTGAAGAGACAGCCGCATCAGAAGGTGGAGCTGGCCCCGGAGGTGGTGGCCCATAGCCTCAGACGCTTATGAATAAGATTCCAAACAATAAAACGGCACACCGATCCAAAGGGTCAATTCTGATCATTACGATCTGGGTGACCATTGTGTTGGCCAGTCTGGCCTTGATTTTTGCACGCACACAACGTGTGACTGCGTTTTATTCGGCCAATACTCTGGCACAGCTCCAGGCATCCATGATTCTGGATGGCGCCGTGCAATATGTCGAAGCTTCGATAGTGAATGCGGAAGGTTCTGAAGACCTTGAAGACGAACTCCTTTTTGAAGCCATGGAGGTGGAAGATGCCGGTTATTTCTGGGTGATCCGGCCCCCTGAATATGAAATGGATCTGTTTCCAGAGTATGGCCTGATACCTGAAAACTGCAAACTCAACCTCAATACGGCCACCGTAGAAATGCTTCAAATGTTGCCTGGTATGACCACGGAATTGGCCGCTTCGATCATTGACTGGCGGGATGAAGATGATGAGATTACAGAAGGCGGTGCTGAGAGTGAATACTATCTCTTGGAGTCTAACCCCTATTCCGCAAAAAACATGCCATTTGAGCGGGTTGAAGAATTGTTGCTGCTCAAGGATGTAACCCCCGAAGTGCTATACGGAGAAGATACGAATCTCAACGGTATGCTGAATGACCCTGAAGACGATGGTGAATTAAGTGCGCCTCTTGATGATGGCAATGGGACGCTGGAGATGGGGCTATTCCGCTATTTAACGGTTTACAGTTCGGATAAGAATGTGGATGCCGAGGGTGCCGAACGTATTAATATTAGTGAAACTTCGGCCAGGGCCGATCTTCAGAGTCTCCTGGAAGAGACCTTTGATGAAGAACAGGCCATGGCTGTGCTGAACATGATACCCAGCGGGACGACTTTTCAAAATATTTTTGATTTCTATTTTCGGTCTGGTTTGGAACCTGATGAGTTCGAGGAGATTGCCGATCGATTGACCACCTCGGGTGAAACCGACCTGCCGGGCCTGATCAATATCAACCGGGCACCATGGGAGGTCTTGGTCTGTCTGCCAGGTCTGGAAGAGAGCGATGTGGAACTACTATTCAATAACAGATCCGAAGATGAAGAGGGTATTGCCTGGGTTGTAGAGGTTCTGGAACGTGAAAAGGCTGTGTCTATCGGGGCGTTGGTCACAGGACGATCTTCTCAGTATTCGGCAGACATTGTCAGCGTAAATCAGAATGGCCGTGCCTTTCAACGGGCTCAAATTGTGATTGATCCTGACGCTTCACCTTCCAAAATACTCTATTGGAAATCAATTTCACACTTGGGTTGGCCACTAGATCGTGAGATATTGGAAACCTTACGGGCTGGGGATGCACTAGAGTAATAGACAATACTGTCAGACGAGACATTGAGTATGAAAACAAAACATAAAAGCCTATTGGTATTAACCTTCAATGAGGATTCTGTGGCGGTGGCCCAAGCTTCATTGGGGCATGACTGTTACGAGATCAAGCGCACAGCGACGTTCTCTATGGACCAGGCAAATTCATGGGATGATCCTGATGGCTTTGGTCATGCCTTGCGTCAGTTTTTGCGTCAAGAACATATGTCCGCACGGGCTACGCTGGTGGGTGTACCCGCCAGGTGGGTTGTGGCCAAGTCAGTTCAAATTCCACCCACCAGGCGGGAAAACTTGGCGGGTTTGATCCAAATCCAGACGGAGCAGGCCTTTTCCTTACACTATCAGGATTTGGCTTTTGACTATAGTGCCCGCATCAGTGATTCCCAGCCCAACCAAGTTTTGCTGGCTGCGATGCAACGGAATCGGTTGGATCAGATTAAAATACTGGCAAAGGCGGCAGGGCTACAGCTGGTGTCAGTTACGCCCTCTGTGGCTGCCATGGGGACGCTATCTAATGGCCTATCGCAAGCCTGTGGCATTTATGCTCAGAACGAACATTGCGAAATGGTCTTGGCTTCAGGGGGTGTGATTCACCAAATCAAGCATATGGCCACGCCTTTAAACAACAAAAATCCCCAAGTGATGGCCGAAGATATTCAGCGGTTGCTGATGTTGGCCGGAGGCCAGCCGCGTGAATTGGTGGTTTGGTCGGATGGTTCAAATCATGTGGATGCCATAGCCGAGTTGAAGAAGACGCTTGGCTCAAAGATTGACATTCAGCAAGGACGTGACGCATTAACCCGATCCGGTCGGTTGCGCGTGGGCGAGACATCTACCGACTATGACGGCGCTTTGAGTCTGATTCTGGCACATGACCAGACAGACGTCCAGTTAATCGACTTTTTGAATTCGCACTTGGTGGTCAAGGAATCTCGACAGAAATCTCGCGTCATTCTGTGGGGTGTCGTGGCTGCGATGGTGGCTGTGCTGTTGATGGTTGGTATGCTTTTCGGGTGGTATCGGGATGCCCAGGCTATTAAAGGGTATCAACAAACCTTGGAAGAGAATGCCCGATTGTACGAGGTGGCCTCAGGGATTCGCCAAAATCTATCCGACACGTCACCTTGGTATACCAAGCGGCCTCCATTTTTGGACAGTCTCAATGAATTGGTGATTGCATTTCCTGAGGCTGGAGATATTTGGGTTTCGAGTTTACGTCTGACAGACAACGGAGAGGGCATTATTACGGGTGAGGCAGTCAATCGCTTGGCCTCAAACAAGGTGGTGGATCGACTCAATCAATCCCAACATATTTCAGATGCCGCGTTACTCGGATCAACCGGGGGCACCAATGCGTCAGGTGATGCCAAGTATTCGATTCGATTTGATTTCAAAAGTGAGTAACACATGGATTTGTCAAAACGTGAAACAATCATCTTGTATGGGGCTGTGGTCGCCGTAGCCCTGTGGGTTGGCTGGTACTTCGTATTTAAACCTGTTTCCAAACGGATGAACGAGACGCATCAACTCAAGATCAGTCTCGAGCAGGAAGTCGATGCCATGAACGCTCTGCTGGATCGAAGGAAAGAGATTCAGGCCAGATGGCAGACCCGCATAGACGATGGTCTGGGGTCTGATGCTGCAGCCACTGAAAGTGTCATGTGGCACAGGTTGAGCCAGTGGTCGTCCGATAGCAATTTTGATTTGCCGAATATTACACCGCAACGTATGGCCAATGACACGGCGTTTCAGGAGGTCATTTTTACGGTCTCAGGTAAAGGGACCGTTGAGGGGGCTGCTCGTTTGATTTGGGCGATTGAACAGAGCACCATGCCAGTGCGAGTCAGCAGTTTGCAGTTGGGTTCGCCTGATCCTTCCGGGCGAGAAATTTCGTTGTCCATGCGGTTGTCAGTTTTATATCTGAATAAGAGCAAATCAGAGGCGTCCTGATGGGACGTCTTTGCCATAGGAGTCACACGATGGTACGGACTATCATATTTTTACTGGTTTTGGCGAGTTTGGTGGTTTTGCCACAGGTGTGGGCGCAGGATGACCCTACTGACAATAACCCGCCCAGTTTTGAACTCAAGTACAAATTGATCCTGGAGAGAAACATCTTTTCTCGGGATCGTCAGGTCTATCGCGAAGTGGTCAAGGTGGAGAGAAACGATCCACCGCCTCCTCCTTTGGAAGCCAGTTTCGTTGTCGTCGGTATTTCACGTCAGGATGATATGACGGTGGCTTTTATTGAAGACACGTCGTTGGGTGAGGTTGATCAGTATGCGGTGAATAGCCAAATTGCCATGGGTAAGATTCTGGCCATGACATTGGATTCACTTCAATACCAGGTCAGTACGGATGCCAATGATGTCAATGACGTGGCAGTGACTGATGTGAGAGTTGGGCAATCTTTGTTGGGTGAAACGGCCTCTGGCAGACTAGACAACGGTAGCCGGTCAGTGAGAAGCCGTGATGAGATTAAACCCGCTGAAACCAGCGAAGCTGATAATATGAGTGACGAAGATATGGACGAAGTTTTGAAGCGAATGATGGAAAAACGCGCGAGTGAATAAACAGGACACTTTGGAAGATATGACAGATAGTGATAGCTGAGGATAATCATCATGAAAAAAATGCGATTTTACGCTTGTATGTTACTCTTTACTCTACTGGTTTTGACACCATGCCTGGCACAGTCCAACACAGACGCCAATGCCATTCCGCCCGAAGACATACCGATTGAAGACATTCAGCTTGAAATGAATTTCAAAGATGCACCGCTCCAAACCGTGGTGGAGTATTTGTCTGAAAAGGCCGGGTTGGTCATTCTCGCTGATGACGGGATGGATCAACGACTCACGGTGATCAGCCGCAGCCCCGTGAATGTGGATGAAGCCATTGGTTTGATTGATTCAGTGCTCAAGGACAGCGGCTACAGTGCCGTGCGTCAAGGTCGAACTTTGCGTATTGTCACGTCGGAGCAGGCCAGGTTCTATGCCATGCCAGTGGTCAAGGGCAGTGATCCCAATGCTATAGAGTCTTCGGATAGTATGGAATATCGCATCTTACCGATTCGATACAGAAGCGCCGAAGAATTGGCTGAAAACCTTCAGCCCCTGATGCCCGAATACGCGATTCTCCAAGCCAACAAAGAAGGCAATGTTCTGCTCATTACGGATACACGTGCCAATATTAAGCGTATCCTCGAAATCGTGTATGCCCTGGATCAGCCCATGTCGGCCGTGGCCAAGATACAGGTCTTTCGATTGAGGAATGCGGATGCGGCCAGCACCGCTGAATTAATCAGTAACATTTTCAAAGAAACTGCAACCTCAAGCAGTTCCAGTCGCAGCAGCAGTCGTGGTGGCAGTGATCGCGGTCGTGGCGGCCCAGGTGGGATGTTTGAGATGATGGCCAGGGCGCGTGGTGGCGGTAGTAGCTCGAGCAACAATGCTTCTTCTTCACGTGGTTCCGTACCCGTCACAGCGTCAGCAGATTCTCGTACCAACTCCGTGGTGGTCAGTGCGTCAGAAGAACGCATGCAGGTGATTCAGCAGATGATTGAAGGGCTGGACACGACGACCGCTGAAATCGCGGATGTCAAGGTCTATCACCTGGAATATGCAGATGCCGAAAACACCGCCGAGTTGATTAACGATGTTTTTGGGAGCGGCTCCAGTTCTCGATCTTCAAACCAGCAGAGTAGTCGATCATTTCGAGGCCCCTCGGGCATGTTTGGTGGGGGTAGAAGTGACAACAATACCAATGCATCATCCAGCGGCTCCAATGCTGAGGTGATTGCGTCGGCAGATCAGCGCACAAACTCCATCGTGGTCAGCGGCCCGTCAGAAACCCTGCTTGTCATTGAACAGATTATCAAGGAACTGGATTCCAACCCGGAACAGGAACGTCAGATCTTTCCTTACGCGCTCAAAAATGCCAACGCGGCTAATCTTATGGAGATTCTCAACAACCTGTTTGAGCAGATTCAGAATTTGAACGAAGCGAACACCGGACGAAACAACCAGAGTTTTCAGGGGGGGGGGCGTGGCGGTCAAACTTCCAGCAGCAGTTCCACTTCCAATTCAAGTTCCGGTGGAGGTTTGGACGAGGAGACCTACTTCGAGGCCGATGAAGAAACAAATACCCTGCTGACCATGACCTCGGCCAAGAACTACGAACGCGTCATGCCCATTATCGAAGAGCTGGACCTGCCTGTGGGCCAGGTGCTGATCAAGGTACTGTTTGCTGAAGTCACGCACACTGACAGTGTAGATTTGGGTACAGAATTTTCCAAGTTTAATATTATGAATGGTAATGACACGGTTTGGAGTGCCACCAGTTCCTTTGGAACTCCGACGTCAGGTATGACTCTCAATAGTGTGTCTGGCGATTTGGATCTCGCGATTACTGCTTTACAAGAGACTGGGCGATTGAATGTGCTGTCCAGACCCTACATTTTGACCAGCAATAATCAGATGGCCACCATCACTGTAGGTGAAGAAGTGCCGATTCCGTCAGGTACTACCGTTACGGACGGTGGAAACACTCAGACCAGTGTGGAATATCGAGATGACATTGGCATCGTGTTGGAGGTGACACCTTCAATCAATCCTGATGGCTTAGTTAACATGACCGTGTCTCCAAGGATTACAACACGTACTGCTGAAAAGGTTCAGGTCTCTGATACTCTGTCGGCTGAGACCTTTGCAACGCGTTCAGCCAGTACCAAAGTGGCGATACGAAACGGTCATACGATCGTGATTGGTGGCCTTATTGAGGATCAACTTAAGAGTACGATCAAAAAAGTCCCCTTGTTAGGTGATATCCCCTTGGTGGGCATGCTTTTTAGACGGACCGAAGAGAAAAAAACGAAAACAGAATTATTGATCTTCTTAACGCCCATAGTGGCTGAAAAGGCAGAAGATTTGGTTCCAATTTCTAATATTGAACGTGAGCGAAGCAGTCTGAATACTGACCCTTCGAGTGCAGAGATTTTCAAGACGCACATGGATGCGATGGATACACAGGTTGAAAAGAAAGAAAAGAACCTTGAGTGATTTTGATCTTGAGTGAGCTTATTGCGTGTTGCTTCCATATTTATCGAGGCAACACGCTATTTTTTTTGTCCAAGTTTGCCTTGAGGTTGACAAAGGACCGAAAAAAAAGCATACTAATAGATACCGTGAATGGTGCAGTATTTGAGAGACTCTGAGCGGTTGCTATTTAGCTTTTGGTTTCTCAAAGTATCTGACGGAGGGGCTGAGACCTAAAACAACCTCCTGTCTACCCGCAAGGATCAGCCCCTTCCTTTTCTTTTGGTATATCCCCGTCTATCGAAACTTCCGCAAGTTTTTTTCTTGAATGCATAGTACGATATAGTACTGTCTTGTGTACAAACAAGATGATCAGGCAAGGAGTTTGAAAGAAAAGTCATGCGTAAAGCAGCCAGTCTTTTAATTGCACTTGTGTGTATTAGCTGCGTGGCGGCATTTCAGGCCGGCAGTGATCCCGTTGACCATGATACCGTCATTAGACAATCTATATTGAAAGTTCACCAGGAAATGACCGAAGCGGGGCCTGACGTGGATACCTTCTTTGATTTTATTCTGGATTTTGACAATGGTATGATCATCCAGGACGGTATGCTGTTCAAGACCAGCAATGAAGCCTATGACGCCGTCAAAAAAGGTTACAAAGGCGTGTCCAAGGTTGAGCGTGTCTATGATCAAACCTATGTTCAGGTTTTGTCTTCGGAGTCTGCTGTGCTTACAGGTACAGGCAATACGACAGTCACCCTAACAGATGGCCGAACCTTTGACTCCAAATTTGCCGTTTCCATGGTCTTTGTCTTACGCGGTGGACAGTGGAAGGTCTTGCACGGACATTATTCGATCCCCAATCCTCGATAATCTCCATGATTCTGAAACAGGCTGAGGATAGTCATGACAAAGCATGATACAGAGGTACGTTTGTTTACAGGGTTTTACCCTGTGTGCGCCGCTCTATCACTATCTGTGTGAGACGATTGTCAAAGCCAAGTCTGTCAAATAATGCTGTTAATCGGGCAAGCTGTACTGCCAGACAATGTCACCTTCTCGTCTGTGCTTGGGATCGGTGGTGCCATTGTCGTCCTGTTTATTGGTGTTTAGGCTGTAGAGAATAAATCCCTTTGTTTCCTTTCTGTATATGAGAGGCTTTCCAGTAAACGGGTCTGTACTCTCTTCCTGGGGGAAATCCACCAGTGTGTCAGGAAAAGTCTGTGTCGTTTGGAACCGTTCGATCAGATTTACGCCCACCTTTGTGATACGTAAACGCGCGAGCATCATGGTATAGAGCTCGTTCACCCGATACATCGCAGGCATGATTAAATGTGACATAATATAGTACTTTGGGCAACGTTCAGTAATCAGGAACTCCTCTTCGTTAAACTCGTGAAAAGGTTTTTCGAATAAAAGTGTGACTTGTAACATAGTGTTGAGATAGTAAGCATGGTCGGCCCAGAAAACAGGCTTAGCCGCCTTCATGTAGGTATTAAAAAGCCATGCTTGGCCATTGTCCATGTTGAGCATTTCCATTACAAAAGGCTGAAAAGGGCTTTGAAAGAAACTATTGTCACATATTAATCGTTCTCCATCAATGGACTTGACAAGGGGAGATTTGGCTTCAAATAAAGGATAAATTTTGTGAAAGTGTTGTACATGATCCTGTGACAGTGGTGTGGCTTTGCACAAATCCTGTATAGATTGAAGGGTCGTATTGATCAATGCGATTCTGACCAATTGATTTACCAATAAAGGTTCGTCACGAGTCGCTTCGCAGAACTGCAACATTATATCCACGAATTTCCAGGCCTTTTGAGGATCGTTAGATGCGAGTCGATCAATCTGGTACGCCATGAGCCGATTGAGTGTACGGAGACTCATTAAATGTTTCATCTGAATTTCAAATCCATCGTTATAGTCTACATCAAAACGACAGCCTGTTCGTTGAGTTCCTTGTTTAATTAGCTCCAAAGCTGAAGACACGAGATCACTGTCAATGTATTGATTGAGTTCGTTTTGAATGACCTCATTGGGTTCGCCTTTGGAGGTTTTATCTAACAAGTCTGCTAAGGCTTCCATGAGTGAACGGTTACCTGCAGGTTCGGCCTTTAAGCGTGTGATCGCGCTGGTATAGAGTAGAGCCGCATTGTTATGATCAACAACAGGTGCGGGAATCACGGATTTGAGTGTTAAGGGACGACCGGCACGTCTCAAAGCATGATAGGCCAGTTGGAGTTTGACCAGGCTATACATTGATCCAATCCCGTAGGCGATACCCAAGACCATTAAGACGATGATGAAACGTTTGATGCGTTTATGAGTTTTCTCTTTCATGGGGACCCTCCTTGGCGAAGCCATGTGTTTAACTGGTTGACGTGAGAGTAAGATCGGTTTGGATTGACTTTGACACTACACAATGCGATGGGCGATACATTGGGCAGACCAAACTCCATGGTGAGATCGGCTTCATGTTGTTGCGATGTTTGAATGGTCACCCAATTTGGAGAGGTTTCGTTTAATACATATCCAGCGGAATGAATCGCCAGGATTCCAAGCCATATGGCAGCCAGCCCAGACAAATAAGATCCCAATGCGCCGAGTTGATGTTGAGCAGGTGATTGAGACCAATGTGTCTTTGCCAAATTGAGTACAGATTCTTTGAGTTCGACAGAGGGACACGCTATATGAAATTGTCTGGCAAAAGTTTCTGTGTGTTTATTTGATGGTTGCTTGTTCATATTTGATCCTCCAGCCACGTTTTTAACTTGGCCAGACCGTAACGATACTGACTGGCCACGGTATTTTGTGAAAGCCCAAGCATGCAGCTGATCTCCAAAAATGTGCGTTCACGGTATAATTTCAACACAAGCACGGTTCGCTGTTTTTCCGGCAGTGAATTCAAGGCCCAGACCATCTGATCAGGAAGATCAAAGTTCTGCTCTGAAGTTTTTGCCACAAGCCAGTCCGTGCCCTGATTTTGTCTTGCACGATTTAGACGTTTTTTTAGCAGGGTTCTGGCTTGGTTTCTGGCCATCTGAAACAGATATGCCTTCAGGTTTTTTGCCTGACAAAGTCGGTCGCGTTTCTGAACCAGTTTCATAAATACCTGTTGCAGGCAGTCTTCCGCATCCGGGCGAGACCCCAGAAAGCTCAACAAAAAGGCAAATAGATCGTCTGCATAGTCATCCCATAGCCATTCCAAAGCCACAGGATCACCTGAAGCCACTGCCGTTTGAATCGCCTTGTCTCTTGTTGTTTTATCCAAGCCTTGAATCCATAGGATTTAACCGGTTCATAACTATAGACTATGCCGCACCCCCGGATTTGTCTATATTTTCGAAAAAAAAGCAAATGGTCACATAACTGTCAGTTATGTTTTCTGTGAGAATTAAGAACAGGATCTGTTATAATAAAACCTCTTTCTAAAATCACAATATAAAGGAGGGATCTCTAAATGCCTCGAATGTTGTTTGGAGACATAAAGATACTTCAGATTGTTGTATTTGTGCTGCTTGTGCCGAGTGTGCAGGCTTCGCACCCTTATGACGACCCCAATCAGGCGGTTGAGGTTCAGTTGGGGGAAGTCTTTTCAGGGTCAAGCCGCGAGGCTACGGGCGAGGCCTTGAGTCATTGTGGGGTCAGAGATATTCGTGATGTGTGGCACTGTTACACGGCTGCAAATGACGGTTTGGTCAAAATTGAAATAGTCAGCAATACCTTTGATTCGATTCTCAGTGTATTTGATCCCTGTAGTATGGTAGAGCTGGCGTGCAATGACATGGCCTGCTATTCGGGTCCCCCACAGGTCATGATGCAGGTGATTGCTGGCACAAAATTGTTGATTCGCGTGGCAGGGTATGCGAGGACCAGTGGGAATTATGAATTGTTGGTCTCTCGTGTGATGCCCGATGCCCTAACGTCGCCCTTGCTTCCTTTTCCTGCTGACCAGGCAGAGTACATTGGGACGAATACGGTGCTTCGCTGGGATGGCGTGATTCCAAAGCCTAACCGCGTGCGGAGAATGGCTGTTTCTGATGCCAAGGCCGGGGTTGCACGGGCTGGTATGATACCCATGACGATTTATGGCCAGGATGATCGTGAGGACGAATACGAAGTCGAGGATGCCAACCGCTTGGCAGCGGGTCAGGCCGTGGGCATGATTATGTATCCGGAAAACATATTGGACAATGGCGATGGTACAGTGACTCTCTTCAGCGGGACGTTGGGTGAGGAGCATGCTCTTTTAACAGGACGGATACTCTGCCCGGAAGAGCGTTTTCGTGAGCAGCCTGCGCCGGGATCAGCCACTGGCTTTTTGGTGGCACCTCAGATCCTGGCCACAGCGGGACATGTGGTGGCCTGTGCCAGTACATTTGGCCTGGATGAAGTGGTTGTGTTTGATTTTGTGATGGCAGATTCGAATACACCGGCGATTGTGGTCAAAGCGGAAAACATCTATGCCATGGAGAAGGTGTTGGCGTATGGTGATGGTTTTCCGGACTGGGCCCTGATTCAATTGGACCGGGCTGTGACAGATCGTCAGCCTTTGTATTTGCGCAGGCAGGGGCGATTGTCAGATGATGTGAATGATCTTCTGGTGATTGGCCATCCTCTGGGTTTGCCACGTAAATATAGTGGGCATGGCCAGGTGCTTGGTAATGATGAGCCTGCTTTCTTTGAAACGGACCTGGACGTTAACGGTGGCAGTTCCGGGTCGCCTGTGCTGGACCCGAATACGCTGGAGGTAGAAGGTATCTTGTTCGCGGGGAATGAGGACTTTGTGCCCAGTGAGGCCTATGGAGGGCTCTGTGATTGTTCACTGATCTGCTCGGATGAACAGGGCAATTGCGATGGTTGGGAGTGGGTGACACGATCTACGTTCTTTAGCCGTATTGTGCCAGTCTATGATGTGGCCTTGGGTAAAGATTCAAACGTATTAATGCCTGTGGCCACCAATCAGAATGTTCCGATACTTGTGCCCGAGGGCCTCGAAGCCAACACGACCTATTTTTGGCAGGTCCAAGCCCACACTGTAGAGGGCACTGTCATTAGCCCAGTTTGGTCCTTCACGACGATCGGGGAATAAAAAAGGCTTGTCCCGAAAGACAAGCCTCACCTAAAAATAAATCACGAATAACCCACAACGATTCTCTACGCAATCTTCCCTTGAAACTTGGCCTGTGCTTTGAAGTTCTTCAGGGAAACCGTGTCGCAGAGTTGTTCGGGTGTTAGATTCTTTTGACGGTCTGAAATGGCCTGGGCATAGACATACGCATAACGAGCTTCCATGGCCTTGGCTGTCACTTTAATACTGCTGAGATACGCCTGAAGTTTCATGTTTTGCCAGCGTGTGTCACCTTCCTCATGATGAGCGTAGTATAATTCTGAGAGTATGCTCAGTTTGTCAAAAATGTCCTTGGGGGCAATTTCGAAGAACTCTTTGTTGTTGATATAGGGACCAATGAGCATGCCGCTCTTGTTGTCTTCCAGATACTCAGGAGGTCCACCGCTGTACATGGCAATATTAAGGTTGCCGTTGCGAGCCGTTCGCTGATCGCTTGTACCGCACGCTTCCTTATTCGGTTGTGGACAGTTGACGCAGATGTCGGCGCCAATGGCTTGGTATCTCAGCAGGTGGGTGTCACATCCGGGTACAAACACGAAACGTCCTTTGAGATTGGGATATTCCATCCATTCGAGAAATTCCTCGACCCAATATTCTTCATGGGCATTTTGTGGGGCAATGCCGCCAATCACGATCTGCATACCAAGGCCTGGCATCGTGCCCCACTGGGTCTCTATGGTTTGGTCACGATCTGCACAGATCATATGTACAATGTCTTTAAGAATTGGGTACTGACTCTTGTATTCCACCATACGACGTACGAGCCAGAGGGTTGGTTTGTCTAGGTCAAGGCCAATGCCACTTTCCGTGATCATGTCACCCCGGCGATTTGTCAGACCTGCGGTACGATTGCGGATTTCTTCAAAGGCTTGCTGTTTTCCCAATTGTGTGAAGGCCATTAAATCGGCGGGTGTGGGCGTGATGCCTTTTTGTTCCATGTCCAGGAGTTCATCGAGTACCCAGGTGTCACCTGACCCATTCAGGATCGGCACAATGTGTTTGTTCTGACCTGGAAACAAGGCTCGGGTGGCGCGTGCGTGTTCAGCACTCACAGCATTGGCTGCGCTGCATATTTCCAAAGCCCCCTTGGAAAAGTCAATCATGATCTTGCCATCTGATTCCACAATGAACTTTTTCCATAACCATTGCCAGCTGTTGGGTGGGAAACGCATGAGGTATCTGGCACGGCCCTCGTCATTGCTGGCCAATTCACTGATATCAAAGACCTCCAGACCGGCCGGTACAACAGTATGGTTGGTATAGATGATCGCGGTTTTTTCAAAGGTGGGGTCACCCCGAGTAATGGCCGCTGCCACGGCTACGTGGCCTTCGTTAATGAGCAGGGCGTCCGGGACGAGTCGAAGTTCTGTAAACAGTTTGATGACGCATTGGGCAAAGACAGTTTCCTGAAGAAAACGGTGTCTCCGCCCGTTTTTATGTGTGGCATTGTCGGGGTAAAGCACATCAAATACATCGGGGCAGTTGAACATGTACAAGGGTGTGCCGCCTCGATTAATACAAAAGACCTCTACCGTGTAACGAATTTCTTGACTGGGATTATACGTGTTGAATCCCCACACCTCCAAACGCATGGGTTGATCATCTTCGTTCATAACCTGGACGAGCGGCTGCCCCTTATAGGAAACTTCCTTATAGGATAACGTTTGTCGACCATGGTGAATGTACTGAACGAGACGTTTGTGGTAGAGTGGCATGCAACCCAGGGCATTGTGCATTCCTGTGGCTGACAGGCCTTCAAGTTTGTCACCGAAGTATACACCGAGTCCACCTTTGGTATTGGCTTCACGCGAATCACCAGTGAGTTCTGGGATATATCCTTCCATGGACACAGTGGCAATAAGTTTGTGACGAAGCGACGGAACATTTTGATCAATCCATGTGCCATTGTTATTCTTCATATGACTCGGCTCCGTTCCTATTGAATAGAAAAGGCGATCGTGACAGTGAATGTCACCAATCGCCTCGTTTCGATTTTATGAGAGATGTCTGGACAGGTAATCATTGTCTTATTCATCCTTATAAAACATAGCTTCAATCCATCTGAAACTTGACTTTAATGATACACCTGAAACTTTGAAATATCAATGAGGATAACGCGTGTTCGCAGGGGTCAAAAGCCTAGGGTGTTTTGAGACACATAGTTCGTCCAATAATAACTTAAAATGGTTTTGGTGCGATATGTATAGTCCTGAGAAAGGTTGTATTATCGGGCAAGGAAAAAGTGAAATATTCCAAAAAAAAGAGGTATAAACTTTGCAAAAATGATCATTGATTTCAATGGCATATCACACGATGATAGCGTTTGTAAAAAAGATGTTCATCTGTCGGGAATTGATCAATGAAAATCCTGGACTCCGAAATAAACATAGATGCTGGAAAGTATCTGCTATTCAAGAAGCACTGGATCATGCTAATCCTATTGATTGGTACGGCATTGATGGATGCTGTGTCAACAACGTACTTCATGCTTCAAACGGGCCCAGATTCAGAAATGAACTGGGTGGTTCGTGTGTTGAGTTTGGGGTATGGACCGATCATTGGTCCCTTGTTGGGGAAAATATATCAGATATTTGCCGTGTGGGTGATTAGTGTGATGGTGCCTCGTTTAACTCGTTTTATCTGTTTAACGGTGATACTTTTTAATGCGTATGCATTCTTCTTTAATTTTCGGCTGTAACCGTCTCTGAATTAGGACGAACACGAATCTCTTTTGTGCGAAACCAGTCTGAGCGACGCTACGGAGCTGGATCAGAGTTCACACCGTGCAGGTTTGGATGGTTGTTGGCCGGAGCCACATTTTGACTGGACTCAGGTTAAGATTGAAAATTCTAAGGATTTGTACTATAGTATCCCAAAATTGGAAAAAAACCATTGAAAGGAACCCTAAATGGAAGGTGTAGTTAACAAAAGTCATGATGTGGCACGCCTGGATTCGGCACTGGCTCACAAAATAGCCGATATAAGTTTGGCCCAATGGGGGCGAAAAGAAATGCAACTTGCTGAAAACGAGATGCCAGGCCTCATGGCAACTCGTATAAAATATGGCAAAGACAAGCCTCTCGCAGGCCTCAAGGTCATGGGGTCTTTGCATATGACGATTCAGACCGCCATGCTTATCGAAACCCTGGAGGTGTTAGGCGCTGACGTACGTTGGGCTTCCTGTAATATCTTCTCGACCCAGGACCACGCTGCTGCGACTATTGCCGAGGCCGGTCGAACTCCCGTATTTGCCTGGAAGGGCGAGAGGTTGGAAGAATACTGGTGGTGCACAGAGCAGGCTTTGACTTGGCCCGATGGTTCAGGCCCCGATCTGATTGTAGACGATGGCGGCGATGCAACTCTGTTTGTGGTATGGGGTATGAAGGTAGAAAAGGACCCCTCCCTGCTGGATAAAGCCTATGATAACCATGAATTCCAGATCGTAATTGATCGTCTCAGGGCCAGCATTCAGAATGATGCTAAAAAATGGACCGGGATTGGTGCGAATATTCGTGGCGTGTCTGAAGAAACGACCACCGGTGTGAATCGTCTTTATCAAATGCAAGACTCGGGCGAATTGCCATTTCCGGCCATTAATGTCAACGATTCCGTGACGAAATCCAAGTTTGACAATCTGTATGGTTGTCGTGAGTCTTTGGCTGACGGGATCAAGCGTGCCACGGACATTATGGTGGCAGGTAAGATCGTGGTGGTTTGTGGTTATGGTGATGTGGGCAAGGGCTGTGCCCATTCAATGAAGGCACTTGGTGCTCGTGTGTTGGTCACTGAGATTGACCCGATTTGTGCATTACAGGCCACCATGGAAGGCTATGAAGTCACCACAATAGAGGACGGTGCCTCTCAAGGTGACATTTTTGTGACCACCACAGGCAATTACCATGTGATCACTGGGGATCATATGGAACAGATGAAAAATGAAGCCATTGTGTGCAATATTGGCCATTTTGACAATGAAATCGACACCTTGTATCTCAACGAGACGCCCGAGTGCACGAGGCAGGAAATTAAGCCTCAGGTGGACAAGTGGACTCTCAAGAGTGGTCGATCCATCCTTCTTTTGGCTGAAGGGCGTTTGGTCAACCTAGGATGTGCCACAGGACATCCCAGCTTTGTGATGAGTAATAGCTTTACAAATCAGTGCTTGGCTCAGATTATGCTGGCCAAGGAAGATTTGAAGGTCAACGTGTACACGCTGCCCAAGAAATTGGATGAAGAAGTGGCTCGTTTGCATCTGGAACGTCTGGGTGCCAAGCTGACGACATTAACGAAGACTCAGGCTGATTACATTAATGTGCCTGTTGAAGGTCCGTACAAACCCGAGCATTATCGCTATTGACAGCAAGCAATGCTTATTGAACGCCTCTACAAAGCCGGCCTCTGAGCCGGCTTTTTTTATGCATAAAAGCAAGCAACCTTGTGATTGCATCATTCGTTTCATTGCTTATAATAGTGAAAACTTGGTTTTAATAATCCAAGTTGCGATAAAAGGGAAAGGTGCTTCTAATGGCAGTATTGTTCAAAGAGTTTACCAGGCCGGCTTTTTCTGGAAACACAGACGAGCTCAAGAGGAAGGTCGTCAAGTTCTGTAATACGGATATCAAGGGGTTTCGCGTGATATCAATTTCGGAAGCCAAGGGTATGACGGATGATTTTTACCGTATCACAGTCTGGTATGATGATGATTCGGAACGATTTGAGCAACTTATGGCCGAGACGCACATTCAGGATGCCATAGAATAACACGCCCCCTCTCGACACTACTCCGGTTTTTGTCCCAATCACGCAGGAAAACTAAAAAGTTTTGCAGGTTACTGCAATGTCTTATAATAATCCTTGCCCATTAGTATACCTAAATGGTATATATCTACTGCATCAGTATTGAAAAGGGGGTTATTAGGAATATTGGGTCGTCGGTGGTAAAGATTTCTATTTTACGGATCTTTAGCTGATTTGGAGCATGTTAACGGTGATACAAGCTATCATCTGGGTAAATGGAAAGGGATTGGGATGGCCAGGGCAAACGGAATTGGAAAACGTTTTTTGCTTAAGCGGTTCATTTTGTGGGGGATATTGCCCCTTCTTCTCTTTGGTGCAACTGGCTGTAATGAGCGTCTCAAACGTATGGAATCCAACCAGGTTGTGCTTGAGGAAAAGATCGATTACAACGCACGCCAAGCCGGCTTGCTCTCGCAAAGAATGGAGATGTCTCAAGCCTTGCTAAAGGCTCGAGTTGAACGAGTCCAGGAGGGCAACAATGTGGCTTTGGCTGAAACTCGGGCCACTCGGTATGAGCAGGAAAAGCTCCGGGAAGAAACACGCGCATTTGGGCAAAAATGGTACGCGGGAATAACGCGGGTGGAAGGACATCAACGTCAACTCCAGAATTCGGTCAATGGTGTGGCCGGTACTACCGATGTCATTGATGAGGGACTCAAAACAACGCAAAAAAATCAAATGGGTCTGTCTGGGCTCATCAAGGCTCACCACAAGTATGCTCAAGAAGTGGGGCGGGATATTGAAGGCATTGAAGCAGAACAAAAAAGCATGAACAATGCCATGCAACAAGGCAATCGGACTGTAAATCTGGCTGTAAAGACCGTTGGGAAGAAGCAGAATCGGCTTCAGAAGACCCTGGTGAATGTGGAGTCCATTGCTGTGGCGACTCACAAGGAGACTGAGGCCATCGCAGAGAGACAATCGGAGTCTGATGTCCAACAAGGACAGCGACATGATGTTGTCATCCAGGCGATGGCAGGTCTTGAGTCTTTTCAAAAAGCGACTCAGGATACAATTGCTTCGCAAACAGGTATGATTCGCGATCAGCAATCAAAGCTCAAGCAAGGCCTGGTGAAAGAGGGCACCTATATCCGACAGGACTTGGCTTTGCTGAAGCAGAACCAGGGTCAATTGCAGACAACACTGAATCAAGTTGAATTAACCGCCAATGCGATCAAGAATAATAACCAGGAGAATGTCAAGACAACGCACGATGTGCATGAGCAACAGAATCAGATTCAGCGTGAACTCGCTCAAGAAGCCATACATTTTCGTGAAGGCCTAGCTCAATTGGAAAAAACTCAGGGCCAACTGCAGGAAAACGTGGCCGGTGTTCAAGCGACTGCCAACCATATTAAGGATCGGTCAGACGAAAATGGGCAAGCCATCGAAGGTGTTCGAAATGGACAGAAGCCGATTCAGAAGGGTGTGGCTCAACTTGACAAGACTCAGATTCAATTGCAGAAAAGCGTGAATCGTGTACAGGCGACCGCAACAGCGATTGAGGGCAAGACCGACAACAATGCCAAGTCGTTGCACGATATCTACACTCAGCAAGCCCCGATTCATAAGGAACTGACTCGACTTGATACAAAGCAGGATCAGTTACAATACAACGTGGGGCGCGTTCAAACCACTGTTGATGCGGTGAAGATGCAAGCCGAAAGCAACGCAAGAATCGCTCGCGATATTCAATTTCAGCAGGAACGTTTTCAGGAAAACGTGGCCAGCGAAGAAGCTGAAACCCGGCAGGTCCTGACTGGCGTGAGAAAAGACCAAGCGCAAGTAAATCGTTCAGTCAATACCATGCAGGTCACTTCCAACACAGTGATCAGTAATACCGCCACATTGATGGAGCAGCAGGCTGCACTACAGCGTGTTTCACATGAAAATCAATCTGAACTCGTGGACGTTTTGGGCCAGGTTACTGCCAAGCAATCCCTATTGTCTCAACAGCAAAGTAAGCTAGGAGACTCTGTGACTGGAGTTGCGGCAACAACAAAAGCAATCGCTGATGACACGAAAAACCTCAAACAGGGTCAGTCTGTGTTGGAAACGAAAGTACAGAATGGCCAGGCCAACATGGTTCAGAAGGCTACGCAGATCAATGCTTCGCACTCATCCCTAAATCAGACGATCAGGGATGGCAAGAATGATTTGGTTGTACAGCTTGAGGCGATTCGGGAGAATCAGAGCAAGCTGGCTCAGGCAATGGCTGGGAATCAACAGGCCGCCCAAAGCCAGACAAAGGATATTAGCCAACGTGCAGATGCATTGGAGAATGGTCTGGGACATGACCATGAAAATATATCTTCACTGCAAACCAACCTTATTGCTCAAATCACTGAATTGACCCGAGTCATGCAGGCTTTACAGGTACAGGGTGGGGGCCAAATCACTCAGCTTTCAGTGGATATGAAGGCTTTTAAAGGCACACTTCTACAAATTAAAGCCACTCAATCTGCTCTGGCCAAACGTTTTAATCAGGTTGATGTCAACCAGACAAAACGCAACAAAGAGTGTTTGAGTTTGCTAGAAAAGCTTCAGAAGCAGACACATCACGGTCTGGACGATCCATCGGTTGAAGCAGAATCAGAAGAGGTGGATGTTGTCAAGTAAAGCGGCCGAAAAATCCGATTCATAAGCAGAGAAAAAAAGGGTCGAGTTAACACTCGACCCTTTTTCAGTTTGTGATGTTAAAGCAACTACTCGTATTCATACTCATATTCGTATTCATACTCCTCTTCTTCCTCCTGTTCCGGGGCATGTTTTTTGGCCTTACCCTTTTTGCCGGTCTCTTTTTTTTTGTCGTCCTCTTCCTTTGGGTTCTCCTCCTCTACCATCTCGCATTGATACTCGTCTTCGTCTGTATCTTTGGCCACATCAATCTCGTCATTCACCTCTTGCTCGGTGTGATCGTCGATGTCATCATCACCGGAAGTAGCCATGTATTCTCGCTGTCCTTCGCTTGCGTAGGTCGGTTCTTCGGGTTCTGGCTTAGCCATATCAGCATAGCCCGCGTTGGCATCAGCTTCCATCTGAGAGCAAATAGCTTCGTACTCATCAAGAGTCATCATGACCTCTCTGGCCTGACTGCCCTTATATTCCCCCAGAATTCCCGAGGCAGCCATCATTTCAATAATGCGGGATGATCGTGCGTATCCAATGCTCAATCTTCGTTGCAGAAGAGAGACACTTCCGCGTTTGCTGGCCAGAACAACACGGACAGCGTTATCAAACAGATCATCCTTTTGGATTTCGCTGCTGTCAATGCGTTTGAGCTGTGTTAATTCCGGGTGGAATTGAGGCTCTGCCACTTCCTTGAGGTGTTTTACAATATTCCGAATTTCGCCATCGTCAAGGAAGGTTCCCTGTGCCCTGATCAGATCGCTTGTGCCAGGTTTGAGAAAGAGCATGTCGCCCTCTCCGAGTAGCATTTCTGCCCCATTCTGGTCCAGGATAATGCGGCTATCCATTCGGGCAGCCACGCGGAAGCCGATGCGTGTTGGCATGTTGGATTTGATAAGGCCGGTTACGACCGTGGCCTGAGGCCGCTGTGTGGCAAGTACAATATGAATACCCACAGCACGGCTTTTCTGGGCGAGACGGACGATGTAGCTTTCGATTTCCTTGGATGCCGTCATCATAAGGTCGGCGAGCTCGTCAATGATAATAACAATGTAGGGCAGCTTTTTGGGAATCTTGGCTTCCTCGTCAGGTGTGGTAGGGTTGAAACGCCGAATAACTTCTTCAGCACCCAACTTGTTGAATTCAGATATATTCTTGACCCTGGCCTCAGCAAGGACGGCATAACGTTCGTCCATTTTTACCGTGGCCCATTCGAGAATCTGAACTGCTACGGGTGTTTCAGTGACAATCGGACACATAAGATGCGGCACAGTGCTATAGGCCGTCATTTCCACCATTTTGGGGTCAACCAGGACAAGCTTGACCTCATCCGGCCGCTTCGTCATCAGGATACTCACAATGATACTGTTAATGCACACACTTTTACCAGAGCCAGTTGTACCGGCGATAAGCAGATGGGGCATCTTGGCCAGGTCAGATACTAAAGGCTCGCCAGAAGAGTCTTTTCCGAGAAAGAGAGGAATGGCCATTTTTCTGTGTTTTTGGCTTGAATGGTCAAACATGCTTCTGATACGCACAGTTTCTTTCTTGCTGTTGGGTACCTCAATACCAATGGTGTGTTTGTCAGGCAGGGGGGCAACAACTCGAACGGCACCGGCGCTCAAGGCTCGTGCCATGTCATTGGATAAACCTGTGATTTGACTCACCTTGACACCGGCGGCCAATTCAACTTCGTACATGGTTACCACCGGGCCAGTTTCGGCGGCTATGATATGGGCATTCACATTAAATTCAGTCAGAAATCTTTCAAGAACGGCAGCCTTGGATTTGACCACCTGTTCTTGTTCCTCAGCATATCCGTATTCAGGCTCTGCCAGGAGTTCCAATGGTGGGAGGGTATAATCATCGTAGGACGGCTGGACATAGGGCTTGGTGACCTTTGGCTGGCCCCCATTGCGATTGATCGCGAGTGCCCTGAGTCGCTCGAACGTAGACTTTTTCTCCTCAGGTTTGCCTTCAGAGTCAGATTCTTCAGCATCCTCACTGTCATCCTCCTCTTCGTCCTCGTACTCGTACTCAACTTCTTCGTACTCATCTTCATCAAGTTCGAGTTCTGCTTCCAGTTCCTCGTCAAGCGCAGGGTCCTGGGAATGCCCCAGCAGAATAGACCGGCGTTTTGATTTTTGCTGAACACTTAGTTTTTGCCAAATATGCCCGAGGCGGTCCGATTGATCCACGGCAGCAGCCCAAGCAGGCGTGGCAATACCTAGTAGTCGCATAAGAAATTTACCGGCCAGAATAGGCAAAGCCAATACCACATTATCTGCAAGGAGCACCAAACCTACAATCCAAATTGCGACCATTAATATAAAGGTACCAACCTGAGCAAAGTTGTCTCTAAGCAGATCAGTCGTGGCGACGCCAAGAGCACCACCTGCCCCAAAGGGGAAGGCAAAAACCTTTGTGGGCCAGAGACATTGATAGCTACTCGATAAAGCAATAGTCAACAGTGCCAAGCCAATAGAACGAAATACGAGCTGGTCCACATTCTGTCGACACAATCTAATGATCAGATAGACGATTACGGGGATGATTAACATGAACACGCCTGGCCCAATACTGTACATAAGGTAATAGGCGAAGAAAGCCCCCACGGTACCACACCAGTTTGATGTTGGCGTATTCATAGGGTATGCGTACGGACTTGGATAGTCGGCAATATCAAAGCTTAAGCAACTAAACAGAAGAACCACTCCAAAGACTATGCCAAAGCAATAAATGGCCGCTATTGTTCCTAGGCCAAATTCAACAGGTTTTTTTTTCTTTTTATTAGGTTTCTTTCTCGCCACGCCATTCCTCGTCTTACAAAGTGTCAATAATACTTGCTTTTTAAACACGCCCAACAATATGGCCATAATAGGTTTAGATGCAACTTCTTAAAATGGTGCACCCACCTTAAGGATATATCGGCATCATCGAATTGTTCTCTGCACAAAAGGCGAAGGTACAGGCAGGATGTTGAAGTGAATAAAAAACCCCGCGCGAATCCATTCGCTACGGGGCAACGAAAAAAAGCACTAACAGAAATCTGTCAAAAGCTTTATGTATGCTTTAATAACCATTTGTGGGAGCAGGGGGGCGATTTGGTGTTTCAATGGTAACCCCTAGGCGTCCCAATTCGCCTGCCACATCAGGCTGATTTGAGTTGAGTTGAAAACTCTTGGAAAAATAGAGTTTGGCTTTGTCGTTGTTTTTTCTTGCCAGATAAAAATAGCCAAGCTGGCGATTCGCTTCTGCGGAATTCGGATGAATACTCAGCACTTTCTGAAAACAGTCTAAAGAAAGTGTATCCAGCCCTTCATTGCCAAGCGCTTTGGCCAGTGCTAACATTTCAGTCGTGCTGGAAAGGATTTGTCGCTGGTATTCAGCACATAACCTTTGAGCCGCCATCTCCCCTTGCAGCTTGCCGGTCAATCTCACATAAGCAGCCTGAGCAGTCCTGTTCGACGCTTCAAACCCCAAAGCTCTTTCCAAGTGATATTTGGCCTTGTCAAACAAACCCTGATTTAAATAATATCGTCCAAGTTCACAATGGGTATCCGGATCCTGGTACCTGGTTTGTAGCTTTGACAGAAGATAAGATTCTTTGTCAGGAATTGTCCTTGTAGCCATACCCGGCGTCGGATTTGCTTGGGTTCTACAGCCAGCCATTACACATATGATGATGGCAATAGCTGCGCAAGACGTAAGCAGTTGTACGCAACGCTTATGCGTGTCACCGCTGATAAATGTCATTACATACCTCCCATATTAGATGGTCACAATATTCTGATTATGGATATCAATTTCATGAGCAATTGTCCGGGGAAGAACATTGGTTTGCAAGTAAAAAATCAAGACTGGCAAGAGAAACACGGAGTTTTCTTGATAGGGTTTCATGCGATCCTGATTTATGGCTGATGATGATACTGAAAAAGGCAGTTCCTATGATGGAACTGCCTCGGATAAAACAATCGTTAAGACGGTCTGAATCAGTGTACTTCTAAAACTGAATTGTAATCACCATATGGGTTCATTTCCATGTTTTCGTTGTATGGGTCTTGTTGCCACTGTCCATCCACGACAAGACGATATCGATACCGGCCTTTAGCCAAGTCCATCTTGGTGCGCCACGTGCCTTTATCGCCAATACGTTCCATGCAGGTTGATTCAGGCTGCCAGCTATTGAAGTCTCCCGCTATTTGAACGCTGCTTGCTCGGGGGTATAGCGTAACGAACATAACCGCATCAGAAACCTGGTTTACACCATAGTAATCCGCCAGTTTATCTTCTGTGTCCTGGACAGAATTTGCCTCGGGCGAGTCAGTTGTGTCAACAGGGTCGATCTTCTCGAAGGCTTCAGCTCTTGCCGTTTGTTGTTCAATGGGAATGTTTGCCACAACCAATTCAGCAGGTGATGCTTTGACATCATTCTTATCTTTCGCTGTGGATGGCAAAGAAACGATTTCAATCGGTTTGTCTTTGGCTGGCTTGGGAGTCTTGCCTTGAGCTAGACTATTGGCATTTGTGCTAATGGCATCAATTTGGTGGGCCAGCGAATTCACAATGAGTTTGTTATCGCGTTTGGTTTGGGCCCCGACGAGTTCATCGGAGAGCATTTGGAAGTCCTGTTGTCCCTTGCTTGCGGGATCGTATTCATTAATTGGCTGCCCAAAGCTGGAAGCTTCCTTAATTTTTGTATTGAAGTTAACAACCGTCTTGAACATGCGATCAGAAAAGTGGGTTCTCAGTTCAGCCAGGATTTCTCGAGCCATCTTGGTTCGAATATCGTACATGCTGCCCAGTACCCTTACCTCTACCTTCTGCTGACACCGATTACACAAGATATTCAGTGTTTCCAGTTGTTTGCTGAGGCCGTGCAAGGCGAAATAGCCGGTTTCTACCGGTACGATAACGTCAGTTGCAGCTCGCAGTGCATTAAACGTTAATAGTCCGACTGCCGGCGGGCAATCAATAATAACAAAGTCATAAGAGGATTTGACGTCATCGAGCACATTTCGAAGGCAAGACTCCCTTTCTCCAATACCGGCCATCTGCTGATCAAAAGCAGACAAGTCAATACTGGCAGGGGCCAATTCAAGACGATCGCTAATTTGCCAGAGAATTTCTGACAGCCTGACTGGCTCGTTTCGACTCTTGCTGATTAAAATATCATAGATGCTTTGTTCGATTTGTTCTTCTGGAACAGCCAAGCCGACTGCACAGTGTGATTGTGGGTCCATGTCAACAAGCAAAACCTTGTTACCACTCTCAGCAAGCGCACTTGCCAGATTGATAGATACGGTTGTTTTGCCACAACCACCTTTTTGATTAACTATCGCTACCGTTCTCATTCCTTTGTTCTCCAGCTACAAAAATCCTTTCGCGTAGCCTGCCAACTCCAGCAGAATCCTTGACAAGCGCGGTGCGAAAAATCCCTTTTTCAATGCTAATAAACTGCGGCATTATTATAACTAGTCGGCACGCAGAAGAAAGAAACTTTACACTTTTATAGGACTAAAGTGCTAAAAAAATACTTATTAGCACAGAAAATATCGGTCGAAGCAGTGTTGGAACGTCACTAGGTTGCCCATGTTACCAGGTGGCGTTTGTTTTTCTGATCAATCAAGAATCGATTCTATTCTGCGATAAGCATCGCCTGAAAATCTGCCAGTGGCATAGAACCCTTGGTGGACATCTTCAATACACCAGTGGGTGTAATGAACAGGGAGCATGGATAGGGTTTTCCAGTGCTATAGGGGGCTGGCAAAGACTGTTGTCCATTTACAGACATTATGGGAAAATTAATCGCGGTTTGTTTATTGATGAAACGTTTGACTGTGACATCGGAGTCAAATGAGACGCCCAAGATCATGAGCTTGTCTGCTTTAACGGCTTGACGCAATTGTACAAGTGTTTCGAGTTCTTTGTGTGTGGGCGTAAACCATGGGGACCAAAGGTTGATGATCACAGATTTGCCGCGGTATTGGCTCAGAGAGTGTTCCTTGCCATCAATATCTGTGATAGTAAAGTCAGGGGCTGGTTTGTCAATCCAGGCTTTATGTTCTGCGCAAGGCATCCAAGCATCGGCGGCATCTATCAGTTCAGACAACAGAACTTTTGGGAGAATCTCAGCAGGGGCTATATCACTGGTAGTTTGTTCTTCACCCGCAGTGATAGGGGGGGGGGGCGCTGTCAATGTAATAGTATTATTGGGTTCAGAAGGTACGTTGCTGTCGGTGATGGATGGGTCCTCACGGTTTGGAGCTATGATCATGGCAATAATGATTATGATGACTACAATAACGCCGGCGAAAAAGAAAATTTCATTGTTCTTTTTACGTTTCATTGCACAGTACTCCCTGCATTATGTTTGTGAAAAGTTTGCCCGACTATACATCTGTTGGCAGGCACAGTAAAGGCTATTTACCTTTTTTTTTCAGGCGGTTTTGTGGTCCAAAAAACCTTTGAATTAAACAACTTAATGAGGCAGACGGGCCGATATCATGCGATAAGAACCCGTATGAAAATCATGGTATTTATTTTGGCTAGATGTACTTAATGAGCATTTTTTACATAGAACAACAGTGGTCATAATATGACGAAAGCGGTATAACATTGTTATCATGAAGTTGTTGAAATTGTCCAAAAAGCAGCGTTTGGTTAAGAACCGTGATTTTAGGATGATTCTCGCCGAGCGAAAACGTTGCAGTGATCATTTGCTGGTTGTTCATGTGGCAGCCAACAGCCTTGGTTTTGCGCGCCTAGGTGTGTCCATAGGTCGTGCCCAGGGCAATGCTGTTGTGCGTAATCGAATTAAACGTCTGGTTCGTGAGTCATTTCGTTTGAACCAACATAAAATGCCTTGTGGCATTGATATTCTGGTTACCATGCACAAGCCTAGTCGGCAGCGTATAAGAAAAGGGGCTCTGTCAAGAAAAACGCGTAAAACGTCTGATCTTTCATTGGAAGCCATCAACACTTCCTTGTTAAACCTTGTTGATCCGTGTCACAAGAAAATGCTGAATTCATGAGGATTGACCATTGGACCCGAAAGACGCATTAATACCTATTGGCAAGGCTGCAAAAAAGGCTGGTGTTTCCAGAGAATCATTGCAATATTACTTAATGGTTGGATTGTTGGAATCTACAGAAGTAACTCCATCTGGTCGGCGATTATTTAATGAAAAAGCTATTGAGCGGATAAAGCTTATCAAACGACTAAATAAAAGCGGCTATCCATTGAGAGCTATAAGGGAATTATTTATGGATGGGCACGGCGTTTGAAAGGAATCAAACCTTGAGTGATTTTGAAGCCATTCAGAATCGGAGAAATCTGGTGGTCGGTATTTTTGTCGTCGTTGGTTTTCTGGCCTTTGGCTGGTTGGTTTTTAAGTTTGGAGATATGCCTTTGTGGGTGGCAAAGCTCCGTTCTTACGATGTGCATGTGCAGTTCTTAGAGGCTAATGGTGTACAGAAAGATACGCCTGTTCAGTTTTGTGGTTACCAAATTGGACGAGTGACTGCTGTGGAACCGCCCAGAATTCGGGAAGAAATCGTGTTTGATCCAAACAATGAGCGGAGATGGTTCCATCAGAGTCTAGTGACCATGAGCATTGATAATCAGTTTAGCGACATCCCGAAAGACTGTCAGATCAAACTCATGACTCGCGGGCTGGGCAGTAGCTTTATTTCGATTAAATCTCCCATTCCAGATGAGAAGTCAGAATGTTTGACACATGGCATGACCGTACAGGGTAGTGCGGGCGTAAGCAGCGAATTTTTTCCAGAAGAAACTCAGAAGAAGCTAGAGGGCCTGGTTGATGATTTACGCACCCTTGTAGGCAATGCCAATGATGTGGCTGGTGATGATGAAAATAAACAGAACCTAAAGACGTTTCTTCAGAATTTGACGGATGCCTCTGGCCAGGCAGCCAAGACTCTGGAGCAGGCACGCCATACGATTGACCATGCGTACGCTGCGATTGGCGATTATCGTACGCTGGCGAGCACCGGTACGAATGCCTTGGAGAAGGTGTCTGGTTCAATTGCGTCAGCCAGTGAGGAATTAACCCGTGCCAGTACGCAGATCAATGTGATGCTTGCCGGGATTAACGAAGGCAATGGAACGGTTGGGAAGCTTGTCAATGATGCCCGCCTCTATGAAGAGCTCTTGGACACCAGCACTCAAATGCAGATCCTGGTGGTAGAAATGAAGAAACTGGCTCAGGCTATCAATGAACGCGGCCTGGGGAGAGTATGGAAAAAGGGTGCTAAGTAAATATTCAGCACCCTTAGTCGTTTAGATAGTGATGAAGTCGGCTACTTTAGGACTTCTTCTTATTAGTAAATCGTGTTTTGGCCTGGCCAATCAGGTAAAAACTGCCGGTAATGCAGATAAGATCTTCTCTGCTTACAGCACTATTGGCCAACTGAAGGGCTTCCCCTAGACTCGAAGATACCTGGCACATTTTATTACAGATTTCCGAATACATGTCGGCAAGATCCTGCGGAGACATGGCCTTAGGAGAATTACTTCGCGTGAATATCACCTTATCCGCACCATACTGGAGCTGCTCCAACATGCCCGGGATATCTTTGTCATTATTACACCCAAAAATGACCACCATGGAATCGTAAGGGATGTTCTGGCCAATGGCATGAACTAATGCGTGGATACTGGAAGCATTGTGAGCCCCATCAATCATGATTCTCGGATCTTCGTGAATGATTTCCATTCGGCCAAGCAGTGACACTTCATGCAGACCCTGCATGACTTTCTCATTTTCAAAGGTGTAGCCACTGGATTTGAGCTTGTCGAGAATCGCCAGTGCCAAACCGCAATTGATTGCCTGGTGCTTCCCATGTAATGGGACCCGCAGGTGCTCAAACTTGCTGGTTGGAGTTGTCAGGCAAATGCGCGTATGGGGTCCATGTTCTCTGGAGGTTTCAAAACGATATGAAAAATCAATATCCGCTCCCGTGACACTCAAGGGCGCGTTGATCACTGACGCTTCATGCTTGAGAATTTTCATGGCCCCCGTATCTTGCTGAACAGTGACAACAGGGATGCCTTTCTTAAAGACGCCGGCCTTTTCTTTGGTAATGCTGTCCAGGGTTGTGCCAAGCTGGTTCTGATGGTCAATGCTAAGGCTTGTGATGCCAATGACTTTGGGTTTGATCACGTTGGTGCTGTCAAGTCGGCCGCCCAATCCAGTTTCGATGACTGCAATATCAACCTCTTTGTCTAGAAAAAACAAAAAGGCCAGGGTTGTCATGATGTCAAAAAATGTAGGTGGGTCCTCGTGCATCTTTTCAACCGCGCCATGGACTCTGTTCATCAGGCCCAGCATTTCAGAATCCGTGATCTTGTGTGAGTTAATTCGGATTCTTTCGTGTAGATGAACCAAATGTGGTGACGTGTACAGCCCTACTGAGTAGCCATTTGATTCCAGCATTTTGGCTAGCATCGTAGCTGTTGAGCCCTTACCTTTGGACCCTGCTATGTGGACCGTCGTGATTTTGTCGTGAGGATTTCCCACCAATGACAGAAGCTTCTTCATTCTGTCCAGGTTGAAGGTGGTTACATTATATCGCAGATACTCTTGCCTCTCGTAGTCAGTCTTGGTAAACAAATAATCAATCGCTTGTTTATATCGACTAAAGGCTCTTTTGGGTTTAACCTTAGAGGCCTTTGAGGGACTTTTTTGAGCTCGCTTACTAGTTTTTTTTGTTGTTTTAGCCATAGGACAATGCATTCTATCAAAATCATAGGAGCGAAGTCAATTGATCCGATAATGGTCCTTGTGTTTGTCCGGAAAAAAATCGTGAAAACAGCTCATAAGTGTTTATCTTGAAGTATGATAAGGAATATGATGGGTGGGGACTATTTAATATATAATTACGAGGCGTAATAAGCTGAGGTGTGCATGGGATTAACATTGCTTATGTTTAAGACAAGTACAGACTCTTCCCGCGAATACCACAGGTCCTAAATCAGCGAGCCTTGCTTGGCACATGGCTTTAAAGCCGGTTTACCTTGATGTTCGGATCGCTTTCTTCTGATTAAACCTATTGATATTGCGAATGGCCTGTCTGAGTCGCTGTTCGTTTTCGACCAAAGCAATTCGCATGTAGTATTCGCCGTTTTCGCCAAAAGCACGTCCCGGTGCAATGGCGACATTAGCATGCTCCATGAGGTCCATAGCGTAATCAATGCTGCCTTTGCCATTGGAATGTTCTTTGGAGAACTTGGCCCAGACAAACATAGAGGCCCTGGGTTTTTTCACTGACCAGCCAATACGTTCCAGGCCTTCACAGACGACATCCCGCCTGGCTTGATATTTCAAGTTCAGCGCCAGCATGTCCGATTCGCAATGACGCATGGCGATGATGCCTGCTATCTGAATGGCCTGAAAGATGCCATAGTCGTAATAACCCTTGATCGTGGCCAGGTAATTGATAAGTTCCTTATTACCTGCCACAAAACCTACCCGGAAGCCTGCCATATTATAAGGTTTGCTTAGGGTCGTGAATTCAACGCCTACGTCTTTGGCGCCTTTGGCTGCCAAGAAACTGGGGGCCTGGTATCCATCAAACGTGGTTTCGCCGTAGGCAAAATCGTGGATCACGATAATGCCAAAGCGTTTGGCTAGTTCGACCACAGTTTCAAAGAACCCTGGATCTACAGTCATGGCCGAGGGATTATGCGGATAATTTAGAATAAGCAATTTTGGCTTAGGATATAAATGTTCGCAGACCATCGCAATGGTGTCCAGGAAGGTCTGATCACTGCCCAAAGGCACCGAGATTACATTGCCACCGGCCAGAGCCACGCCATATATATGGATGGGGAATGCCGGGTCAGGCACGACAGCGGTGTCGCCAGGCTCCATTAGAGCCAGGCACATATGGCTGAATCCCTCTTTAGACCCGATGCAGGCCAGTACTTCAGTCTCGGGATCAAGGCTGACGCCCCATTTGCGTTCATATTTTAGAGCCACCTCTTTGCGTAGATTCTTGATGCCTTTGGATGCACTGTATCGATGGTTCCGAGGATCTCGGGCCGCTTCGCAGAGCTTATCAATAACGATTTGCGGCGCTGGGTCCATTGGATTTCCCATGCCCAAGTCAATGATGTCTGCGCCCTGTTGACGTTTTGTCAGCTTGAGTGCATTGAGTTGTCCAAATAAGTAGGGCGGCAAACGCTTAATGCGCGAAGCCGGTTCGATCTTAAAATTTGGCATAAAAAGCCCTGTTCAAAATTCAAAATAACGCCAAAACGCGAGTGAAAACAATGTGAAGAAACAGTGTACACAGACGCATCGTTTTTTCAAATGAAAATGGTCATGAATTATTAAATTAGCAAGCGTGGGGCGGTGATGTCACCAGTCCTCGACTTTTAGTCTGGTAAAACCTGTCTGAGGAAAACCCGAGACTACTCCCACTCAATTGTAGAAGGGGGCTTGCTCGAAACATCGTAAACCACGCGATTTACGCCGCGAACCTCATTGATGATGCGGCTCGATATGCGGCTCAAGACGTTATAGGGGATGTGCGAAAAGTCAGCTGTCATAAAGTCTGTGGTCTCTACTGCGCGCAGAGCCACAACGCTTTCATAGCTGCGTTCATCACCCATAACCCCGACAGTGGATATGGGCAGCAGTACAGCCAATGCCTGTGAAATCGTGCGGTACAATCCTGCGGCGTGGATTTCATCGATCAGTATTTCGTCAGCTGCTCTGAGGACTTCCAGCCTCGGCTCTGTGATGTCCCCGATAATGCGTACGGCCAGGCCTGGGCCTGGGAATGGGTGTCGCCAAACCATTTGCTCTGGCAAGCCCAAAAACTCGCCGACAGATCTGACTTCGTCCTTGAATAGGTCTCGCAGGGGTTCCACCAGTTCAAAGCCTAATTCTTCAGGCAAGCCGCCCACATTGTGGTGCAACTTGATATTGGCCGCTGGATTGCCATCTTTAGAGCCGGACTCAATGACGTCAGGATACAGAGTGCCTTGAGCCAGGAATTTGGCATCTTTTATTTTATCTGCTTCGAACTTGAAGGCTTCAATAAACTCTGCGCCAATGATCTTGCGTTTTTGTTGCGGATCTGTCACGCCTTCCAGGGCTTTGAGGAACTGCTTGGACCAATCTACCACTCGCAGATCCATGTGGAAATGATCTCTGAATGTGGAGATTACACCTTCTCGCTCATTCTTGCGTAACAGCCCATTATCCACAAATATACAGGTCAACTGTTCACCTATGGCCTTATGCAGCAGGGCGGCCACAACTGAGGAGTCCACACCGCCACTGAGCCCACAGATTAGCTGATCTGAGCCGACCTGCTCACGCACGTGTTGGAGGGTTTCCTCGACAAAATTGCTCATTTGCCAGTCACCATCGCATGCACAGATGTTGTACAGGAAGTTCTGCAGAATCACCGTGCCCTTGGGTGTATGGGTGACCTCGGGATGGAACTGGACGCCGTAAAAGTCCCGACTTTTGTGATGCACAGCGGCATAGGGGCACGTCTTTGTGGTGGCCAGGGTTTCGAACTTGTTGCCCAGTCCACCGATCTGATCGCCATGACTGGCCCAAACAATCGTGGATTCCGGCATGTTGGCCAAGAGGCCAGTGGCATTCGTGATGGACAGATCAATTCTGCCATATTCTCGATGTTCTGCCGGAATGATCTCTGCGCCAAGGATCTGGCAACCCAGCTGCATACCGTAGCAAATGCCAAGAATGGGCACGCCCAAATCGAAGATCTTTTCATCACAACGAGGTGCGTTTTCTCCGTATACGCTGGCTGGTCCGCCGGACAGAATAATTCCTTTTAAGGGTAGTTTGGCCAACTCTTCAGCGGGATAATCCGCTTTGTAAATCTTGCTGTATACGTTCAGTTCACGCACTCGGCGCGCAATCAATTGGCCGTACTGGCTGCCAAAATCTAAAATTGCAATCGTTTGTCGGGTCATGACACTCCCCAAAAATGAATCTAGTTTTCAAAGGCCTGAGAGGCTGAATAATTGGGTGCCTCTTTGGTAATCTGAATACCATGGGGATGAGATTCTCCCACAGTGGCAGCACTTACACGGACAAATCGGGCATCCTTCTTGAGGGCCTCAATGGTTGGAGTCCCGCAATAGCCCATACCAGCCCTGATACCGCCCACAAGCTGATACACAAAATCACCCAATTGGCCCCTGTATGGCACACGACCTTCCACGCCTTCAGGCACCAGTTTATGGGTCTTGGTTTTACTATCCTGGCCGTAGCGATCTGCCGACCCCTTCACCATGGCTCCGAGTGAGCCCATACCGCGGTACTCTTTGAACTGGCGTCCTTTGTAGATAACCATTTGTCCGGGGCTTTCTCTGAGTCCTGCGAACAGAGAGCCGAGCATCACGCTGGAGGCACCGGCTGCAATGGCCTTGGTGATATCGCCAGATTGTCTTATGCCGCCATCCGCAATCACGGGAATGCCGTATTTTCGACCCACGGCCGAGCAATCCATGATGGCAGTGACCTGGGGTACTCCCACACCGGAAATAACTCTCGTCGTACAGATCGCACCAGGTCCGATGCCCACCTTGATCGCGTTGGCACCCGCATTAATCAGGTCTTCGGCTGCTTGGGCTGTGGCAATATTGCCAGCAATGATATCGATATTGTGCTTGGACTTGATGGTCTTGACAGCGTCAATGACGTTCTGAGAATGGCCATGGGCGGTGTCTACGACAATAATGTCCACATCAGCATTGATGAGGGCATCTACACGTTCATAATCAAACACGCCCACAGCAGCCCCCACC
This sequence comes from uncultured Pirellulales bacterium, assembly GCA_964494325.1. Taxonomy (GTDB): domain Bacteria; phylum Planctomycetota; class Phycisphaerae; order Sedimentisphaerales; family Anaerobacaceae; genus JAIPFM01. Next base: position 77,617 of record CAZBTJ010000003.1, read on the forward strand.
AACAAACGGCCACGCTTGTCGCGGGCTGTCATGGGATACTGCTGAACCCGGTCAATATCACGCATGGTAATCAATCCGGTCAGTTCACCATTATCTTTGACAAGAAGCAGCTTTTCGACCTTGGCCTCCTGCAGGATCTCCTTGGCCTCTTCCAGCGTGGTTCCCGCAGGTCCTGTCACCAGATTGGTTTTGGTCATCACAGTACTGATCTTGGCATCATAATCCTTTAAAAACTTCAGATCCCGTCTCGTCAGGATGCCGACCAGCTTTTTACCGTCCACGATGGGGATACCGGAGACATTCTGTTCCTGCATCAACTCCTGGGCCCGTCGAACCGGTTCCACAGGCGACAGGGTGACAGGATCTTGAATGACACCATGTTCAGATCGTTTGACCTTGGCCACCTCGCGTACCTGCTCCTGCGTAGGGAGATTCTTGTGAATGACGCCCACCCCACCCTCTTGAGCCAGCGCAATCGCCAGTTTTGCCTCCGTAACCGTGTCCATGGCGGCAGACAGGATGGGGATGTTGATACGGATGTTGTTTGTCAATTGCGTACTCGTATCTGCTTGATTCGGCACCAGACTACTCTTGGCCGGAATCAAAAGTACGTCGTCAAAGGTAATGCCTTCAGCGACAATCTTATTGTGATCCATTGAGATCTCCGATATTGGCGGTCATTCAAAATTATTAACCCATTAATATAATCCCCCCGCAACACACCGTCAAACGGAATATTTTCATTGAATGGCTTTCGAGTTCTTGTGGTGGTGGGGGAACTCCCTGTCTGTTTCTCACAGTCCCGGATTTCCAGCGATAAAGTTTAATTCCTGGCCTGGAAAATTTTGGTTATGGCCGGTACACTACAGGGCAAAGGAGATATTTATGAAACATTATAGAAAAATGGTCACAACCATAGTCCTGGTTTTCTTGTTCTTTCTATCCACCGTACCGATCCAGGCTCAGGAGATACCCGATCCTTCCCCCACACGATTTGCCAAGAGTTTTGAAGCTTTTGCCCGGCAGGATAAGGATCAGCCTTTTGAGACAGGTGGGATTGTCTTTGCAGGCAGCTCCAGCATTAGGATGCTAAACATCCCCAAGGTGTTTCCGGGGATCAAGGCATTAAATCGTGGTTTTGGAGGGGCTCATATCTCAGACATGAATCACTATCTGGAGCAGGGCATCTTACAGTACGAACCCAGCACGGTCGTTTTTTTCTGTGGAGGCAATGATTTATGGTCAGGCAAATCACCGGCCCAGGTCAAGACTGATTTCGACGAGTTTACTCAGAGACTTTTTGCCCGATTGCCAAAGGTGCATCTGATCGTCCTGGGGTGGCGTCCCAGTCCTTCACGCATCAAGATCATTGACAAGGAGTTTGCTTTGAATGCTTTGTTTGAAGCCACCGCCAATCAAGAAGATCGCATCACCTATCTGGAAGGAACATGGTCCCGTTATTTGGATGAACAGGGGCAACCCATGTCTCATCTATACGTGTCCGACATGCTTCACATGAACGATGACGGGTATGCCATTTGGGGCGAGATCATTCGTCCATATCTCAAACCGCTCTTTCTGGTTGGGGGGGACACAGCGGTATTTGACAAGCAAGGCCACGTTTTGCCGGGTGCCAAGGCCATGGCAGAAAAACCCTCCAGGGTCACACTTGTGTCGCTCCTGGAGGAGATGATCGAACGTGACCACATGGCCCGTCTGCCCAAGACGGCGTACCGCTGTGCTCAGTTTAGCAGTTATGACCGCCATTCCACAGACCCGGGGTCACCGACCTGGTGGGCCAATGCTGATCGAAGCTATTTCGAACGGATCGAAGACAATCATGGCAGAAAAGAGCATGTGCTCATGGATGTGGCTGGCCCGGGTGCCATTGTGCGGTTTTGGGCCACGTGGCATGGCCCGGGCGGTGGTCCTTTTAGCAACGGTACCCTGCGTGTCTATCTGGAGGGTCAGGCAGAGCCTGTGATTGAAGGTCCCATGGCAGATCTGATCAGCGGCGGGGCTCTTGTCGAGGCCCCTCTTTCTGAAGGGGTGTCACCTGATACCCACTATGAACGACAGGGACACAATCTGTATCTGCCAATTCCTTACGCCTGCCACTGCAAAGTGACCTATGAAACCGAAGCCTTCATCGACGAAGGCGCGCGTAAGGGTGAAGCACTGTACTATCAAATCAACTATCGCACGTATGACAAGGGTACCTCGGTCGAGACGTTCAGTCTTGAGGCCCTCAAGCAGGCTCAGCCTGTGCTCGCCCGTGTTCAGAAGGTTTTGTCAAAGCCCGAACGCCCCGGCGCGAAAGGACTCTATGTCGAGGTTGCGCCAGATTTTATCGCACCAGGCCAGAGCCAGACCATGGTGCTCAACGGTCCTGCGGCAATTCGCTCTATGACCATAAAGATACAGGCGGAAAATCAATCGCAGGCCTTGCGGTCTACTGTGCTCAAAATTGAATGCGATGGGACAGGTACTGTATGGGCACCTTTGGGTGACTTCTTCGGTACGGGGTATCATATCCGGTCCTATGCCAGCTGGTATACGGAGGTGACGGCGGATGGGACAATGTCGTGCGACTGGATCATGCCGTTTCATACGCAGGCCACAGTGACTCTGCTGAACCTGGGGGATCAGCCCGTGGAACTGGCTGAGTACCGTATGGGCGTTGGTCCCTGGGATTGGGATGATCAGTCCTGCTATTTTTATGCGGCTTGGCGTCAGTGGTCCGAACTCAAGACCCAGACAAATACGACAGCAAAAGATCTTGGTGCCTTTGATTTGAACTGGGTGACAGTTCAGGGCCAGGGTCACTATGTGGGAGACACATTGACCTTGTTTAATGCGGCGGCTTCATGGTGGGGTGAAGGCGATGAAAAAATCTATGTGGATGGCGAAGCCTTCCCCTCTCATTTCGGAACGGGCACAGAGGACTATTATGGTTATGCCTGGTGCAGACCTGAGCTGTTTGCCTCGTCCTTCCATGCTCAGCCCAGTGGGGCCGGGAATATCACCTCTGGATTCACTGTCAATTCACGCTATCGTGTGCTGGATGCCATTCCGTTCCAAAAGTCGCTCCAGTTTGATATGGAATTGTGGCACTGGGCCAAGACACATATGGATTACGCACCCACCACATTCTGGTATGCTCGTCCGGGTTCAACCTTCAATGTCCAGCCTGATCCCAATGAGGCCAGTGTGCCTGTGGAACAATCAGCTCAGTATGTGCCCAAGCCCCGAAAGGTAGAGAATGCCTTGGAGGGGGAGACACTAAAGGTGCTGGAATGTACCGGCGGTACGCACAGTATTCAGAATTCCACCACTTTTAACTGGAGTGGCAATCAACAACTCTGGTGGATAGACGGTAAGCCACAGGATCATGTGACTGTCGAATTTGAAGCGCCATCGGACGGATTTTATGATATCGAAGTCGGCCTGACCAAGGCTGTGGATTATGGAGTAGTTGAGTTGGTTATTAATGATCAAGTCAAACACTCAGCTTTCGATTGTTATTTTACGTCGGTCGTGGTTGATGCCGTGACATTAAAGGCGTGCCGTCTGTCTGCGGGTCGCAATCAGTTGAAGGTCACCCTTGTCGGCGCCAATAAAGAGGCCATCAAACGATATATGTTTGGCTTGGATTACCTGTTGTTGAAACCCTAGACACGTCAGGAGAAACAACCCATGGCGTCTTTCTGGCCTGGTTTGGTGACGTGCCCTATGAAGACTGGTATGGCCATGAACTGGATCGTAGGAAGTTGATCGATGGGGTGTTCAAATCCCTATAAGAGCAAGTTCAAGGGCCATTCTGTCGACATGATAGATAAGGTTGAAGGCTGAGTGTAACGCAGCCGTGGAGTGTAGCCACTGACCCCTTTGTTTTGTAACTATTATTGGACTGTCATTAGGGTGGATGGGTTTATGAGTTTACATCGTGTTTTGTTGCAGCAGACCTCAAGTGTTTTTTTTCTTTTGATTTTGATCATTGGGACCGGGGTCCTGGCTCAAGATGGCCTGGAGCAGGAGGGCCAAGGGCGATCCCTTCTGATTAGTGAGTTTCTGGCTAGTAATGCAGCACAGGGAGGCATCCTGGACGAGGATGGAGAGTCGTCGGATTGGCTTGAGATTTACAATGCCAGGGACGTTCCCGTGGATCTGGCTGGATGGTTCTTGACGGATAATTCTGACAACATGACAAAGTGGTCGTTCCCTGAGCAGACGGTACTGGGTCCCGGTGAGTTTCTGGTGGTGTTTGCGTCGGGTAAAGATCGTTCTGGGGCAGAATTGCACACAAATTTTAAGTTGAGTGCTAGTGGTGAGTATCTGGCGCTGGTTGCTTCGAATGGTGTCACAGTTGTACATGCGTATCAGCCGGAGTATCCGCAGCAGGTGACAGATCTTTCTTATGGTGTGAAGCAGTACACGCGAGCCCTGGTGTCATCCAATGAGTCGCTGGCTTATGCTTTTCCTGCGTCTGAAGCGTCAGATGAATGGACGGCTGTGGCGTATGAGGACGCGACGTGGCAGACGGCCAAGGGGGCCATCGGGTTTGGCTTTGGCGGATCAAAACAACGTGCTTTTAATGACTGTGTGTATCGCGATGATCAGGCGATTGGCAACAATGTGACAACCTATGGACTTGGCGGTGAAACGTCCGGCGTTCTGGTGGATCAAGAGGCTGGCGAGCCATTGCCGATTACCGTGTCCATCATACAAAGTGGTGGCGTGAGTTCGCAGCCCAATCCCCAGAGTGGCGGCAGTGATTGCGCACCGGGTACGGATGCATTTATAACCTTTGGTGGTCTGGTGGACATGACTGGCGTGATGCTGTATGGCGCAGCAGGGTGGTGGGTGGATCTCACTTTCTCAGGCCTCGATCCAGGAACGACCTATACCTTTGCCACGTCAGCGGCACGCAACAATTATGCAGATCGGTTTACCCTGTATACACTGGCAGGGGCAGATACCTACACCAATGCGAGCACGTCGGGTGTGGGTGTTGTGGCTGAAAACAAAATTCGTTTGAACTCAGGGGATAACCACAATGATGGTTACGTGGTTCGCTGGACCGGAATTACTGCCTCGGATGGCACCTTTACGGTTCGCGCCCAAGCCGATGCGGCCAGCCCTGAAGGACGTAAAGGCTATGCATTTGACTGTTTTATGCTGGAGGGCGGCTTTTCAGGTGCCAATATTGGCGAGCAGATGATAGGGAATAACAGGTCTGTGTTGACGCGTATTCCCTTTAGTTTTAATGATGACATAGATTTGTTTGATACGTTGATTTTACGTATGAAGTATGAGGATGGTTTTATTGCCTTTTTGAATGGCGTTGAAGTGGCTCGCGATAATGTCAGTGATGATTTGTCCGCAGCCACAGACCGACTTGATACGTTGGCAGAGTCCTATGTGAGCTTTGATCTGTCGCATACCATGAACCTCCTGGAATTCGGGCAAAACCTGTTGGCTGTTCAGGCGTTCAATGATGCGATTGATGATGGCCAGTTTCTGGTCCGGCCGGAGTTGATGTTGTCGTCAAGTACGGGAGTACGTCAGTATTTCATTGAACCCACGCCTGGCGTGTTTAACACGATGGGTGCTCTGGACATCGTGAGAGATACAAGTTTCAGTGTCAAACGAGGTTTCTACACCGAACCTTTCGAGGTGACGATTTCTTGCGACACGGTGGGTGCAGAAATCCGGTATACCATGGATGGCAGTGCCCCTTCTGAAACGCAAGGTGACCTGTATATAACGCCGATTCCGATTTCAGGCACCACCTGTCTGCGGGCCCTTGCCGTTAAGCCGGGATGGATGTCGAGCCATGTGGACACACAGACCTATGTCTTTTTGGCAGACTGCATAACACAGTCGGAGTTGCCTGCCGGGATGCCCTCTACCTGGAGGAATGAACCTGCGGATTACGGCATGGACCCTGACATTGTGACTCATCCGGTGTATGGGCCTCTGCTGGAGGAGTCGTTACTGTCCCTGCCAACGATGTCCCTGGTGATGCAGCAGGATGATCTGTTTGGCTCGGCACAGGGGATCTATGCCAATCCGAACAACAGCGGTTCGGCTTGGGAACGGCCCGGTTCTGTGGAGTTGATTTACCCGGATGGAGAAAAGGGGTTTCAGGTCAATTGTGGCGTGCGCCTCTATGGGGGTGTAGGGCGAAATGCTCAATTTAAAAAGCATTCGTTCCGGTTGATGTTTAAGCGGGAGTATGGTGCTACCAAGTTACGCTATCCCCTGTTCGGCGAGGACGCAGCCGACGAATTTGACTCGCTGATTCTCAGGTCTAATTTTAATGATGCCTATGTATGGGGTGGTGACAGGTCTCAGTATATTCGTGATGAATTTGTACGCCGCTTACAACTGGTCATGGGCCATCCGAGTCCACATGGAAATTTTGTGCATCTGTATGTGAACGGGCTTTACTGGGGACTGTATAATCCCGTGGAACGTCCTGAGGCCTCTTTCTCTGCGACCTATTTTGATGGGGCAAAAGAGGATTGGGACGCCTACAACTCGGCCCGAGCCCTGGGCGAGAGCGGGAGTGGTTCCTGGAACGGCCTGTTGAACGCCGCGCATGAGTCCGTGGAATACAATGCAGGCTATCAGAAAATTCAGGGAAACTTTTCCGATGGGTCCCCGGACCCGGACGCTGCGCAGTGGCTGGAGATGACAAACTACATCGATTACCTGTTGCTCAACTTCTTTGTGGGGAATCGTGATTGGCCCGGGCATAACTGGTATGCGGCCTTTAATCGGGAAGATCCCAGCGGATTCAAATGGTTTTCGTGGGACGCTGAATGGGTTGTCGGGATGAATTCCGGTGTGAACGACAACATGACCGGTACCAGCAATAGTCTATGTGAACCCTACGCGCGTTTGCGCGAAAACACAGAATTTCGCCTTTTGTTTGCCGATCGGGTGCAGCAGGCCTTTTCTTATGACGGCCCGTTTTATGTCGATCCTCTGCAAAGCCAGTGGAACCCGCAGCATCCGGAACGCAATCGACCGGCTGCGCTCTACGCCCAATTGGCAGATCACGTGGAAAAGGCCATCGTGGCAGAGTCGGCTCGGTGGGGGGATGTGCGCAACAATTCGCCCTATACACTCAATCAATGGGAGAGTCAGCGTGATTGGATCCTCGGCAGCTATATGCCACAACGATCTGCCAATGTGTTGAAGCAATTGCGAGCCGCCGGTCTTTATCCTGAAGTGGAGGCACCTGGGTTTATGGTCAATTTTCTGCCAAGCCCTGGTGGGCATGTGCCTCAAGACGCCATTCTTTTGATGTCGGCGCCACAGGGGCGTGTCTTTTATACGTTTGATGGTACAGATCCCAGGCTGCCAGTGCATTTGTCTCCACCAGGAGAGGTTCATACCCTGGTCAAGGCCTCTGATGACAAGCAGATTTTTGTGCCCACGTCAGACAATGGTGGCGATGAGTTGGGCAATACACCGGCTCAATTTCTGGTGACCCTGTACAAAGCGAATGTCGATGTGGGCAACCTGGATGTCGCGGAATCGGTGATCCGTCAACCTCAACAGCAACATGATGTGACATTTGCATTGGATTCGACGATCAACTATCACAACACGTCAGCCAGCGGACGCTTTGACCAGGACAAGACCTTTCCTGGCATGCGTATCGGCACGGATGAGGATAATTTTGTAGTGCTGGTAACAGGGACAATGCTCATTTCTCAGGTCGGGCCCTGGACCTTTGGTGTGAACAGTGATGATGGCTTTGGATTGACCCTGCAACGGGGGAACAAGACATTTAATCTTTCGCACGCAGCACCACGGGGTGCCAGCGATACCCTGGGCATATTCAACGTGGAAGAGGCTGGGACCTATCAAGTACGCTTGGTTTATTATGAACGCGGCGGTGGCGCGGGATGCGAGTTCTTTGCCGCGCCAGGGCAGCATACAAGTTTCAATGGGAATGCCTTTCATCTGGTGGGTGATCCAGCAGGGGGGCTGCTATTGGGAGAAGGGAACATATGGTATACCGATGCCATGGATGATGAGGACTGGTCAGTGGGTGGCGGCACCCTTGGCTATGATACAATACTGGCGTATGAGGACTTCATTGATGTGGATATGGCCGATCAGATGTTGGGAGTCAATGCCTCCTGTTATGTTCGTATCCCCTTTGAAACCTCACCGGCCGAAATGGCCAGCTTGACCTTGGATGTGCAATATGATGATGGTTTTGTGGCCTATCTGAATGGTGTTGAGATCGCCCGTCGTTTCGCGCCAGACGAGTTGCGGTGGGATTCCCACGCTGTGGGAGAACGTTCTGATGATGAGGCCGTGTTGTATGAAAGCATTGATGTGACTGATTTTGTCTCTGTATTGCGGGTCGGGCATAATCTGCTCGCAGTTCATGCCTTGAATGTGAGGGCAGAGGATACCGACTTTCTGTTCAACTGTGAGCTCGTGGCCCAGGAGCAGGGTCAGGGGGGTGTATCGGCCTCTGCGATTGAATTCGAAAGTCCCCTTGTTCTGACGGATTCAGTGCAGATCAAGGCGCGTGCCTTTGATGGTCAGTGGAGTGCCCTGGTCGAGGCAATCTTTGCGGTGGGGCCGGTTTCAGAATCTCTTCGCGTGACAGAGATCATGTACCACCCACAAACAGCGGATTTGCAACAGGACCCCAATACGGAATTTATTGAATTGCAGAATGTGGGCCCTGAACCCATCCATTTGAACCGGGTGAGTTTCACCAATGGTATTGGTTTTACCTGTCCATCAGTGACATTGGCCGCTGGCGAGTACGCCGTGATTGTCAATGATCTTGCTCGTTTTTTAGCGGCTTATGGCGACGATGTGCCTGTAATTGGCGAGTATCAAGGCAATTTAAGCAACCGCAGTGAACGGATCGAGCTGGTCGACGCTGCTGGGCTTGTTATTCAGAGTTTGGTGTATCAGGATGATTGGTATCCTCTGACGGATGGTAAGGGCTATTCCCTGATTATGACGAATCCCGGGACAACAGACCCCAGTGAGTGGCATGATAAAGCCACCTATCGGTCCAGCGTGCATGTGGGAGGTTCTCCGGGCTCGAACGATATCTAAAAGCTATAACAGGACTTTTTTAAAAATTCTGTGGATGCATCTTACAAGCCAGCAGGTTATTAGTTCCAGAATCGCCATCGCAGTACTGGGATTGACGTATATTGGGCATATCCAGTGGAGCTGATCACACATACCAGCACCGTATGTAGGCGAGTGAGCAGAGATTATTTTTCAGATTTTTGAAAGATTTTGACTCCTTTTGTAAGATACTAAAAGAAGGCACACACAAGATCGTATCACTGAACCCTGTGTTCGTACATAAGTGAACACATTGTTCAGGTCATGAAGCCCTGGTATAGAAGAAGGAGGCAAGTTGTATGAAATCTACAAATATTATTGTGGCACTGATGGTCCTTCTGGGATTGTCCGCGAGTGCATCAGCCATTGTGCTCGTTGGCGGTGATGTTTTAAACGGCAATTTTAACACGATGATAAATGAAAGTACTGTCGACGCCCAGTTCTTTGACAATACTGCGGATTGGGTGAATCTAAGTCCTACAGGGAATCAGGCTGTTCAAGCGACCCGGGCAAACCTTGATTTTGATGGATCCCGAAATGTGGTCATGTCAGGCGGGGACTCGAGAATGTTTGGACTGGATACAGGCCATACAATTTCAGCAGGGGAAGATATTGATATCGGGTATGTGTGGCGGGATGCGCTCACCTGGGTCGATAGCAGTACCCAAGTTCAAGTGACTCTCTTTGTAACGGACGATAATACCATTAATGGAACACGCACGGATCTGGTTGTAGATCTGTCTGGGTTGTCCACATTGGATAGTACTTATGAGGAAGTTGACCACGATGGGATCTATGTGGCCACTGCGGAAGAGGCAGGCAAGACACTGTTTGTCGTGTTTCGGACTACAGCGGATTCTGTTGGATTTGGCCGTCTGGACAACTTTACCCTGGAGGTGGGTACGACTTTCACTGCATCCGGTCCGACGCCCAACCATGGTTCAGAAGACGTGCTGGTTGACACGCTACTCTCCTGGACACCGGGGATGTCGGTCGTGGCCCATGATGTATACTTTGGCCCTGTTTTTGAAGATGTCAACAATGCAGATACGACGACACCTCTGGGTGTGCTGGTCAGTGCGGGTCAGGACGCCAATGCGTATGATGTGGCTGATCTGACCTTTGGTCAGACCTACTACTGGCGTGTGGATGAAACCAAGGCTGCCCCGGATAATACGGTTCTTAAAGGCGACATTTGGAGCTTTACTGCGGAGCCTTATTCAATTCAAATCCCCGGCGCCAGCATGACTGTGACGGCATCCAGTTCTTCCAATGAGTTCTCAATTCCAGAAGAAACGGTCAATGGTTCCGGTCTGGGTGAAAACGACACACATGACATCGCTGCTGAAACCATGTGGTTCTCGGCCATGGATGATTTGAATCCCTGGATTCAATATGAATTTGATACGGTCAAAAAGCTGGATACCATGAAGGTCTGGAATTCGAACGGTGCAGCAGAAGATTTTGTGGGTTACGGTGTGAAGGTGGTTCAGATTGAGTATTCTGTGGATGGCCAAACCTGGGAAATCTTTGAAGACGTCAATGAATTCAGCCGGGCACCAGGCAACACGTCTTATGATGAGTATGATGAAATCGCTTTGGGTGGTCTGGCCGCGAAGCGGGTGCGTTTGAATATCCAGAGCAACTGGGGCGGCTTTGTGAAGTCCTACAGTCTCAGTGAAGTTCAGTTTAGTGCAATCCCTGCAGCCGTTCGAACCGCCGAGCCTGCGTCTGGATCAGTGGCGATTCTTCCTGATGCTGTCGTGTCATGGCGTGCAGGCCGTGGCGTGGTCCAGCACATTGTTTATGTGGGAACGGATCCCAATGCAGTGGCAAGCGGTTTGGCACTCTCTACGTCTACCAGCACAAACAGTCTTGACCTGAGTCCGCTTAACCTGGAATTGGGCCAAACTTACTATTGGCGTGTGGATGAGGTTAACGAGGCTGAGACCACGTCTGTCTGGGTAGGACCTGTATGGAACTTCAAGGTGGTTGAATCATTGATTATAGATAATTTCGAAGGGTATACCAATGAGTCGCCCAATCGTCCCTTCCAGAAATGGCTTGACGGTTTTGGGTATTCAGCAGATGAATTCTTCCCTGCCGGGTACGGCGGCAACGGCACCGGCTCCGGTGTGGGACATGATATTTGGACTGTGGGCAGCCCTCACTATAATGGCCTTATCATGGAAAGCACGCTTGTCAAGAGCGGCAATTTTTCGATGCCATTGTATTTCAACAATGCGAATGGGTTGAGTGTGTCTGAAGCTCAAATGAATTTTGATCAGGCCCAAGACTGGACTGCCAATGGCATCAAGTCTCTTGCCTTTAGCATTCATGGCGATTCGGACAACACTGGCCAATTGTACCTGAAGATCAACAATACCAAGGTTATCTATGAAGGTTTCTCAAATGCCTTTCAACGACGACAATGGCTTCCGTGGATTGTTGATCTTACCACTGTAGGCGACGTACAAAATGTCACAAGCCTGACAATTGGGATTGAAGGGGCTGGGGCTACAGGTGTGGTGTACGTGGATGATATGGGTCTTTCTCCCCAGGTGGGCGAGTTGATTACACCGGTGATTCCGAGTCATGACGGTCTTGTTGGGGCATGGCATTTTGATGAAGGTAGTGGCACGGTGGCTGGCGATAGCTCTGGCAACGGGCGCACTGCAACCATCGTCGATGCCACGTGGGAGACTGGCCAACAGGGTTCGGCCTTGTCGTTCAACGGGTCGAGTGCTTATGTCAACATTGACGGATACAAAGGCATTAATGCCTTTGATGGCGTACAGCAGGCTTTCAGCATTAGCAATTGGGTCAAGACAACGCTCGACGTTGGTGACACAGAGATGGTAACCTGGGGCGCAAGCAGTGGCACTGCCACACGACTTACCTGGCGCATACATGAAGGTCGGTTACGTACCGAGCACAATGCTGGCAATCTGAGAGGTAATACCTATGTGAACGATGACGAATGGCACCATGTCTGCTTGGTTGTTACTGAGGGTGCCAACTTAAGACCAGAGAACACCAAGATATATGTAGATGGTCAGGAAGACACCTATTTCAGCGGTGACGACGATGTCTATAATCTTGTGGCTGAGCATGATGTTCGAATCGGTATGAGTGGTCCACAAGACGGCCGGTACTTCACGGGGCTCATTGATGATGTTCGTGTGTATGGCCGTTCATTATTTGATGCCGAGGTTTTGGGTCTGGCTGGTATTACACAATCGATTCCCAAGTCGTTCTAAACAGGGCAAGTCAAGTTTTCCTGATGGGGACCTTTAGCAGTAAAGGTTCCCATCAGGGCTTTTGTGGCCGTTGTTTGTGGGGCTACTGCTTTGCAGTCTCATACAGACTCTCCAGTTCTTTGACCAGGGCAGGATGTTTGGATGCCACATTGATCTTTTCATTGATATCGGTTTCAAGATTGAATAAGCGGGCATTCTTGTTGTTTCCAAGCAACTTCCATGGGCCACGCCGAACGGCCTGGTTTCCTGCATATTGCCAGTATAGATAGTCGTGCTCTGCCTGGGGGCCATCATCATACAGTGTGGGCAAGAGACTGATTCCATCCGTGTCTTGCGGTGTGTCTACCTGCATCAAATCACAGAGGGTCGGCATTACGTCCCAGAACGCCGAGACATGGTTAGACAGAGTGCCTGCCTTGATCTTCCCCGGTTGCCAGGCAATGAATGGTACGCGAATGCCGCCTTCGTGCAGCGAGCGTTTGCCACCGCGCAGGGGACCGGCGCTCTTGAAGAAGGCGGGGTCTGCACCGCCCTCATTATGGGGCCCATTGTCACTGGTGAACATGATCACTGTGTTCCCATCCAGATTTGACTCTTTCAGCAAATCCAGGAGTCGGCCAATGTCACGGTCCATCCGACTGATCATACCGGCGAAGGTCTGGTGTGGTTTTCCACAGGCATTGTACAGGCCCCATTGTTCACGTTCAATTTTGTATTCGGCCTTGGTATTACCCCACGGCCCCCTTTCGGTGATGCCGTCGTACGGTTTCATGGACTCCTCAGGCACGATCAGTTCTGCATGGGGGATTGTGAAGCTTAGGTACAAAAAGAACGGATTGTCTTTGTGTGCCTTGATCCAGTTGACCGACTCATTAAACAGTAAATCGTGGCTGTACTGGTTGTGGAGTCTGGGATTGTCCTTTAGTTCCACGGGTGCACCATTTCGCCAGAGCCAATCGATATAGAAGTAATGGGCATCACGCTGATCATAATATCCGAAGAAGTGATCAAAGCCGACCTTGCTTGGGTCCCCGGTGCTGCCGCGGCTTCCCATGCCCCACTTGCCGATACAGGCCGTTTGATACCCGGCCTGCTTGGCCAGGCGGGCCAGGGTGACCTCACCTGCCTGGAGCGGTTTTTGTCCGGCAGCCCCCCTGTCGCCCATCGGGACGCTGTCACGAGCGGTCTCCGCATTGTTCACCACCGTGGTATGGCCCGTATGCTTGCCGGTCATCAGGGCACAGCGTGACGGCGCACATACCGTGGACCCTGCATAGTGATCTGTGAATCGCATGCCCTCAGCTGCCAGTCTGTCAATGTTCGGTGTCTTGATGATTTCCTGGCCGTAGCAGCCCAGATCGCCATAGCCCAGGTCATCCACCAGGATATAGATGATGTTCGGTTTTGTGGCGGTGGTGCTGACTGGTTTGTATCTGATGAATGCCACATCGTCGGCCGGTATGTCAAAGCGGTGAGAATCGGCCACTGGCAATGCGCGTCCAGCCCAAAGGTTTGTCAGGGCATATGCCTGATTGCCTTTCAATCCGAGTTGCTTTATGTCGAGCTTGATCGTGGTGTTGTTTTTACCATCGCGATTGAAGATGCCAATCCATCCCGCATTTTTGTGGCCCTTTTCAGGCGTCTTCCACACATCAGTCTTTTCGTCTCGATGCACGAGCTTGCCAATGACAGCGTTCTTGTTGCAGGCCAGAATCTCGGGATGCTTGAAGAGGCTCAATGAAAATTTATCCATGGAGTACAGGACACCGCCCAGCATGAGGGGGGAGGCGGCCAGCGCGCGTTGTACCATGAAGGTTCGCTTCTGGGCCGGGGTGAATTTACAATTACGTCCGCCATTGCGCGTGACGTAGAGACGACCGAAGCAAATCATGTCCATGTCGAGGAAGCTTCCCATCTCGGGGCCTGCATAGTCCTGCATGGCTTCCCACCGTCTGAAGGCTGTTTCCAGGCTGCCCCGGTTGTCCCAGATGTCACTTGTGATACGCACCATATCTGCCTTCTGATAGGCGCTGCTGTGTTCCACCTTGATGTGGTCACCGGGTGAGAGACTGAGCACGATCTTTCGATCACACTTCTCAATGGCCTTGACCACCGCTTCCACCTCATCCGGGTTGGGTACAATGTCGTCAAACTTGATGAAGTCCACGCCCATGTCCGCGTACTTCTGGATTAGACCGTCGTAGTAGGCCTGGGCACCCGGTTTGGTCATGTCCACGCCATAGTTCCACCAGGGTTTTACAGCCCAGGGGCAGATGGATTTTTTGTTGACGATATTCTGCATGTGGTAGGGGGTGCCCTCGACCGGAAGGTTTTCCTCCACAGCCCTGCGATTGATCCCCCTCAGCAACCAGATGCCAAACTTGACGCCGCGGCCGTGGGCATAATCGATTGTGTATTTTAGTCCGTGCGGAAAGAAGTGCTTGTGTGAATCAGGACGTCCATATTGATCCAGGGCAATGGAAATGCCCTCACCCTGGCCCGACAGAAACCAGCCGTTGTCCACTGTCACCGTATCGTAGCCATAGGCCAGCAGGTTCTCGCTCAGAAAATCGATGTTCCTCAGGAGCTCCGCTTCGGTGACGGCAATGCTGTAGCCAGTGTAGCTATTCCATCCCATCGGAGGCGTGGGGTGCGTTCTGACGGTTTCGGCACCATAAGCCGAAAATCCAGTTAAGGTCAGAACAACAATCAGGCTCACTGCGTACAGCGATTTTCTAAGCATCATGTTCTCCTTTGGCACTCAATGTAAGATGTGCTACTTGTTTTTGCTAATTATTGCAGAAGCGGATCTTTCCTGCTACTCATTTCTGTTCGAATCCTTCTGGCTTTCGCATGAGCTTGCTGCTGCACGTGGCTCTAAAATAAAACTGACTGACATACAAGAAGTCCCCATCCCAGCAGATCCAGTCACAGGCAACCCATTTATTTACGCGTACAAAGAGGGGAAGTCAGCACGCCTGGAGGCACCTGTTTCACCTGGCAACAACCACAACAACCACAAACGACCTGTCTTTATTCTAACATGCCACAACCAATAAAATGGAAGGTACATTTCCCAAAAAACTGGATAAATTTGCCATAGTGGATATGGAGCATAGAGTGATGGAAAAGATAGGGATATGGTGTCCCAGCACAAAAAAAGCGTATGTTTATCGAGCAGCAAGCCTCACTGTCACGGATATCCCCACATTGATCCTGGTGCACGACCTGAAAAGCAACCACAGTGCAGACAAGGGGCGTAATGTTCTGTTTCTAGACGGTCATGTTGAATGGGTCAGCGAAGAACGCTTCCAGGAACTCATCAAAAAGGACAATGAGTACAGGAAAGAGAAAGTAATTCTTGAAATTCCTGTCCAGTAAAAAAACAAATGAGCTGTCAAACTATCGATGTTCTGGTGATTCCTTGCCTCGCCCAAGGTTGGGGCTTTTTTTGTGAATACTGTGATTTTAAGTCTAATCTGAGATTATTTAGCGCGTTTTGTCTATATGTTGTAATACACCCTTTCGCACTCGGTGTTTTCAGGTTTTTAAACTTTTTCTGGTTATTGATGTAGAAACGTTGTGTCCAACTTCTATTTCCTTTATAAAAAAGGTAAACTTCAATTATGAAACCCATAAGACATTTGAATCAATCATGACCGAGTTTGAAAATAAGCTGGATACAGATCGATTTCTTACCTTGATCACGGCCAGTCGCGTTCTGGGTGCACCCCGGAACCATTTTATATTTTCGGAGCCGGCACTGGAACTGGCTTCAATCCCGGCAAACAGGGGACTTGAAAAAAAAGACGTTGATTAACGCATATTTGAGTGTCAGGACGTTATAACTGAAGTTTTGCAAACTTCAAGTTTTCAGTTTTTAGATGGCAGTATACAGTATGAAAAACGCATTTTTCTGAAAACTGAACACTGAAAACTATACACAACAGGGTTTTGTGCAAAAGTCCTGTTATAATAGAGAACTTGTGAATGAGTTTTCTGAAAATAGAAGAAGGTACCTTATTTTTACTTATGTGATGGAGGATTGTTATGTTTCAAAAAGTCAAACACATGGTTGTCTTATTGGCGATGAGCCTGCTTGTGGCGGATGTGGCCAATGCCGCAGATCCCAGTCTTGTGGGTTGGTGGAAATTGGACGATGGTTCTGGGACTACGGCCAAAGACTCAAGCGTCAATGAGAGTCATGGAACGCTCAACGGTGGTGCTGTGTGGGCCGAGGGCGTACTGGATGGAGCCCTTGAGCTGGACGGGTCGACCGGTAACGTTGAAATTCCTGCCACCATTAATCAGGCGGTTATTAATAAAGGTGACTTCTCGATGATGGCCTGGATCAAGACGACTGACATAGCAGGCACAAACTACGCATTTCAGCAGGGAGATGGCAATGGGACGGGACGATCCTGGCTTTTCACTGCCAATAATGGTGAGATTACGACTTATGTCGGCGTGGGGAATTTTGGTTCGGGCGTTATTATGGAGCTGGACGAGTGGTACCATGCCGGCTTTACTGTCATAGAGGGTGGGGACTCGGACACTCTTCAAATGTATGTGAATGGAGTTGCGGAGGGTGCTCAAGGCACCAGAGCCATGGAAACCTGTGAAGGTGGCTATCTTATTGGCTCGCACAAGAATCTGGCGGCTGCCAGTTGTTGGCCCGGTCTTGTGGACGATGTCAGACTGTACAATCGAGCTTTGACATCAGATGATATCAAAATGGTGATGTTGGGCACGCCGGAGCTGGCCTCGGGTTCATTGCCGGGGAGTAAGACAACGGATGTGCTAAGAGATGTGACTCTGAGTTGGATACCAGGCCAATTCGCGGCTGCCCATGATGTGTATCTCAGCACGGAATATGACGATGTCAATGATGCCGGCAGAGCCAATCCCATGGACGTTCAACTCGTCGAGGGGCAGGACGCGAACTCCATTGATGGGGGGCGTTTAGAATTTGGCACGACCTACTACTGGCGTGTGGATGAAGTGAATGCCGCTCCAGACAAAACTTTGTTCAAGGGGGCTATTTGGAGTTTCACTGTGGAGCCCTATTCCATTCAAATTCCAGGTGCCGACATTGTGGCAACTGCATCCAGTTCTTCCAATGAAGAGTCAATCCCAGAAAAGACGCTTGATGGGTCTGGGTTGGGCGCGGATGACGCACATGTCATCGCCACTGAGACCATGTGGTTTACCACCACGGGTGATTTAGATCCCTGGATTCAATACGAATTTGACGCGGTCAAAAAACTGGATACCATGAAGGTCTGGAACTCCAACAGCTCTGCCGAAGGTTTTATCGGTTATGGCGTTAAAGAAGTCAAGCTTGAGTATTCAGTGGATGGCGAGACCTGGAAAATCTTCAACGATGTTAATGAGTTTGACCGGGCACCGGGTGTACTCACCTATAATCAGTACGATGAAATTGCCCTTGGTGGCCTGGCAGCCAAGATGGTTCGCTTGAATATCCAGAGCAACTGGGGCGGTTTCTTGCAGGCCTACAGCTTGAGTGAAGTCCAGTTTGATGCGATTCCTGCTTCAGCCCGTACGCCGGAGCCTGCCTCTGGATCAACGGATATTCTTCCTGACGTTGTGGTGTCCTGGCGTGCAGGCCGGGAAGCTGATCAGCACGTGGTTTACATGGGGACTGATCCCAATGAAGTAGCAGGTGGTTTGGCATCCTCTACGTCAACCGGTACAAATAGTCTTGATCTGAGCCAGCTTGATCTGGCATTGGGACAAGTTTATTACTGGCGTGTGGATGAAGTTAATGAGGTAGAGATGATGTCTGTCTGGGCAGGGCCTGTGTGGAGTTTGAGTACCTCAGCCTTCTTGGTCGTGGATGACTTCGAGAGTTACACAAATGAATCACCCAATCGCCCATTCCAGACGTGGCTTGATGGTTTTGGGTTTTCAGGTGATGAGTTTTTCCCGGCAGGCTATGGTGGCAACGGCACCGGATCTGGCGTGGGACATGACATTTGGTCCGTGGCCAGTCCTCACTATAATGGTTCTATCATGGAAAGCACCCTTGTCAAGAGTGGCAGCCAGTCCATGCCGTTGTATTTCAACAATACGAATGGTCTGACAGTGTCTGAAACACAGAGGACATTTGATCAGCCTCAGGACTGGACCGTCAATGGCATTACATCACTGTCTCTGAGTCTTTACGGTGATCCTGGAAACACGGGCCAGCTGTATCTGAAGATCAACAATGCCAAGGTATACTACGAAGGTCTTCCAGATGGCTTGCAGCGACAACAATGGATTCCATGGCCCATTGACTTATCAACCGTGGGTATCGATCTTGGGCATGTGACCAGTTTGACATTGAGTGTTGAAGGTGCCGGAGCGACAGGTGTTATCTATGTGGATGACATTCATTTGTACCCACTGCCTCCAGAAACCATTGTACCTGTGCAGCCTGACGATAATGATCCCAACCTAGTGGCCCATTATGAATTTGAAGGCAATACTGATGACAGTGCCGGGTCTTATCACGGTACTGCCAGCGGTGATCCCATATATACGACCGGGAAATCGGGCCAGGCCCTGAGTCTGGATGGTGTTGACGACCATGTGATTTATGCATTGGCTCAGGAAGAGGTCTGGCCGGTCTACGCGGTATCGTTGTGGGTCAAGACAGACGTGTTTGGCCAGGCAGGCTATGCGAGCCTGTTCAACAACAACAGCAGTAGTTCAGACTTCCAGATTGATGTGGACGGCACCGACCCTGGGAACTATCTCTACAGAGGTTCCGCGACGCGCACGCTGGGACCTGTGACCCCTGATTGGGTTCATATTACGGTGAGTTGTGACGGTACTCAGACCAGCATCTATTACAATGGCTTGTTGGCGGACACAGCCAACGTGGCCAATAATCGGTTCGGGCAGCTTGCTGTTGGCGTGAATCGTGGTCTGAACAATTGGTTTACTGGTGTCATTGATGATGTACGTGTGTTTGATCGTGCCTTGTCTGATGCTGAGGCTCTCGGTTTAGCTGGTATCACTTTGCCAATTCCAAAGTCCTTCGAATAGGACAGCGGTCGTAATACTGATGGGAACCTCTATTGTTAGAGGTTCCCATCTTTTTAAAAACCATCAAACAAATCGGGAAGGATGGTTGTTGTGACAAAACGAAAAAAGCAGGCATTTACCCTTATCGAACTTTTGGTCGTGATTGCCATTATTGCGGTGCTCATGGGTATCCTAATGCCCTCTCTTCAAAAGGCTCGACAACAGGCCAAAATGGTGTCCTGTCGCAGCAACATGCGTCAGATCGTTCTGGGGTTGACCACCTATGCCGAGGACAATGACTCAAGGCTTCCGCCGCATCCATCGACCGTTAGTAAAACCAACTTTCATCGACCTTACGAATTAAACTGGAATCTCAACAATGTGGGGCCGGTCACCAATGTGAATGACAAAAACTATCATTACATGGCGAAGTATCTAAAGCCATACCTGCCAGAAGTGGATGTGTTCAATTGCAAAGTGGCTTCCATTCGGGACAATACCCCCTGGCCACCGACCGGTGCTGTTCAGGGGACCTATGGGGAGTTTTACCGAACCGGTGGTTTTGCACCTCTTCATTCAACCTATATGTTTCTCTGGAATTATCAAGGGTACAATCACCAAGTCTCTCAGGCTGTGGACAAAGCGCAAGCCCATTTCGAAGGACCTCGTCGACTTGACTCCAAGTCGAGACTGGTGGTTCAGGATGCTCTTTTCTATCTTACCAGTAATACAAACATGATATGGGAAAGTCCCCAGCAAAGTTGGTATTCGTCGCATCCGTTTAAGCAGGGCCAGAGGACGTATCCTTACTATACATTTAATGATCCGACGATGACGAAGACCCCCCAAATAAAACTCAATGCCGGGTATATGGATGGGCGTGTAGAATCATTTAACGCTATGGATGCCCAGGGTGTAAAAAACTTTGGTGCCCAGGCATTTATTGCACCCAAAACCCGATAGGCCTCCCATGGCCATGCCGATTAATATAACAATGCTGCTTAAACAAAAAATAATATGCTTTCTGTGTTGCCTGCTCGGTGTACAAAACTGTGATCTGAATTGTCTTCACGCCGATGAACCAACAGGGTTGATTATCTCTGAGTTTATGGCAGCCAATGACACGACGATCAACGACGGCCACGGAGATTTACCTGACTGGATTGAATTGTATAACAACTCTGAGGCCTTGATTTCATTGGATAAATGGGCGCTCACTGATGACCAAGAGGTCTTGTCCAAATGGACATTTCCATCGGGCATCCAGTTGCAGCCGTATACATACTTGCTGTTGTTTGCCTCAAATAAGGATGAGCAAGAATCTCCCGACAACTTTCCCTATATCGATCCGGCAGGCTTTTATCATACAAACTTCAGTCTTCGTGCTGAAGGAGAATATCTCGCCCTGATACAACCCGATGGGCAATTGGCCTGCGAGTTTCAACCTGAGTATCCTGTTCAATACAAAGACCTGTCCTACGGCTGGGGGGATCATCCTGAGCGTTTTCGGTTGCCCGGTTATCTGCTTCAACCGACACCGGGCAAGCCGAACAGCGTGATTGGCATGAACCTGGGACCTGCAATTCATTCCGTCGCACATGAGCCTTTGGAGCCAACCTCTGAGGAAGATCTGGTTATTACGGCCGCAATCAGTGAGTTGGCTGAATCGATTCAGACAGTATTGCTGTTTTATCGCATCAACTATGGCAATGAAACGGTTGCTCTCATGAATGATCAGGGCAAAGAGCGTGATGTCAAAGCAGGCGACGTGATATATTCGGGCACCATTCCGGCATCCGCCTTTGAGCCAGGGGACATGGTACGATGGTTTGTTCAAGCTATCAATAATAAGCAGCATACGTCACGGTATCCGCTTTTTCCCCATTCGAAAAATAGTCCAGAATACTGCGGCACGCTCATTCAAACCCCTGTTCAAGAGAATACCATGCCTGTGCTTTTCTGGTTCCTCCCACCGGGCCAAGAATCTGGGGCCAATTCACGCGCGGGTACGCGGGCCTCGCTCTGCTATAACGGCGAGTTTTATGACAATGTCTTTGTCCGTATTCGCGGAGGTTCCATTGCTGGGCTTCATAAGAAGAGTTACAAATTTGAATTTAACACGGGCCATCCTTTCCGCTTTGCCAAAGCATACGATCGTGTTGACAAAATCAATATCAATACAACCTACACGGACAAGACCTATGTGCGTCAATGTCTGGCATTCGAAGTGTATGACCAGGCTGGCGTGCCAGCTTCGGAATCTTTTCCTGTTCACGTACAACGTAATGGCGAGTTTTTCTCGGTGGGTATGTTTATTGAACAGCCGGATAGCCACCTTCTGAAAAGGGAAGGGTTGGATTCCAGCGGTGTTCTCTACAAAATGTATAATGGTGTGAACTCTTCCAGCAAAGCGCAAAAGAAAACACGTCGTTGGGAGAATAATGCCGACCTGAAGGCCCTGGTGTCCGGGATCAACACGGCCAATGAGGCCCAGCGAACCCTCTTTATTTTTGACCATATCAATATCCCCGCTGCCCTGAACTATCTGGCGACTTCGGTCATTGTTCAAAACGACGATGATTCTGTCAAAAACTACTATCTGTATCGTGACACGAACGGTACTGAAGAATGGCAGTTGTTGCCGTGGGATCTGGATTTGACCTTTGGAAAACACTACATGAGCAAGGACAGCATCCTGACAGATGTTCTCTGGGCCGACAAAGACTTTATCCTGGGGGGGCGAAATCAGAATGTCCCGATCTGGCCGTCTCACCCCTTTGTGGATACTCGCCAAACACCTGGTAATCGCAGCTGGAACCGATTGACCGATGCCCTGCTCACGACACCCAAATTTGTAGACATGTATCAACGACGTCTTCGTACCCTCATGGATGACATACTGCAGCCTCCAACAACCCCACTGGGCGATCGTACCTTGGAAACTCGACTGGATGAACTTGCCGAAGACATTGCCCCGAGTGTGGCCCAGGACCGAAGCAAATGGGGATGGTACGGAGAGAGTCAGACACTTGATCAAGCCATGAATGCGCTTAAGGCTGGGTATCTGGATGTCAGACGTTCACATCTATTTATCACCCACAGTGCCAAAATGAGTCAGTCCTATAGTCACCCTGGTAGCTTTTCTGCAGACATTCCCGAGGCACAACCTGTCAACGCATCTCTCCAAATCGGAACTGTTGACGTTGAACCTGACTCGGGCAACCAGGATGAAGAGTTTATTCAGCTTGTCAATCCGCACGCCTTTGCAGAGGATATTTCGGGATGGTCGCTCGTTGACGCTGTCCGGTTCACATTTGCACCTGGGACAGTTGTTCCTGCTCTCGATACGCTCTACGTCTCTCCCAATGTAAGAACATTTCGCGAACGCCAAACCGCACCCACCGGGGGGCAGGGTTTGCTGGTTGTGGGCAACTTTAAAGGTCACTTGTCCCAAGCCGGTGAAACCATCACGCTTGTGGACAACTTCGGTGTCAAAGTAACCGAACTTGTCTATGGCACCAGCCTGTCCGGTCAATAACAGGCTACCCTTATTTGAGCACGCTGTCTATCTCGTGTTCCATGATCGGTACAATCTTATGCTCATTGGGATCGAGTTGTGGCCATTCAGGGACCAGATTGTGGCCGTTCATAATTTGTGGCGTGATAAAGATTGTCAGTACGCTATGTCGGACTTCCTGCTCTTCATGCCTGAACAGGCGCCCAATGATCGGAAGATTGCCCAGTATGGGAATCTTTGATTCGGATTTTCTCATCTCTTGTTGACGCAAACCACCGATTACAATGGTTTCCCCCTGACGCACCGTGACTTCTGTTGTGGCTTTGCGGGTTGTTTGCTCGGGCAGGTTGGCTGCCGTTGTAAAGGTAAATGTACCGACACCTACGTCCACGACCAGATGAATCCGCCCGTCTGGTAGCAGGGTTGGCGTGATTTGCCCCTGGGTGTCCGATGAAATGTCACTCTTCTTGACGATGGGGCGACCTGCTGTGTCAAACCCTTCATTAAAGAAGAAGTTCTGAGTTTTACGAATCTGGATCAAAGACTGCTTCCCACTGGTGGCCACAGTACGTGGATTGGCCAGGATGGTACCATTGTCATTACTGATCAGGGCGTTAAGACGTACAAAGAATTCTCTGGGAAGACTGCCAACGCCCTGGAAAAGAACCTGGCCTGTGCCCGGATAGGTTGTGATGCCGTTAAACTGGCTGTCCGGTGTGAGATCACGGATCGCCTTACCGCTTGGTTGAAAGACCAGCGATGACCAAAAAGTTTTCGTTCCGGCAACACAACCCATGATTTGCCCGTGTCCGGATTGACTAGCCAGGGCTGAGGCGTTTTGGCGGGGCCGGTCCTTACTCTATAGGCAACGTGCTGGTCATCCGCAGACCAATAGGGTCCGTCATCCGCGCTCATATTTTCCCGAGGATAGGGCATGGAAATAGTTTCGGTTTCTTTTGTGTCAACATTGTATACAAAAACCTGGGCCTGGCTCTCCCTGTCTGACGCATTGGAGAATTCATAGGAAAGCCTGTCTCCCTTCCAGGACCATTCCGCGAAAAAAGGATACCCGATAGGGCTCACTTTTGTCTGATCTGTTCCATCGGCTTTCATCACCATCAACTGTCGCTGTGAATCTGAAACTTGATAGACGTAGGTGATCAAATTGCCATGGTACGCCCAGGCCACGGCTTTGCTCTTGCCATTGTCTGTGAGCGGTACTAATTTCACGCCGGGCGCCACATATTCTGCCTGGCACAGATTGGGTGTTGTCATGATGATTATAAGATAGTAAAACGCCACTCCAGCGTGCAACCCAGTTTTTCATGAAATTAAATCCCCAAATGACTGATCTGTGTAGTTAATTTAGCTATGGAACAGTGATTCTAATGATGAAGGTTAGATCCTAAAGGCGAGATTTTACGGTGTCATGTGAATTTGGGCAACTCTTATATTGTGATTCACCCTCTGAGACCCGGCAATTTTGAACAATCTATTGACCGGTTCGTAAACAACGTATAAACGTTTGAATAGTTCCCCTGTCCTATTTGGATTGATAACATATGCACAAAACATGGTTTATGATAATGTGGGTGGTCCTTTTGTTAGGACAGGTGCCATTGTCTGGCTCTGTGGTGATCTGCACCACTGAGGATGGTCGTGCTCGTCTGGAGAGGCCTGATCATCACGGCCATGGTGAGTCTGCGCATCATAATCATGAATGTGATCACGACCATGACACCCATTCTTCTGATGTGTGTGTCGAGACTATTGGTTCTGGATTGTGTTGTCAGGATGTTACATTGGATTTTGTTTCCCCCTCATTGGTGCAGGCCAAACGTGTAGGAAGTCCTCTTCTTTCTGATGCTTTGTCGTTGAACTGGGGTGAATCCTTGCCTCAGCGATGTGGGTATATCACCTCGTTTTCTTCCCCATATCTTGATACAGGTCCCCATATTTTGCGATCTGTTATCCTCTTAGTCTGATTTTATCTTCTGAATCTTCTGGTTTTTGGTGGGTGTGGGTCTGCGCCTCTGCGTGAGGACCATCCCGCGTATACGACGTTATTTTTTTTGAATTCAGGAAATTGATATGATCAGAGTATTGTGCATATGCATTGTGAGTTTGGTCTTGGGCTGTGCCTCTGTATCGCCTGTTGAGTTGTCCGAGTCTGATGTCGCAAAAACGGATATTGAGGCTTCGGTGGCTGCAGCAGAGGTTGAGCCGACGTCTGAGCCAGATTTGACTGGCTCAATCACTTGGCCAGTGGTGCGTGATCTTGTGTTATCTCGTCATGCCGGGCTTAGGGCTGAATCGCTGTCTTTGTCCATGGCAGATGCACGCCTGTCGCAGATTGAGCTTTGGCCCAATCCTGAGCTGGGTGTCGAGATGGAAAATTTTGGCGGGACATCGCCGCGCAATGAGTTTCGTGGCACAGAAACGACCGTGACCATGACACAGCCCGTGCCTTTGCCCGGAAAGCGTGCCATGCAAAGACGCGTGGCGGCTCATGACAGGCGTTTGGCCGGGTGGCAAGTATCGCAAGCCAAGAGAGCCATTCTTTTAGAAGCGGCTCAGGCCTACTGGACCGTGTTGGGCAAGCAGGCTCAGGTGGAGCTTGCTCACAAACAACTGGCAGCCAGTGAAGATTTGCTGGCCGTGGTCGATAAGCGCGTTCAGTCTGGCAAGGACAGTCCGGTTGAAATGAATAAGGCTCGCATTGTCGTGGCTGACCAACAAATGCGTGTGTCCCAGGTGGAAAGTCAATTAAAGCGTGCGCGCGTGCGTTTGGCGGCCATGTGGGCCGGGCCGGATGTGTTTCTTCAGGTCCAGGGTGAACTTGCTAACGTGCCCATTCTGCCTGAAGAGGCTGAATTGCTTGATGGTCTTCAGACCCACCCAGCGCTGAATCGCTGGACAGATGCCATTCTAAAGGCTCAGGCCCAAAAGGATCTGGCACGTAAGGAAGGGTATGACGACTGGGCCGTGATGGGGGGGATCAAACGGCTGCAGGAGGAGCACGAGACCACGGGTGTCATTGGCTTGGTTATCCCTTTGCCTGTGTTCAACCGAAACCAGGGCCGTCGTCAAGAAGCGGTCTACCGATTGGCTCAGGTACATGCCTTAAAGCAGGATGCAAATCAGCGTTTAACAGCGGCACTACAGACGCAGTCGATTCAGGCTCGTACCACCCACAAAGAGGTGGTGATATTGCGGGACACTATCCTGCCCCAAGCGAAAACTGCCTACGAGCGTTCGTTGACCGGATACAAGCAGGGTCGGTTTGACTATCTGAATGTCCTTGATGCGCAGCGTATGTGGTTTGATCAATCTTTGCGATATGTCGAGACCTTACTGACTTATGGTGTGACTCGAGCCCAGGTGGTTTCTTTGGCTGGGCTGGATTATGATTTTGAAGCAAGACAGTCTGAAGGAGTTCATGATGAATAAAAACATGAGTAACAAACTTGTGGGTGTGGCCGTTTTTGTTGGGCTTTCGTTGACCCTGTTGGCTTTCACATCCTCAAGTTTATGGCATGCGGAGGCTCAGGACTTACATGAGGGGCACGATCATGGTTCAGTAGAAGCTGAACCCGTGGCTGCATGCAGTGATGGGTGCGACAGTCATGCTGTGGTGGATGACCATGAGGATCATGGTGACGATGAGGCTATAACCGAAGATGACCCCCATGCAGGTCATGCCCATGCAGCGCAGAGCTTTGGGGCAACGACTCTTGACCATCTGATGGAGGCATCCTGTGAACATGAAATGCCCACGGTGTTGTGCGAGGCGTGTCGCTATGAAGTGGGTGTGGCCCATATGGACCCCAATCTCAGTGGTGCCTTGATGAGCACGGCCGAGGTTGGACTGCAGTCTGTGAATGATCATGCCCTCAAGGTGAATGGCCAGGTTCAACTCGATTTAACACGCGTGGCCGATTTGACTGTGGCTGGTGCTGGTCGCGTGGAGCAATTGCACAAGATTCTGGGTGACACCGTTGAGGTCTCTGAGCCCTTGGCCACAGTCCAGTCTGCTGAATTAGGCCGGGCACAGGGCGACTATCTTACGGCCAAGGCTCAACTGGCTCTGGCCACCTTGACCTATGCACGTGAAAAGCAATTGTACAAAGACTCTGTGACCAGTGAGGTTGACTTACAGCAGGCTCAACAGATTCTTCAGGCAGCCCAGGCTGCGGCAGCGGCTGATCAAAAACAATTGGCTCTGTACGGTGTGACAGATGAAAATGAAACAGCCTTTGGTGAATTGGCTGTGCGCAGTCCGATCCACGGTACTGTCATCGAGCAGAGTTGTGTTCAGGGGCAGTGGGTGGATCCCAAAGATCCTTTGTATCGTGTGGCGAATCTATCACATGTGTGGGTTTTTTGTGATGTGTACGAATCGGATCTTTCGGTATTGATCGACCGATATGCCACAGGCAAACCTGTGGTTGCGACCATTACAAGCAAGGCATTTGCAGAGATCACATTTACAGGGACTCTGGACATGGTCGGGAGTCAACTTGATGAACACACACGCACGGTGAAGTGTCGTGTCGTGGTGAGCAATGCCCAGGGCAAACTCAAGCCTGGGATGTTTGTTCAGGTCGACCTTGGTCTGGGACATCATACCTCGATAATGACTGTGCCTGAATCGGCCGTCTTGTCAGATGAAGGTCAGGCCTTTGTGTTTGTTCCATTGGGTGACAATCTTTGGATGCGACGTGATGTGGATTTGGGGGCAGTGCGTTTGGGGCAGGTTGAAGTGTTGCATGGTCTGAGTCAGGGCGAAACCATTGTCACACGCGGGGCGTTCATGTTCAAGAGTGAGATCCTCAAGGAAAAAATGGGTGCCGGGTGTGCGCATTAGGCTGTATTCAAACAGCATGGGCCATAGCCCATTCCACGACCTAAAACTCAAAACCTAAAACTCAAAACCCAAAACTTAAAACTTAAAACTCAAAACTCAAAACTAAAAACTGGACAACTATGCTAAATCATTTATTGACGTTTATTCTTCAACAGCGTGTGTTGATGCTGATTTTGGGCGGGCTTGTGTTGTTGCTGGGCGGCATGGCCTGGATGACTCTGCCGATTGATGCATTTCCGGATGTCACCAATGTGCAGGTCATGATTCTGGCCGAGTCGCAGGGCCTCAGTCCACAAGAGGTTGAGCGCCTGGTGACATTTCCTCTGGAAACACAGATGTCTGGCCTGCCCAAAGTAAAGCAGGTTCGGTCTCTGTCACAGTCCGGGCTCAGTCAGGTGGTGGTCATCTTTGATGACAGTATGGATACGTACTTCGCCAGACAACAGGTCTTTGAACGCTTGGCCATGGTGCGAGACAGTCTGCCTGAAGGCATTGAACCCACATTGGGGCCGATTTCAACGGGCCTCGGCGAGGTGTACCAATATGCGGTGGTCTCTGGATACGGCTGCGCTCAGCATCGTGATGTGTGGTCTGAGACGGCCGGGAACTGTCCTGTTTGTGAGTCGTCACTGCAACCTGCCAATCAGGATCTCATGGACCTCCGTACGATTCAGGACTGGCTCATTAGCCCTCAATTACGTCGAGTACGTGGACTCAATGAAGTCAACAGCATGGGCGGATTTGTGCGTCAATTTCATGTGGTTGTGGAGCCTGCGTCTTTGATTAAATATGGTCTTTCGTTGCGTGACATCATTGATGCAATCCAGGCCAATAACCGCAATGCCGGGGCTGGCTTTATTGTCAAGGACTTTGAGCAGATCAATGTGGTATCTCAGGGATTGCTCAAGGACATGGCCGATATTGAGAGCATTGTACTTAAGGTGGAGGATGGCACCCCCGTGACAATCCGTGATTTGGCAACCGTGACAAGGGCGCCGCAGGTGCGAAGCGGTGGAGCCACTCAGGACGGCCAAGGTGAAACGGTGATTGGTATGGCCATCATGCTGAAGGGCGAAAACGCTCAGACCGTGGTGGAGCATGTGAAGCAGTCATTGTCTGAGATTCAAAAGTCACTGCCGGTGGGCGTGGGCATTCGCCCATTTTATGATCGTACAGATTTGGTCCAGGCCTGTATCCGTACTGTCTCCAATGCATTGGCACAGGGCGGCGTGTTTGTCATTCTGGTGCTCTTTCTATTGCTGTGGGATCTTCGAGCTGCATTGACTGTGGCATTGTCACTGCCTCTCACGGCGGCTGCCACATTTCTGCTGATGGGGTGGCAGGGCGTGACTGCGAATCTTATGAGTCTTGGCGGACTGGTGGTTGCCGTGGGTATGGTGGTGGATGCGGCCATTATTGTGACAGAGAATATTGTTCGCCACATGAGTGAAAAAGCACACGCCCAGGAAACACGTGAAAAGGTGGCCGGTTTTGCTGTGCGTGAAGTGGCCAGGCCCGTGATCTTTGCTGTGTTTATCATGGTCATTGTGTTTGTGCCCTTGTTTACACTGGAGTCTTTGGAGGGCAAGATGTTCAAGCCCTTGGCATTGACCTTGTGCTTTGCCCTGTTGTCATCCCTTGTGGTCTCCCTGACAATTGTGCCCGTGCTTTCAGCCATGTTGACCCGGCGGACATCCAGGGACATTCACGAGAATCCTTTGGTGCGTTTGTTTCATAAGCTGCATGTGCCTGTTCTGAAGTTGGCCCTCAAGGGGCGTTGGATTACCGTGGGGTTGGCCGGCGCTTTGATGGTGGGGGCTGTGTCGATATTCCTGCAACTGGGCACCGAGTTTCTTCCGGATCTTGATGAGGGAGCCATTGCCATTAATGTGGTTCGTTTGCCCACTGCGGGTCTGGATGGTACCGTGGCCCAAACGCAGATGATGGAAAAGCATTTGATGGCCGAATTCCCCGATGAAATCAAAACGGTCGTGTCCAAGACCGGGCGATCCGAGATCTCTGAAGACCCCATGGGGCCAGAGCAGAGTGACTTGATGATCATGCTCCATCCCAGATCTTTATGGCAGGCTGCAAAAACCAAAGCCGAGCTGGTGACTCAAATAGAGGAGGCGTTGAAGGCGTTTCCCGGGATTCGACCTGCATTTTCCCAACCGATTGCTTTACGTGTCAATGAGTTGATTAGTGGCATTAAATCTGATGTGGCCATCAAGATCTTTGGGTATGACATGGATCAGCTTGTGAGGGCGGCCGAACAGATTGCACCCATACTCGGCGGTCTTGAGGGGGCCAAGGATGTGGCCATTGAGCAGGTGTCCGGTTTTTCACAAATCAATGTGGCCTTTGATCGCGATGCCATGGCTCGGCATAAAATCAACGCTGAAACCATGAACGAGTGGCTTGAAGTGGCGGTGGCTGGCAAGGGGGCTTCGACATTATATGACAATCTTGTCCCCGTGGATATTGTCGTACGTTTCCCTGAAACGAGCCGTACCAACAAGACCACCCTGGCCAATTTACTGGTGCCGAGTCCTCTGGGATATAATGTTCGTATGGGGGATCTGGCTGTCTTTGCCCTGGAAGCCGCGCCTGCCAAGATCAATCGTGAAGATGCTCAGCGGCGATTACTTGTGGAGTGCAATGTGCGAGGTCGTGATATCGGTAGCTTTGTGGCTGAAGCCCAAGAGAAACTGGCGCCCATTGAACAGGCATTGCCTGCGGGCTACCATTTGATGTGGGGCGGACAATTCGAAAACCAACAGCGTGCCATGAAACGTCTGGCTGTGGTGGTGCCAATCTCCCTGTTACTCATCTTTGTGATGCTCATCAGTGCGTTGGGATCATTTTCCAGTGCCTCCTTAATCATGATCAATCTGCCATTTGCTGTCATCGGTGGTGTGGTGGCCATGTATCTCTTGGGCATTCACCTGAGTGTGGCAGCCACCATTGGATTTATTGCGGTGTTGGGTGTGGCTGTGGAAGATGGCTTGGTGCTCATCAGTTTTGCCGATCAATTGCGACGCCAGGGTCAGTCTGCTGTGGCAGCCATATTTGAGGCCTGTCGTTTACGGGTGCGGCCCTTGATTATGACGACGATGACGACGCTGTTGGGCCTGCTACCCATGCTGTATGCCACAGGGGCGGGGTCGGAAATCCAACGTCCCCTGGTGGCCGTTATTTTTGGGGGTATGATCAGTTCTCTGGTTTTGGAATTGGTGGTGTTGCCGGTGTTGTATGTGTTAACCCATGAAAAATCGAATCTTGCTTTAAATCGGGAAGTGGTTGCATGAACTACCAGATACAGAACGCACGGCTCATGTCTCCCGCGCCAAACCATTTTCTGTGACGCTTGGTGTGACGCTCCCGGACAACGCGACAGTCCGGATCAAGGTGCATTATGTGGAACACGAGGATGCGCCGCGGATGTGATAAAAGCGTTCTCTATGGATGAATCTGTGGCATTTGATAATGATGAAACCAAGGCACAGCCTCTGTTCGAACACCTCAAACGCTCGTTCGACCATGTGGTCAACCATCTCGGCCCTCACGGTCTGCCTTTGATAGGCCGGGCCGACTGGAATGACCGCCGGAACCATACTCCGGTTTGTCCGACCCTGATTGTTCTTGTTCCACAATCTGCTTACCGATCTCCCAATACGTCTGCACCAGTAGCCAAGAACTGCCTTATGGCCACAAAAATGCACAAAAAACGCAAAGTAATTCTTAACCACAGAGATCCCAGAGAGGCACAGAGAACCACGAAAAACGAAAAACCAAAAACTAATAACGGTTCTATCCACTAATCTCCACGAATAACAGACAAACCAGAAATCAAAAATTCTATTTACCACCAAGTTTCCAGGGCACTAAAAATCAACAACTAACAACTGCTTTTGAACCGCTAATTGACGCTAATTTTCGCGAATTAAAACAACAAATATATTTCACCACCAAGTTATTAAGGCACCAAGAACTAACAAGCAAAATCTTTCTTAACCACAGAGATCCCAGAGGGGCACAGAGAACCACTAAAAACGAAAAACTAATAACGGTTCTATCCACTAATCTTCACGAATAGGCTAACGTGGAGCTACACCCCACCAACAACGAACAACCAGAAACTAAAAACGAATCTCAGTGGAAGATTTGAAAGGCAGCCGTGGAATTTTGGTGTGGGCCCTTTGCTTTCCTTTTTTGTCTCGCACAG
>CAZBTJ010000004.1:0-94650 GCA_964494325.1 uncultured Pirellulales bacterium
GGCGTGTCTGGCATCTTGAACCCTCCAAGAAGACACTCGAAGAGAGGTATAGTTCCTATCATCCACAAACGAGCATTACCGTCGCAGATCCCAAACAATCCCAGTCTAACGTAGAACAATGTTACGCACATAGGCAAGGTGCTGGTGGCCTTTTTGCCATGGACATCCTGGCAAGACAGATTCAGGACGATATGCTGAAGTTGATCAATCTCGGTATAAAGATCGACAAGGGAGCGAACATTGCCAAGGGAGCTGGGCTGGGAGTCGGAGTGATGCGAGCCCTTGGAGGGCACTGGCTTACAGCAGTGTTAGCTGGAGGGGCGGTTCTATTGGCTGGAGGCGTTGCACATGGAATCAAATATGTCAAGCTGAGACAGACTCAAGAAAAATGGAGGGGCATTCTGAATCAGATGAGTGAGCAAGAACGTATTGAATTCTTGACTGCACTTACTGAAGGGTACCCGCTGCTCTCCGGACAGTTTGTTTACATGTTGACTGCGGGACTGGAATCCTAGGGTTGATTCTTCATAGGCCAGTTCTGGCAGTCCAGGCACACCGGTTCGACACGGTAGTTTTTTGTAGGATCGAAGTATTTCCGGTTGTGGGGCAGCAACCGAAAACAGGATGAGCAAACCATCGTTCCCCGGGGCAGCCGCAACGGAACCCCTCGCGCAGGGCCGCGAAGGATCAAGAGCACGTTCCCAGAAATTGACTTGCGAGTTGTGTAGCCCTTTGTTTGAGGCTTCTCCACCTCCCACCATCGCCGCTTTCGTTCCCGGCGCCGACAAGCCCGGCAAACCGCATCAATACCGCCGGGGTTGCTATTGCGACCCCGAAAGTATTCAAGCGTTGCGGGCAGGATGCGAGGTCCCTCATGGTCCCAAACAACACACCGCATGTGGCCCGGTGGTACGGGAAATCCATCGTCTGGGGCAGGTTTTTTTCGATAGCGTTTTTGCATCATTGTGTTCCTAAATCTATTACGAGGTCGCGTGGGTGCATTATGCGCGTAGGTACGTTGCGTTTCAATTTCGATTATGAGCATTTCAATCTCGACAATTACCATGTTTAGCCCACATGCAACGCCCCAGTGTGCCATGGTATGACTGGGGCTGTTTTCCGTTGACTTGCTTTCCCCTTGAAGGCATAATCATTTCTATGGTTGAAACATCAAATTTTTCACCAATCATTCGAGCCACGACAGAAGTTGCACTTGGCGAGTCTTGAGGGAGAAGAATAATGGACACCGAAATCCTTGGATTCACACTTTCGACTCTCATAGCTCAGACATTTGTTGAGTCAGTGGAGGATATTCAAGACATCATGGGAGAGTGTTTTCACGCTTCTTGGGATGAATACGCCGTGTTTCTCTTGTGGATCGCAGCACGACAAGTACGAGAGGTTCTGGCGGAGAATCTGACCACACCCACACAATACGCCATGTACGATGAATTTGTACGTTGGATTGCCATTCTGATCTCCGAAAACTATGACCAAACTAAGACGCAGCTGCTGCCGTTTATGAACGATAGATTCCTCCGATATGACAACGTCTGTGACGGCTATCCTACCGCAGAGAAGGATGAAGCGGAGGTCGCGGTCGCCTACAATTTCATCCTTGTTTGTACAATCGGCCCAGAAGATACACGTGACATTAAACAAGCCGAAGCCCGATATCTCGCACAGGCATCGACCGACGATCAGGAGCGCCACATGGCGGCTGCCCTGCGACACTACCGGTCGTTCCGGGATAAGGCAAAAACCATCATCTCTCGGGCAATCGCGGAATGACCTTCGTTCGAAATGATAGCACAGTCACGGCGCTGACCCTTTTGGGTCCCTGGGAGGCATTCATTTAGAAAGTCATGTAAGGAATATGGAGAAAGCTGATCATGGGTCTTTTACGTAAAATGGCGTTGATGACGATGCCGGTGATGCGATTTGAAGAGACAGGCCGAGGCATAATGGCGGCTGCCGGATTGAGCCCGGATAAGGTCGAGCAGATCGTCAGAGAGCACCGGACTGAGATGTTGCAGTACCGCAAGGATACTTTGTGCTCTGCGACAAAAGCCGATGCGTACATGAGTCAGGTTGTGCAGTCTTGGCGTAAGGGAGAACTTGGCGCTGGATGGAAGAAGCTGGGGGCCTATTTCTGCCTCTTCTGTTGGACGGCTGGAGACGTTGCTCTGAGGATATATCACCCCCCTTTTGAATACATCATGCGAACAGGTGATTCAATCTGGCAAGCATGTGAGGTACCAGAGGAGATGCGCGATACTATGAATGATCAGCTCAAACAACGGTGAAAAGTAATGGAACAACAGGAAGCCAAAGCAGACCTTTTTTGTAGATTCTGTAGAGTAAGTGACCACTGTTCAGAAGGCGGTGAACGATGAGCGAGAAAAAAGAACAATTTGAATTAGCCACAAGGATAAAGGATGTCTTGCAAAAGAGAGAGATGGGAGACTTTTTTCGTACGCAGCTCGACATTTTTCTTGATTGGATTCGCAGGTGGGAAAGTGAGAACAAACGACCGCTATCACAACTTAGAGAGGGTGAGCGTGAACTCACTGATTGGATTGATAGAATCGCCGGCGTCTCTGGTGAGATGATCAGAATACAGTTTGGGCCTGACCCGCATCCTGAAGAGAAATCCAAACAATCCGATCGCTTGGCGCAGCTTGACAAAGAGAGAAACGCTCTCAAAATCAAGAAAACTGAGTGCGGTACAAAGATTGAACATCTCAAAGTTGAACTGCCGGATTCCCCATGGGATCAATATCGGTTATTCCCTGATCGGCCTGAGGATTCGGAATGGAAGATTGAGAGGCTTGCTAGAGAAATTGCCAGAAAACTTGCCCATAAAGAACGTCCAGAGCTATCAGATGGGGAAAAGCAACTTCTGGATTTCATGTTCCTCGCCATTTTTCTCAACAAGAGTACTGATCGCCGTCTTGTGAAACACACCATCTTTGATTGCAGAAAAGACGTCGATGACATCTGGGGGGATATGCGGGAACACTGGGGCTGGTGGCGGCCCGTCCTCTCACAGGCCCTCGGTAATGTGCGGTGTTATTTTGGTGAATCACTGAAGACAGACGGAGCCGATACATCTCCAATATCTACGGCATCGCCACAAAAATCATCAGGAGAACTATCTCCGAAAAATAAACGCAAGCGCCCAACTAAAGCTGAAATGGCAAATCGTAATAAAACTGTCGCTTACACAGCAGGACAATTCAAGGTCAAACATGGGCGACTCCCCTCTGTAGATGAGGTTGCTGAAGAAACAAAACTAACACACCCACAGATACGTGCAACAGATGCATACAAGAATGGAAAGATTGCCAAGAGTTCCGCCAAAGTCTCTAGTGAAATTCTCAACGGTAGCGTTTCAAGAAGCCAATTCTTTGACGAAGGATCAGAACAGCACGGACGTGAAGCAAATAGGAGCAAAAGCGATCAAGCAGAAGTCGACGCTTTGATTGAGAAGCAAGCACAAGACGACAGCAGCGACCACATACCCACGGAAAAGAAACACTAGTCAATTCGATAAGTTTATCAAATCTTATCAACTGCTTATTGAGCATCTGCTATTTCCCCTACTCCTTCTAAATACATGCTATGCTGTATCTTGCGCACACTAGGCTTGCCACTCATTGACCCCTTTGTTGAATTCCAAAACCTTTCGATGGGAACAATCCCAGGCTTATCAACAATTTATTGAAAGGTTTCAAAAATGAAGACAGAACAGCAAACCACAGCCGAAGAACTATGGAAAGTCAAAAAGGTTGGGCAACTGACAAATCAACATGAGCGAACTGTCTGGCGCATGCATGACAGCGGGAAGATGCCGAAAGCAGTTAGACCGGGAGGGAAGTCTGTTCGCTGGCGAAAAAGTGACATCCTGAAATGGATTGAGCTGGGTTGCCCCAATCGAGCAGAATTTGAAGCGGCAAAGGAGGTGACGCTATGAGTTCCCAAAACAAAGGCCGCTTCCCTGGCAGGACAACGGCCACATACAAACGACATTTCCACAATAAAATACCAGGACACAGATCACACGTCAAGCAACGATACGAAAGGATGGTACGTGTCACAAAGCAGAATCCATGCCCTGTGTGCGAAAAACCGGACTATTGCCTTGTCGCCCCTGATGGATCGGCTGCAATATGCCCGAGAATTTCAGAGGGAAGTCTCAAGCGACTCGGTGATGCAGGCTGGCTTCATATTCTAATCCCCAGTAAGAACCACCATCGCCGAAATCAAATCACAATGCATACGTCGACCGAATCCTTGCCAGATTTTTCAGAGTTAGCACGGGCCTGCACTGCACATATTACAGCCAACCAATTGAATGAACTTGCTTGCCAACTGGGCGTGTCTGCAAGATCTTTGCAGCGCTTGGGTGTGGGAACCCTGGATGGACACGAATTTACATTTCCCATGAGCAATGCTGAGGGAAAAACCATTGGCATCCGAATTAGAACCGACCAAGGCCATAAGTACTGCAAGGAAGGTTCTAAGACAGGCTTATTTATTCCAAGGGGGCTGACGGATAAAGCCCCCCTGCTTGTGACTGAGGGACCGACTGATTGCGCAGCGGCCTTAGATTTGGGCTTTGATTCTATCGGCCGGCCTAATTGCAATTCACGCGTGAAGATGACCTGTAGCCTCTGTGTGAGGAGACAATCGATTGTGATCGTGGCTGACAACGACCCCAAACCGGATGGATCATGCCCTGGCGTTGACGGCGCCACAGCACTGGCAGAATCCTTGAGCCTGTACTGTCCGTGCGTCAAGGTGATCATCCCACCGATCAAGGATCTGCGTCAATGGCTGCAAGCTGGCTTGACTCATGATGATTTGCAGGCCGTTATTGACGGGACAGCCCCCATCAGGAGGGGCATCAGATGAGTCAGATAACCATTGAACATCAACAAACCTGTACCACCAATCCAACGCGGGTAGTGTTGACCGTGAAGGATGGGGATAAGACATTGCATGTTGACCAGCTTGATTTATCCAAAGTCGAAAAGCGAGAGAAATTCATAAAGGATCTGATCACGAAACTTCCTGGCCTCAAAGACAACATGGATGATCTTGGTCAGCGACTCATTGACATGGCAAGTGAGTTGCTTGAGCAACCCCTGGTTGAGCGTGGCCTGGCAATCGACGTTAACCCGAGCAATATTGTGCGTCCACACCTTTTCTTTTCAAAGGCTGTATGTGGTATGTCTATTCCACAGATTCAGCTTGTGGGGGGGAAGCCAAGCGGGTATTGGTCGCAGTGCTTGCAGTGGGCTGATGGTAGGCGTGAATGTCGGAATCTAGAACAGCGGCTGGCTCTTCCAAACGATGAGAGCCTGTGGTTTTCTCCAATACCTTCAGATCCCGGATTGACTGGAACATGCCTGTGGTCACGGCAGAGTCGGGATAGGTGGCTTGATGGGCATAAGCCAGCACTGGACAAGCTGATAATGGATCTCCTGAAGGCCATCGACTATTTCTTGGTATTCCCACCCAATGAGGCAAGGGGATGCCTGATCGTTCTGGCATTATGGACACTGATGTCATACGTCTACCCCAATTGGCCTGCCATTCCATACCTGTCGATTGGTGGACCCTTGGGCAGCGGCAAGAGCCGTGTTTTTGATCTATTGGCGAATCTGGTATTCCGCCCGATCGGATCATCCAACATGACAGCCCCCTGCCTGTTTCGGACACTGGACTCACGCGGAGGCACGTTGCTTTTGGATGAAGCAGAGCGACTGCGAAGTCAGGGCCCTGAAGTGGCTGAAATTAAGAGCATTCTTTTGGCTGGATATAAACAAGGGCAAAAGGCTCAGAGGCTTGAAAAGGTTGGAGACTCTTTTGTTTTGGTCAGCTTTGA
This sequence comes from uncultured Pirellulales bacterium, assembly GCA_964494325.1. Lineage (GTDB taxonomy): Bacteria > Planctomycetota > Phycisphaerae > Sedimentisphaerales > Anaerobacaceae > JAIPFM01. Next base: position 5,894 of record CAZBTJ010000004.1, read on the forward strand.
TGTGTTCGGACCCAAGGCCATTGCCTGTATCAATGAACTACCACCTGCCCTGCTGTCTCGTTGCATACGTCTTTGCATGTTTCGAGCACCGAAGGCATCGCCCAAACCCATGCGACGTATCGACAACTACCCGCGCTGGCAATCAATCCGGGATGAATTGCACTGCGTGGCTTTGGTCTACGGTCATGAATTCACGAGATTGGCACAACAGCCGTTTGAGTGTGAAGGCCTGCACGGTCGAGATTTGGAGATATGGGGGCCCCTACTCCAACTGGCCCAGTTCCTTGAAAATCAAGGTGGTGTCCAGGATATCACGAGTGTAGTCACAGAATACGCACAGATGGCCTCAGCCCGTCAAAAGGAGGACTCCGTCCCTTGTGCTGATGAAGCCGTTTTGCAGGCCATGACACACCTATTGAAACTCAATGCGCACGGTGTCAGGGCCTCTGATGTACTTGCACGAGTTCAGGAAGAGGAGCCCGCCCTGTTCAGCCGGTATACAGCCCGAGGCATTGGGGCCATTCTCAAACGATATGGCCTTCAGAGCGCACGCAGTGGAGGAAAAAGCTATTTCAGGCCTGATGACAAACAGTTGCAGGCTATACAGGATTCATATGGAATAGATCTTGGCCTTGAGCCTGTAGAACGTGCACTAAGTGCACATTGTGCACTTTCTAAGGGGTGTGAATCATGAGTTTTAGTGTTATCGACTTCATTGATCAATTGGTCGAAGGGCCACCCAAGATCACTGGTGGCAGTACTCGACATGATATGAGCTTTGGACAGGCTGCGGAATACTTCGACCGACTGGGCCTGCGATATGAATTGGAGGAACGTGCTGCCATCTTGGAGTATGACGGTGGCCTTGATCGGTATATAGCAGAGAATCAAGCAGTCAGAGAAATATTAGAAAGGAACATATAATATGCTTTACGTTGCGCATAGCACTTGGTATAATCTAATTATGGCGATAATCAACAGACTCTCAGAGGCAATTGAGCAAGCCCGTGTCAACGGTGTCAGTCGATACAAGATCTGCAAAGACCTTGATATTAACCAGGGTACCCTTCACCGTATCATGCATGGCACTGGTGGATGTTCGATCAGAAACCTTGAAAAGCTGTGTGACTACCTTAGTCTTGAGCTTAAGCCCAAGGACAAGAAAGAAGGTAAATAATGGCGACGCTATATAAACAACGCAATTACAAACCCATCCCTGAGAATGCTGAAATTATTCGGCGCAGAACCGGCAAGGTGGCACGATGGATTGACGGACGCGAAACCAAGAAAGAGGCCCCTCTATCTGAGGATGGAAAACAGATCATCCTTGAATCAGGCCCGTACTGGGCCAAGTACCGTGATCACAACGGGATCGTCAAGAGACGTTCTACTGGATGCCGTGACAAGCAGTGTCCAGACAATATACTCAAGGACTGGATTCATGAGGATGAGCGGGTGGAATCCAAGCTCACGACTCCTGGTGAAATTGACGCAAAGCAGCATGCCCAGAGGCCCATCACTGAACACAGGAAAGACTATATTGAAGCCCTGAAGTATAAGACCACCAGAGGCAGACGCACCAGCCCTGCCCACGTAGACAACACCAAGCGGTGTTTGAAGTGAATCATTGAGGAATGCAAATTCACGCAACTCATTGATATCAACAAGAACGCTATGACGCAATGGATGAACCGGCAAGAGGACAAGGGGGAGATGTCTGGCCGAACGATCAATACCTACCGCGTGGCAATCGTCGCCTTCTGTCGCTGGGCTGTGCGTGAAGGTCGGTTGATTAACAATCCCCTGGAGGGTCTGGGCACGGCGGACCAGAGCGAGACCAAGCGAAACCGAAGGGCATTGGCCACAAAGGATATGGGGCTGCTTCTTTCCATCGTCCGTACACGTCCGCTGCTCGAAGCAATGACGATACGCACTGGCCCCCATAAAGGACAACGAATTGCCAAGGTCAGAAAGGACAATCGAAAACGCCTTCTCAAGCTGGGCTTCGAACGATATCTCATTGATTTAGTGATGCTGTTCACAGGGCTTCGAAGGATTGAGGTTGAAAGGCTGCTCGTCTCTGACCTGCACCTGAATGCAGTCATACCATACATCGATCTGAAACGGTCAACGACCAAGAACGCCAAAGAATGCCAGATGCCTCTGAGGAAGGACCTTGTCCCCCTACTATCCGAATGGATCGCTGACAAGCTCCCAGGGGCGAAACTGTTTAATGTCCCACAAGACTATGTGAAGGTCCTCAACATGGATATGGAGGCCGCTGGGATCGCCAAGGCCGATGCCAAGAAGAGAACCTTTGACGTACACTGCTTCAGACACACCTTCGCCACTGAATTACAGAACGCTGGCGTATCCAGCCAGATGATAAAGACCCTTATGCGTCATGCAGAAGATTCAGTCACCGACCGCTATCTCCACACCAACCTGAAAGAAAAATCAGACGCCATTGAATTATTGCCTGATTACATGGCCTTGGCTGAACCAAGTACTGCCCTGGCCACTGGCACGGATGATATCCCTCAGAATGGTGATCTGATTGGTATGCCCAATGGTATGCCCAGGTATGCCCAAAATCATGCCCAAAACCAGTCTTTACCTGACAACACCTGTCAAGAACAGATCATTGATAGTGACACAGGGAGTTTTGTAAATGATGAAATAAACAAGGCTTGCCAACCTGTGACAAGCCAAGTCAAAAAGCGGGCGATGAGATTCGAACTCACGACGTCCAGCTTGGGAAGCTGGCATTCTACCACTGAATTACGCCCGCAAACACTTAGATAATAATCCGTTACGAATACAAGGCAGTTCAATTATGTCGCCAGAACCTGGAACTTTGCAAGATTCCGCATCATGTCGAGTTCCTTCCGGCAAGCCCATAAGAAACCGATTCAGAAAAGACGGCACAAAATCTGAACTTGCATACCACCGTTGTATCGTTAAAGACTACGATCAATCGTGGGGAATTATAGCAAGTGATCGCGCAGCTGGCAAGGCGAATTCTAATCAAAGCTCGATGTGATCGCTAATGCCTATAGGCTCACAGTTTCTATGGGCCGTTTGGAACAACTGGTACACATCGGTGAAAGTCTCTGGTTTGGTTAAGTGGTAGGCATCGTTGAGATAACTGAGAAGCGAAGCAACGTCCTTCTTGGACGTTGGCGTGTGCTAGAGATAGTGGGCAGGCAACTGGACAATACAATCCGCAATGAGTTCGGGGGTATCAGCATTGTTCACCACGATACCAAGAGGGAGATCTCGCTCTTTGACAAATCGTTTTAGAGCGGCCAGTTTTCGCGTGTCTGTTTTGATGCCATACTTGATTTCAATGGGGAGCAAGCCAAAGTCTCCTGACAGGATCAGATCGACCTCCGCTCCGTTACGGGTGCGATAGTAATGGTTCAGACAACACCTACGATATTTACTTGTGTCAATAGATATGTCGGCTTTTGTGACGGCCTGCTTTATTCTGTTTTTTAGCGATTGAGCAATGATTTTTCTGAATAGGATTCATTCAAAAAAACTGAGCCTTTTCAGTGAACTCTTAGACTTCCCCGCTTATCTGAATAATGACGCGTCGCGTGCGTGGGCCGTCGAACTCGCAAAAGTAGACACCCTGCCAGGTGCCGAGCACGAGGTGACCGTCTTTAATCAGGATCTGTTCGCTAGGCCCAATAAGGGAACTTTTACAGTGTGAATCGGAATTGCCTTCGACGTGCCGATAGCCTGGGCGATCCTTGGGAAACAGTTCGTTGAATGTGAGTAATAAATCGTGTATCACGTCTGGATCTGCGTTTTCATTGATCGTGATGGCCCCTGTCGTATGGGGGCAGTACACAGTAACCTGGCCATCTGTGATGCCTTCATGGGCAATCAGTGTGACAATCTTGTTCGTGATATCCACCATTTCGCTTCGTTTTTCAGTTCGAATTGATATGTCTTCCTGAACAATCTTCATCCGTTATTCCCTTCTGCCCCTGGCGGGGAAACTTTTCAAATCGATCCTATTCGGTCTACATCTGCTCAACCACTGAAATGCCCAGCAATTCACTTAATCCGTGCTTGATCGTCCTGGCTGTCAGATCGCACAACAGCAAACGCGTGGGCCGTTTATCAGGGTCCGCACTGAGTACCGGACAATTTGTATAATAGCTGCTAAACTTCTGAGCCAACTCGTACAGATACGTTGTGAGAAAATTGGGCCGATAGTCTGCAATGGCAAAGCCGATGGCTTCTCCATAACGTGCCAGGTGCTTGGCCAGATCAAGCTCACTGGCCTCGGTCAACAGGAGCGTATCCAAAGCAGTCAGCTCGGCCTCCACATCAATGCCCTTGCCCTTGGCCTTACGTCCAATAGACTGGATTCGGGCGTAGGCATACTGCATATAAGGAGCTGTATTGCCTTCCATGGCCAGCATTTTGTCGAAACTGAATACATAGTCACTGGTACGATTATTGGAATAATCCGCGTATTTCACGGCGCCGACACCCACGGCCTGTGCAATCTTTGCCTTTTCCGTGTCAGACAGATCAGGATTTTTACCTTCAACCACAGACTGGGCACAACTGACTGCCTCATCCAGTAGATCCTTGAGTTTAATGTTTTCGCCTGATCGAGTTTTGAGCGGCGAACCGTCTTCTCCCAGTACTGTGCCAAATGTGACATGGGCCAAATTGGTCGTCTCCTTGGCAAAGCCCGCAGCGCGAGCCGTGGCAAACAACATGTCAAAGTGGAGCTTCTGACGCGAATCAGTGACATAGACAATACGAGTTGCCTTTAAGTCACGGACTCGATATCTGAGGGCTGCACAGTCCGTGGTGGCGTATAAAAAACCACCGTCAGACTTTTGAACAATAAAGGGCATAGGATTGCCCTCCTTGTTCTTGAATCCCTCAGGAAAGACGCACATGGCACCATCCGATGTCTCAGCCAGCCCTTTGTCTTTCAAAGCTTGAACTGCCGGCGTCAGAAGATCATTGTAAAAACTTTCGCCACGCTCGTTCTCCTGGGTCAATCTGACACCCAATGTATCATACACGGGCTGATAGTGACGCCTGGATTCATCCACAATCTTTTGCCACACGCCTACAGACTGCTCATCACCGGCCTGCAGGGTAACCACGGCCTTGCGAGCGGTATCGGCAAATGCGGGGTCTTCGTCAAATCGGGCCTTGGCATCGCGATAAAACTGCTCCAAGTCCTCGATCTCGATGTCACCGCCCTGGCCTACGGTGGGGTTGTTTTCCAGGAGAAAGGCGATCAACATGCCAAACTGAGTACCCCAGTCACCAATATGGTTCTGACGAATCACACGGTGCCCCTGAAACTCAAGCAAACGACAGAGACTGTCGCCGATGATGGTGCTTCGCAGGTGCCCCACATGCATTTGTTTGGCCACATTGGGACTGGAAAAATCCACAACCACGGTTTCACACGCCTCTGATTGATCAATGGCCAGACGAATCGAATCCTCGGCCATGGCCTTCAAACGCGTATTAAGAAAATCGGGTTTGAGTCTCAGATTGATAAATCCTGGCCCTGCGATTTCCGGGGTGTCGCACATGTCGGAAAGATCAAGCTGGACCACCAGAGTCTCGGCCAGTTTGCGGGGATTGGTTTTCATTTTCTTGGCCAATCCCATCACACCGTTGGCCTGGTAATCCCCAAACTTGGGATCTGTCGTGGGTCTGACAATAGCAGCGTTTCCTGGCTGACCGCTCAAAGCAGTCATGGCGGCACTGATACGTACTTCAAGCAGCTGTAAAATTGTTTGCATGGGTCAATTCAGTCTTCTGAGTCCGGAGTTTCGGGTTCAATGTAAGGGAGGAGATCCAATTGCTGTGCATCCGGCCACAGATTTTCGAGGTCGTAATACGCTCTGGCTTCTTCATCAAACACATGAAAAACCACATCCACAAAATCAAGAAGTATCCATTTGGCTTGTTCGTATCCAGCACGGCCATATTTCTGAAATCCTTGCTCACGGGCTTCTTGACTCACTTCGTCGCAGACTGTACGCATCTGCCGGCTACTGGTGCCTGTGGCCACGACAAAGAAGTCTGTGGCTGGCGACATGCCCTGCAGGTCCAGAACCACCACATCTATGCAATGTGTTTCCTGTGCTATTTTTGCAGCCCCCAATGAAAATACTCTGGCTTGCTCATTCGGTTTCTTAGTCAATCGACTATCCTTCACGTAAGTTTCAAAAAAAACGGGGCAGCCCCCAAGGGACCGCCCCGATAGATTACACTGATTAACGAGTTTCGTCAACCTCATGCATTTTGGCAGATAGGTTAGTAAGTACCCATGCCCAAGGCTTCAGTGATCTGAGCCCCGTACTTCACAACCACGCCAGAGAATACCACACTGACCATGGTCATGAGCTTGATCAGGATGTTGAGGCTGGGACCGGAGGTATCCTTAAACGGATCACCCACAGTATCGCCAACTACACTGGCTTTATGGGCTTCAGAGCCCTTTCCGCCATGAGCACCCTGCTCAATGAACTTCTTAGCATTATCCCAGGCACCACCGGCATTGTTCAAGGTGATGGCCAGTACAAAACCAGCAGCCAGGCCACCAGCCAGAAGGCCCATGACACCAGCCACACCCAAAATCAGGCCTGTGACAACCGGCACAACAATGGCCAGGCAGGACGGTATAATCATTTCCTTCTGTGCACCTGCAGTCGAAATCGAGACACAACGAGCATAGTCAGGCGTGCCTGTGCCTTCCATAATACCGGGGATTTCCTTGAACTGGCGGCGAACCTCGTTCACCATGGCCCCAGCAGCACGTCCCACAGCCTTCATGGTCATGGCACAGAATACAAAGGCCATCATACTACCAAGGAACAGACCGCAGATCAGCTTGGGATTCATGATGCTCATGTTGTAAGCATTGACAAAGTCCATGACACTGGCCGTGGTTACATTGAGGGCACCCTCTACGCCATCTCTGGCAGCAAAGAGCACATCACCCACAGCATACGTACCATCAGTAAGCTTCGTAACACCATCAGCCGCAAATGTGTCACCAGCTATAGCCAGCTTTTTGATCCAGATGCGGACTTCTTCGATATAGGCAGCGAGAAGTGCCATGGCTGTCAAGGCAGCAGACCCAATGGCAAAGCCCTTGCCTGTGGCAGCTGTTGTGTTACCCAGAGAGTCCAGAGCATCGGTTCTTTCACGTACTTCCTTGGGCAGACCGCACATCTCGGCATTACCGCCGGCATTGTCAGCAATGGGACCGTAGGCGTCTGTGGCCAGCGTGATACCCAATGTAGACAGCATACCCACAGCCGCAAAACCAATACCATAGAGGCCCATGGAAAGATTCGTGAAACCGCCGGCAAAACCAAAGGCACAGAGAATACCCACCACAATGGTGAGGACTGACCAGCCCGTGGAGAACATGCCAGTGGCCAAACCATCAATAATCGTGGTGGCAGCGCCCATGTTGGCTTGTTCTGCAATACCCTTGGTGGGTTTGAATTCAGCGGACGTGAAGTATTCCGTGATCTGACCAATCACCACACCAGCGACCAGACCAGACACTACTGAGCCAAAGATACCCCAGGTAATCACGTGAGTACCGGCCAAAATGGCCATAGCGACCAGAATCAACACGGAACTGCCCAGTGTACCCACGAGCAAAGCCTTAAGAAGCTCCTTTTGAGTCGCTCCCTCTTTACATTTCACCAGGAAAATACCGGCAATGGACAGGGCAATGCCAATGCCCGCCACAATCATGGGGGCCAGCACATAGTTCATGCGTGCGGCAATCGTAATGCCGGGCAGAGCGGCACCCAGAGCTGCAGTAGCCAAAATCGAGCCACAGTAGCTTTCATACAGGTCAGCACCCATACCAGCGACATCACCCACATTGTCACCGACATTGTCAGCGATCGTGGCAGGATTACGAGGATCGTCTTCAGGAATACCGGCTTCTACCTTACCAACCAGGTCAGCACCCACGTCAGCAGCCTTGGTGTAGATACCACCACCCACGCGTGCAAACAGGGCCTGGGTTGAAGCACCCATACCAAAGGTAATCATGGTCACGGTGATTTCAACCAGCTTCTCATGTTGAGTCAAACCTTCATGCACCAGTTGAAAACCACCCATCTTAAATCCAGTGGTCAACCCTGTAAGAGGATCCAATACAAAGAAAATTTGGTCCAAAAGGTAATACCACAGGGCAATGTCCAGCAGGCCAAAACCGACCACGACCAGACCCATGACCGCACCAGAACGAAAAGCCACGGTCAAACCGCGGTTCAAACCTTCGCTACACCCCTGAGCCGTACGAGAAGAGGCGTTGGTGGCTGTTTTCATACCCAGGAATCCGCACAGACCACTGAAGAAACCGCCGGTCAGGAAGGCCACCGGCACGAATGGATTCTGAACGCCCTTATAAGAAAGGAAGGCAAACAGGGCCAGGAGCACGAGAAACACGCCGCTCACAACCTTGTACTGTCTGAAGAGATACGCGTAAGCACCGTCTTTTACGTGCGTGGCGATCTCAATCATTTTTTCCGTACCTTCAGGGGCTGCCATCACCTTCTTATAGAAGTAGAAGGCAAAAAACAGTGCCACGATCGACATGATCGGGGCGATCCACCATAATAGCGGCGTACTTGGAACTATTGTAACAACTGCTTCAGGCCCAATCCCTTCTTGTGCCAGTGCAGCCGCACCAAACAGCAAGGTTGGTACTGAAAGTCCAACAATACTCTTAAGAACCTTCACTTTGTTTGCTCCTTTCGAATTACTGATTCAAATCCTGCGCACACAAACACAGGTAAATTCCGAGTAGTTTAACGGATAAATCCCGTTTTTCAACTGTTTTATGGGCTCTGCCTGAAAATTAAGCGAATCCCTTGAAGCAATACTCCCAAATATTCAGAACCGCGCCACCCCAAACCTCCCATTGCCCCATCACCCTTTCGCAGCAACACGAAAAGTCCCATAAAACAAAAAATCCTAGAACATCTCGACAAAACCCGATACCACTTTGCCAGAGCACATCTTGACTCAATTTGCCGGTTTTGCTAGAATACTGCCTTAGGAGTAACGGCACATCAATGCTGGCTCCAATGCAGTGCAGGAGGTTGATCGTTTGAATCGACAGAGTGCCCGACAATCCAGAGTTTTTTTTGTCACAAGTTGGTTGTTACTGGTCTGCGCACTGGTACAGCAGGATCTGCTTGCGACTGAGTTGAAAGCAGAATCTCCCGTTCCAGCCAATGGTTTCGGCACAGCGGACCCTTCTTCTGTGCTGCTGCGATGGACCCCGGCACAGCAAGCCTCCGAACAACATCTGTACCTGAGCACTGGCGTTCCACCGACAGATGCCGATCGTATCACCACCTTATCAAGGACCACCTCGTCCTATTTCAACAGTCTCGGCTTTGAATTAGGACAAACCTATTATTGGCGAATTGACATCACCGATTTTTCAGGGACCCTCCATAGTGGGTTCACCTGGACCTTTACAACGCTGTCGTATCAAGCCGGCGTCCCCAATCCATCATCAAATACACAATGGGTCACACCGGGGAATGCCACCCTCTCATGGCAATCTGGCCTTCTGGCCGTATCTCACGACATCTTTTTTGGATCAAACGAAGAGTCTGTACGTGTGGGATTGTCTTCCGTATATCACGGCTTGATTGTGGGAACAGGACAACTTCAATTTCCCTTGCCCCCACTGGAAAAAGGCACCACATATTACTGGCGTATTGATGAACGCCAGAGTTCAGGCCTGATCACCCAAGGGGATACCTGGCAGTTTACCACATTGGGCTCAGATGGCGGTATCCAGGGACGGTATTTTGACAATACGTACCTGGGTGAAATGCCAGTCTTGACACGTGTGGACGACCATATCAACTTGAATTTCACGCAAGACAACCAACTTAATCGTGTGCTCTCATCGAATCAGTTCTCTGTGCGATGGACTGGCCAGATTTTTTTGCCCACATCCCAAAACACGACCCTGTCAGTGATTGCCAATGATTGTGTGAGACTTTGGGTGGATGGACAGGTCGTTATGAATGACTGGATCCCACATCCCACACGTCAACTCAGCGTCACGGTCCCTCCCAACCTGAACACGCCAACCCAGATTGTCCTTGAATATGCCCACATACAAGGTGATCCTCATATTCAACTACTCTGGTCTCATGGTCTCCAAACCCCGAAAATCATCCCAAACGGCCCTTTGCAACCCAACACACGAAGTCACTCTCCCACCCCTGGAAACGCCAACTCAGACATCAGTCAGTCGCCACGGCTATCATGGAACGCTGGAACAACAGTGATCACCCACAACCTCTACCTCGGGACAAACCGAATCTCCGTGAGATTGGCCACACCCCATGATCCAGAATTTCTGGTACAGCAAAACACAGCATCCTACGACCTACCCCCTCTGGACCTGAACCAGACCTATTATTGGCGTGTGGATGACGTCAACAGTTTCAATCAACCCAATGTTGCCACAGGCCAGGTATGGCAGTTTACCACGTCAGATTACGTCACACTTGAAGATTTTGAGTCCTATGCCAATCTGCCTCCGCAACGGATTTTTGTGGCCTGGCTTGATGGCTGGGGCTACTCCCAACCGTACCCTGCCCAACCCGGTAACAACACCGGTGCCACAGTGGGACACATGGATCGCCCCTATGCAGAACAGCGCATAGTCCATGCAGGCAAACAATCCATGCCTCTGGCCTATAATAACAGCGGCGCGTACCAAAACTCTGAAACCAAACACGGCTTTGCCTCGCCTTTGGACATGACATCTCAAAACAACCAGAGCCTGAACACCCTGTCACTGGCCTTTCACGGACAACCAGACGCCGTAGGCCAATTCTCCAGGCAACAGAATACATTCAATCTGACGGGATCTGGCACTGGTTTCTGGGAGGAAAACGATCGTTGCTATTTTGTATCTCAATCGGTATCCGGCAGTGCGACAATTTCAGCCTGCGTTGATCACATTGAGACAATCCATGCCCTATCTCAGGCTGGCATCATGATCAGGCAAAGTCATGAATCCAATGCCCCGCAGACTTGTGTGGCCATCACTGCGGACGGCCGGCTGGTATGCCACTATCGAAGTAGCCTGGGCCAACCTGTCACCAGCCTCTACTCTGAGCCTGGCACAGTGACACTGCCACACTGGATAAAGCTCCAGAGAGAGGGGGCAATCCTATCCTTGTCCCATTCACAAAATGGTTTTTCGTGGTCGCCAGTCACCTTAGACAATCAACCTGCCATGTCGCTCTCCGGATTTGCCTCGCTGGGCCTGATGCACTGTGTTTACGCGGACAACTACACACCAGGCACAGCCGTATTTTCGCAGGTTTCCAGCTCCAGCGTGGCACCCTTCACTACAGAATCAAGCCTGGGCATTCCTTTGAATGAGGCTGACGACCTGTATCTTGTGCTGGAAGACACTCAGGGTGAATCGCTGTTGATCCCTCATCCCGACAATCCCCTGGCTGTCCTGCACTCCGATTGGAAAACCTGGAACATAGATCTATCCAGCTACCCCAACATCAATCTGAGAAGCATTCAAGCCATCAGTATTGGCATTGGCGGTCTTGATCAGCAAACGTCTGGCGGCCAGGGCCTACTCTTCATAGATGACATTGGCTTACATCCCTAGCGAAAACCTCGTTTCAAAATCAGTTTTGAAATAAGGTCCAGTATCGTGTAGACTATCCGGTATGCAAGAAAAGACGTCTCATCTTGAGTGTGTGGATTGTGGACTCCAGCCCTATGCCGAGTGCCTGGCTCGGCAAAAAGACCTGGTGGAACAACGCCGCAACCATGCCATTCCGAACACGGTGCTGCTCGTGGAACACCCCACCGTGATCACGTTGGGTGCCCGGCAGAGTGCCAACAAACTCCTGACCTCGGAACAAACACTCGAGGCCCAAGGCATTGATGTCGTGCCCATTCGCCGGGGTGGTGGCACCACAGCCCACAATCCCGGACAAATCGTGTTTTACCCGATTCTCGACCTTCGTGAACTAATCCTCGGCATCAATGACTATGTACGTATTCTGGAAAGCGTAGGTATTGACCTGCTCGCCACATTGGATGTGCTTGCTCAACGCAAGCAGGGCTTTCCTGGCCTGTGGGTCAGCCCCAAAAAAATCGCCTCCATTGGCGTACGTGTCACACGCCAGATTACGTTCCACGGCATGGCCATCAACATTCAAAATGACCTGGCCGTATTCAATCATTTTGTGCCCTGTGGCCTGGACGGTGTTGACATGACCTCAGCCACCCAGGAAACGGGCCAAACCTATGACATGTCAGTAGTCAAACAAACCCTGAAATCTCTGTTAGAAAAAGCCTTAGCACGCCCATGACAAAAAAGACAAAACCCAGACTCCCCCACTGGCTTCGCAGGCCTCTGCCTGCGGGCCGAAATTACGACCTCACAGGAAACACGCTGGAAGACCTGTCCATCCAGACCATTTGCATACATGCCAACTGCCCCAATCGCGGCGAATGCTGGACACGTGGCACAGCCTCGGTCCTGATCCTGGGCAATGTGTGTACACGCAACTGTAGGTTCTGTTCAGTAGCCACCGGCAAGCCCTTGCCCCCTGATCCCACAGAACCCGAACGTCTCGGCAAGATGGTCGAACAGATGAAACTCAAGTATCTCGTCATGACCAGTGTCAACCGCGATGACCTTGAGGACAGGGGGGCCAGTCATTTCAGAGACTGCATTCTGGGAGTGAGAAAGGCCTGCCCCCAAACCAAATTTGAAATCTTGACCCCAGACTTCATGGGTTACGAACAACAGGCCCTGGAAATCCTCAAGCCGGCCCTGCCGTTTGTCTTTGCCCACAATGTAGAAACCGTACCGTCCCTGTATCCCATGGCCAGACAAGGAGGCAACTACCAGGGCTCGCTCGCCCTGCTCGCCCAGGCCAAGGACGTCTTTGGGGCCATACAAACTAAGTCCTCCCTCATGCTCGGTCTTGGAGAAACCGATGACCAGGTCATCCAGACACTCCGGGACCTGCGCCATGTTCAGTGCGATCGCCTCACCATTGGTCAGTATCTCAAGCCGGACAAACACGCCCTGGACGTGGTAGAATTCATCACACCGGAAAAATTCGAATGGTGGCAGAAGACCGCCCACGACCTGGGATTCCAATGGGTCATCTCAGAACCCTTTGCACGCAGTTCGTACTTTGCAGAGAGGGAATAAAGAAGGGAAGACCGCTGCGCTGCAAGAAGGTAGGAAGCTAGGAAACTAGGAAGATAAGAAGCTGAGAAGCTGAGAAGCTGAGAAGCTGAGAAGTTAAGCTGCCCGTTGATAGCTGAAAAGAAACATTCCTTGCCACCAACTCAAAACTGAACACCTAAAACTTAACACTGGAGCGAAGCGACCAAAAACTCCTTGCCACCAACTTAAAACCAAACACCTAAAACTCAAAACTGGAGCGAAGCGACCCACTACTCAGTTTCCAGTGTTTTTGCTAATGCCTTCTGTAATCGATGACCGCCAAAATTGTATCCAGCCACAATCATACCCTCTGCATCAATCAGGAAATAACCCGTTTTGAAAATACCACGATATGCCTTCATGATGCCTGAATCGGATTATAGCTCGCCACTTCCAACGGTCCAAATTGAGCAAGGTATTTATGCGTTTCTTTGGAAAAATACACCTCATACGTACCTGGAATCACATGGCTGATTCGGAATGAGCCATCATTCTGAACCGGTATCACATAATGCCGTCGGTTTGGATTTGTCAATTGGGCTCTACGCTATCGTATGTACTCCTCGCTTTTGTACCACTGCTGTTGCCATTGCTGACGCTCTTTTCTAGACATCTGGGCGTATTGAACCGGGCGGTTCTCTTGAATCTTTGGGCCAGCTGTATAAAATGCTTCCACGCCATCTAAAATACCAAAGGGGATAGAGGGATAGGGCGAGTCCTCAGGCAACACAAACCGCCCAAGCACATCGCGTCCCTCAAAACCCAGTGTAACACGCAAGGTCTCACCCGTTTTGACCTGTACAGGTTTCCGGATGGTATAGGTAAAGCTTGAGCTATAGGCCCCTCCAGTCATATTCAGCTCGTCTTGAAAATCAGTAAAACCTGAAGACTGGACCATGGTGCCCAGTTCATACCATCCTGGAGAAATGTCTTCAATCACGAATGCTCCGTTAGCGTCAGCACGGATAGGACCACGATTTTTCTGAGCTGTGACACTGTAGTCCATATGGGGCAGGCCCAGCAATCCAATGCGTCCCTCCACGAGATTAACATCAGGGGAAAGTTGCCCTACAATTCGTCCCAGAGTGGCAGTTTCCTTTTCCCCATTGGCATCCAGTCGCAATGCCACATCCTTGAATTCTACCCATTCCAGACTGTCACCCTGATGGCCGCTTTCAATCCCTACGCGAAGCACAGTTTTCTCCACAGTTTTCGGACATTGAATTCCAGCCACGCGAATCCCGTCTTGATAAACCCATGTACTGTGTTTTTTTGCAGGGATTGAATCAATATACAATGCTTCAGAGGCTTCCCACTTGATAACTCTGACATATCTAGGATTGGCATGAAATTTGAGGGCCACTGCATAGAAAGCGCATGTCTCCCAATCTTCAAAGGTCTTATACTTGAAGTCAACAGAATCAAACAGAGGATCATGCAACAACGCACCATCTGGTTTCCACCAACCTCCGACTCTCCCTGGAACTGTCATTGGAAGGTGCGTGACGCCTATCAACTCAACGGTGGCGCCGCTTGCCAACGTGGCCATATAGCCGCCAACCTGGTCTTTTATCTGTTCACCAGCCAATAAATGCCCGGACGCCATAATGGTAATAATGGCCAATAGAGCAATCCCAGCCGCGCCGGCCAGCCAAAGGTGATTGCTTTTTTCAGGTGTGATGATCCCCAAAACACGTTGTACACGATGCAGGATCATTCCAGGTTTCCTGCTCAAGCCCAATTTTTCAGAGAGCCAGGTTATCCTCTGTGCCGTCGCAATGGGCAAAGGCTCCAGATCACGTTTCAAGCCATGAACACCGATAAATCCCAGGAGCAAACGCACACTCAAGACAAGCACGCCCGTGATCCAGACCAGCAAGCCCCAGGGCAAAATCGTATTCCAGGTCATGACCCTGTTTTCCTGCGGGACTTCTATGGCGTCGGTATGGGTCACAGCCATGGGCCTGGAAGCGAGAGGTTCATTGTGTAAAATTACCCTGGTTTGTGTAAACGCCGGCAGAATCCCACGGGTTAGGTCAGTGGAAGTCGTGGACTGACTCATGGTCACTACTGGTCTGTCCAACACAAAAAACGTGACCATGGGGCAGATCATTAAAACCGCAAATCCACACACAAGCGTCACATAGCGAGTCTGGCCGGATCTCAGCCTGAACAAACGAATCATGGCATAAAGTAAAACTGCGATGAGTAAACCCTGCCACACAAAGTGAAGCAGTGTGATCGCCAGACGTTGCCACAGGGGTTGAGACAAGAAATCAAATACAGACATTAAGCACCTCCCTCTTTGCACTCAAACGCCTGAATGGTCTTCTGGATTTCATCCAGCTCTTCCTGATCGGGCCTAGTCTGCTCAAGCAAGTGAGTAACCAGGGCACTGGCCGAACCGTCAGTAGATATCCAGTTTATTTTGAGATACATCAGCATTGCCCGGAGCAGCCAGCCACCTGAACAATTCCCATTTAACGGGAATCGATGCCAACAAATCACCCTTTTCATCAGGTCATATGACCTAAAATTGGTTGTATTTACGGCCATGATCTGGTATTTCATGAAGGCTTATGGATAAGAAATCGAATATTTCAGTCAATTTTGCAGGGACTCGATTGAGCAACCCGGTGACAACGGCATCCGGGACATGTGGATATGCCGATGAATTGCAGGATTTTATGCCTGTCAGCGACCTGGGGGGCTTTGTGACCAAGAGCATCAGCCTGGCCCCTCGAAAAGGTAATCCCATTCCCAGACTGGTGGAGACCGATGCGGGCATGCTCAATGCCATTGGCCTGGCCAATATGGGTGTGGATCGTTTTTTGCGGGAGAAAATCCCAATCCTGACTCCCATGGCCAAGCAAGGCCTGGCTGTGTACGTCAATATTGCAGGCACCACCATTGACGATTATGTCGCTGTAACCGAACGTCTGGCCAACGAAACAACGCTGACTGGATTTGAGCTCAATATCAGTTGCCCCAATGTCAAGGAAGGCGGCATCAGCTTTGGCACCGATCCCTGTCAGGTGGAGGCCATTACCAAAGCAGTCAAAGCGGTCACTGGCGACAAGACATTGATCGTCAAGCTGAGTCCCTCTGTCACAGACATCAGCACCACGGCCCGAGCCGCTGTCCAGGGCGGCGCTGATGCGTTGAGCCTGGTCAATACCTTTACGGCCATGGTCATTGATATTGAAAAACGTCAGCCGATTCTGGCCAACCGAACGGGTGGCCTGTCCGGGCCTGCTATCAAGCCCATAGCCGTGTATCTTGTCAATAAGGTGTACAATGACGTGGGCAAACCCAGCCACATCCCCATACTCGGACTCGGCGGCATTCGCACAGCATCAGATGCCTTGGAGTTTATGATTGCTGGCGCCACAGCCGTATCTGTGGGTACGGCAAGCTTCATGGACCCGGCCTGCTGCATGAAAGTGATTCAGGGAATACAGGACTATTGTACACAAAAAGATATCTCAGACATTACCAATCTGATCGGCTCTCTGACCTGAGGGATGATAATGGATATGCTAAAAGTTTTACGTGACTATTTCCCCACCGCCATCTTTACTGGCAAATGCCTGGTATTTATCAGCGAAAACTGGCGTGTGGAACTCACGGAACATCATGACAATGATTACACGCGTTCGGGCACATCTCCCCCCATCATTCGAGTAAAAATAGGCAAGAAAACGTTACACGGGGATTTTCTGGACGGGCATGTGGAAGATTTCCAGTTGCCCCATGCCGGTGAACTGGCAGATCAGATCGAGAAATACGTGCAGCTGGCCATTGGTTCCAATCTGAGAGAGAATATTGACTGACCCCCATCATGGCACGGATCAATATTCAAACACATGAACAGAGTATCACATTTTTCGCCAAGGTTGTGCCAGGCAGTAGCAAGACCGCTATCACCGGTATCTGGGACCATATGCTCAAACTCAAAATAGCGGCACCGCCCGAAAAAGGTAAGGCCAATGCCTGCATCATTGCCTTTCTCGCCAAGACCCTGGGTGTCAAAAAGAAGCATATCCAGATCGTGTCCGGCCAGACCCATGCCATAAAACAAATCCAAGTCCTGGGTATGTCAGAAACGGCATTATTGATGGCCTTGTTCCCTGAGGCGTAAAGGCAGAACGCATGTCAGACAGGCAGAAAAAACCTCTGGATCAAGATGAGACATCGTTGAGCTTTTTGATCAAGATCGGTGGCCCCATGGTCATTGCCACGGTCTCTTACACACTCATGCAGTTTGTGGATCGTCTGATGGTGGCCAAATACAGCCAGGAGGCCCTGGCAGCAGTCCTACCGGCGAGCATGATCAGCTTTGTACCGTCCAGCTTTCTGCTCGGTGTCATGACCACGGTCAATACCTTTGTCAGTCAGAGTTTTGGACGCAGAGCCTATCAAGACTGCGCCCACTACACATGGCAGGCGATGTATCTTGGCATTATGTATTCCTGCTTCACATTTGCAATTCTCTGGCCCCTGGCCCCCACCGTGTTTCAATGGATGGGCCAACCGACTGAGATCATCCCGCTGGAAGTCACGTACCTGCGTATCATGCTTCTCGGTCAATTTGTGGTCGTGTCCATATGGGCCACCAATCAATTCTTCATGGGCATTCACCAGGCAAAAATCACCATGATCACGGCCCTGATCAGCCAGGTGGTGAACGTCCTGGCCAATTACGCACTGATCTTTGGCAAATGGGGATTTCCGGAGATGGGGATTGCCGGGGCAGCCTGGGGCACGGTGATTGGTGCGGTGGTCAACGCCTTAACGCGGGTACTCTGGTTCTTGAGTCCCAGTTTTCACAAAACCTTCCGGAGCCGCACGAGCTTCCGTTTTGACTGGGCAAAAATTCGGGATCTGGTCAAGATTGGGGCCCCTGCCGGCTTTGCCCTGATGGTTAACGCCGCATTTGTAGGCGCCCTTCTCTTTGCCTTGATCGGACGGTTCGGTACGGCCGCTCAGGCAGCGACCAGTGCGGTGTACTCCTGCATGACCCTGTCTTTTATGCCAGTGGTCGGTATAGGCATTGCCCTGACAGCCACGGTGGGCAAATCCATTGGACGCAATAGAAAGGACATTGCCACCAAACAGACCAGTCTGTGCTTGCGTCTGTCCATGGGATACATGGGCCTGGTCGGCATTCTCTTCTATCTCTTTCGCCATTCAATCATCAGTATCTGGGACCTGACGCCGGAGGCCTCTGTACTGGGGGCCAAGATTTTGATCTGTGCGGCCATCTTTCAAATATTCGACGCGGCAGTCATTACCTACAATGGCGCCCTACGTGGCGCAGGCGACACCTTGTGGCTGGGCCTGATCACCACAGCCGGTGCTGTGCTGGTCCTGGGGTTGGGCGGTTGGGCAATTGTCACACTGGCCCCCCAGTTGAACGCAATCGGCCCATGGTTAGCGTATACCCTGCATGTGATCCTGGTGGGTCTGGCCAATCGCTGGCGTTTTAAGTCCAACCACTGGCACGACATCGACCTGTTCAAACGCCAGGCCAAGGCCATACCAGTGGAAGACTGTGTTTAAATTTGGTTTAGTCGTCTAACTCGCGAATCCAGATATTCCGGTATCCCACTGGATTGCCATGATCTTGGAAGGCAATAGGACGCTTGTCTTCATGCGGTACATATTCGGAAACGGCATGCCCACCTTTCCACTGGGTGCCTCCCTTTAGAACCACATGATCCTGAACCAACACGCCGTTTTGAAGTATGGTGAAGGTCGCTTTTCTCACCACTTGATCGCCGTCAAAGAGGGGTCTGTGGAAGATAATATCATAGCTCTGCCATTCACCGGGCTTGCGGCAAACATTGACAAGAGGCACGGCACGGCCGTATAGAGCCGAGCACTGGCCGTCCGGATAGGTGGCATTGTCAAAAGAATCAAGCACCTGAACTTCATACTCGTCCTGCAAAAACACGCCACTATTGCCTCTGCCCTGCCCATTGCCCTTGACATTCGCGGGTGTGGCAAATTCAACGTGTAACTGGCAAGAACCAAAACTTGCCTTGGTTTTGATATAGCCAGCCCCCTTGACTGATTCCATAGTGCCATCGCGTATCACCCACTTGGTATCTTGCCATTGAGAAAGATCTGATCCATCAAATAAAACAATCGCATCCGACGGGGCTTGACAAGAGGTGGCACCGGGTGTGACCACTTCCGGGGCAGAACGGTCCATGTCATGAACTCGCCATTGACCTATCTCAGTCCCCCCATCCCCTGCATCTTTACCCGTTGTTACGGCAGGCTTGCATCCAACCACTGAAACCAGACCACACAGAGCCAATACACAGACAATTCGTTTCATGAAGCTACTCCTTTCACTAAATCAGCCAACACGTTGAGTATCCCTTGATATCCCAAAGCCATTAGCAATGATGTTTTTATTCGCCAATAGAGACAAAAAAATACGCGACTTGCCGGCATTGATCAACCCCAATACCGGACACCATGCACGATTTCTGCCACAACAAGAACCACAGAAGCGAGTCCTTGTCAGTTTGAGATGCCCTGAAAGAGGGTTTTGGCTTCCTTTCCCCCTTGTTTTGTGCTATTAATAACCTTTTTGTATTAACCATAAAAAGCAAGCCACATTAAGGAAAATTAAGCTCATGACAGACAGCCAACTGCCTGATCGCGTGACCCATGTTACACTGGCAGACAATCGCCAGATATATCTCGTGGGCACTGCCCACGTGTCCAAGGAAAGCGTAGACGATGTCATCAATACCGTAGACCTTGTCGCCCCTGACCGAATCTGCGTGGAACTCTGCGGCCCCCGATACCAGACCCTGACACAACGTGATGCGTGGAAGAAAATGGACATATTCAAGGTCGTCCGTGAGAAAAAGTCGCTCATGCTCCTGGTTCAGCTCATTATGTCCGCCTTTTACAGGCAGCTGGGCAAAACCCTGGACGTGCAGCCCGGCGCCGAAATGCTGGAAGGCGTCAATCTGGCAAAAAAGAGAAACATCAAACTGGTCCTGGCGGATCGAAAGATCGAAATCACGCTCAAACGTGTTTGGGGGTACATGGGTTTCTGGACCAAGGCCAAGCTGATCAATCACCTGTTCTGCTCTTTATTCACAAACGAGACCATCGACCAAAACATGGTTGAAACACTCAAGGAAAAAGACCAGCTCGAAAGTATCATGGCCGAGTTCGCGGAGCAGTTCCCTGAAATTAAAAGTCGGTTGATCGATGAACGCGATATCTATCTCGCCCAGAAGATCAGGGAAGCAGGCGGTGAAAAAATCGTCGCGGTGGTCGGCGCAGGCCACTGTAAAGGTATCAGTCAGTATATCCACCAGGACAGTGACCTCACAGAACTCAAAAAGACCCCACCGCCCTCCTGGATACCCACCTTGCTGAAATGGGGCATCCCTGCCTTGATCATTGCGCTGTTTGGCTATGGACTGTATGACAAAGGCCCAGCCCACTTCTTTAAAAATCTCTGGATCTGGCTCCTTGGCAACGGCCTCTTTTCTGCCATAGGCGCCATTGCAGCCTTTGCACACCCCTTGGCCGTACTATCTGCTTTCTTTGCTGCACCGTTTACAAGCCTCAACCCGATGATTGGAGCTGGCTGGGTGGCAGGTTTAGTTCAGGCCTGGGCCAAACGCCCCACAGTAGATGATTTTGAAGACATGTCAGGTGCGATTGAATCCGTCAAGGAATTTTGGCATAACCCTGTCACACGAACCCTGCTGGTGGTGGCCCTCGCCAACCTAGGCAGTGCTATCGGCACCTATGTATCCCTGTTCTGGATCGGCATACGAACTGCCAACTAAACCAATTTAAAGGAACAAGAAAATGGCAAAGAGAGTCCTGATTCCCATCTCAGATGGCGTTGAAGAAATTGAAGCCGTCTGTATGATCGATACCCTGCGAAGGGCAAACCTTGACGTGGTTGTGGCCTCTGTCCAGAGCACATTAAACATCGTTGCCAGCCGAGGTGTCAAGTTTACGGCGGACGCCCTCTTAGCAGAGTGCAAAGACCAGACCTTTGATATGATCGCCTTACCCGGCGGTATGCCAGGGGCAACCCATCTGGCTCAATGTAACCTCCTGATTGCCATGCTCAAACACCAAAGGCAAGCCGGTCTCTGGTACGCGGCCATCTGCGCAGCCCCAGCCGTGGTCTTAAAACCCAATAGCCTGTTAAAGGGGATAAGAGCCACGTGTTACCCCACCATGCTGGACCAACTCGATGCAGAGTATGCCAGTCAAGCCGGCGTCGAGATAGACAAGAAATGCATCACGGGACAGGGGCCAGGTCTGGCATTGGAGTTTGCCCTGACCCTGGTCGAAGTGCTGGTCAGCCCCGAGGAACGACATACCCTATCTCAGGCCATGCTTGTCAAATAGCATCAAAACGTATACCTTGACACGATGAACCGATAGAGCTGCCTGTTTTATTTCGCAAGGAGACGATATGAGTCACGTAGTAACACATCCACTCAAAGGTCTTTCCCCCACTCCCATGCCATCCAGGAGGCAGTTTCTCAAGACAACTTTGGGCATGGCAGCCCTGCCTCTGATCCTGCCAACCAGCAGTCGAGGGGTATCTGCCCAGTCCAAACTGAACCATGCCTGCATTGGTGTGGGCGGTATGATGGGATTTAATGATTTTCAGAATTTCCTGAACCACCCTCGCGTCCAGATCACGGCACTCTGTGACGTGGATCGTTTACATCTGGAAAAGGCCCGTGCCCAGGTCCCCGGTGTACGCGTGTATGCTGATTGGCGTGACATGCTGGCTCAAGAAGGGAATCGTTTGGACTCGGTTAATATCACCGTGCCTGACCATATGCACTTTCCCATCGCCCACAAGGCCCTCCGCCTGGGCAAACACGTCTATTGTCAAAAGCCGATGTGTCATGATGTCGCGGAAGTCAGAACCTTAATCGAAGAAACACGCAAGGCAGGTGTGGTGACACAACTGGGTACACAGATTGCCTCCAGCATGGGTGAACGCATGGCCCTGGACTATTTGCGCCAAGGGGTGATCGGCAAGGTACGCCGTGTGGTTCTATGCGCCAACCGCCCTGGTGCCATTGAAAGCTACCGCTCCCCTGGGCCGCGCCCAACTCAGGGCCAGCCCGTACCAGAACATCTCAACTGGGATCTCTGGCTCGGTACAGCCCCTGAACGCCCCTACGCACCCAAACTGTATCATCCCAGTCTCTGGCGTGCGTGGCAGGATTTTGGCACCGGTTGGTCCGGTGACATTGGATGCCATCTGTTCGATCTGATGTGGAAAGGACTGGCACTGACAGCGCCCCTGAAGGTCAAGGCTCGGGTTCAGGACTCATGGAAGCACTCACCCGAACGCCGTGGCGAGCACTGGCCGCAGAGTAATCACATTACGTGGCTCTTCCCGGGCAATCAGCACATAGAAGGCCAGACGCTGACCATTGATTGGTATGATGGTTTGTTCTATCCACCCGACGACATCAAGGCCCTGTATCCAGGAAAAACCTATCCCACTGAATCAGCCCTGCTGATTGGAACCGAGGGCGTCTTGCTCTATCCACTGGATACCAGCCCCTGGCTTTTACCCAGGGACAAGTTCAGTCATCTGGCACGGCCCAAGTTTGCCCCAAGAAATCATTATCATCACTTTGTAGACGCCTGTCTGGGGGGTGAGAAAACGGCGTGTCACTTCCTCCAGTCCGGCCCCATGACCGAGGCCATTCTTCTGGGCACGGTCGCCATTCGAAACCCTGACCAGTGGCTTGATTGGGACAGTGGCCACCTCAAGATACCCAATCAGCCCCAGGCGGAGCAGCTTCTAAGACGCACCTACCGCAAGGGCTGGCGTGATATTTAAATCATGAACAGAGAGCCCTTTATTAACAAAAAAAAGGAGACACAGTATGCCTGGAGAATATCGTTTTTCATTTGGTCCCTGGAACATTCATGAAGGCAGCGATCCGTTTGGCCCCATGGTACGCAGTTCGATCACCTTTGCCAAAAAAATCAAGTTGTACAAGACCTTGGGATTTGACGGTGTTCAATTTCACGATGATGACGCCGTACCTGGCATGGATGACCTGACGAATGACCAGATTATCCAGAAAGCCAGGGAGGTCCGTACCCTGCTGGACGGAGAAGGACTGACTGCCGAATTTGTAGCCCCCCGCCTTTGGGAAGATGACAGGACAATCGATGGTGCCTATACCTCAAATGATCCTGCATGCCGCCAATACGCACGCGACCGCAGCCGTCGGTGCATTGATATTGCCGATGCCTTAAACACGAATCTCATCGTGCTCTGGCTGGCACGCGAAGGCACCTATGTGCGTGAAGCCAAGGACAGCAAAGTGGCAGTAGACCGCCTGGTTGAAGCGATTAATGACATGCTGGACTACAATCCAAACATCAAGATTGCCATTGAACCCAAACCCAACGAACCCATGGACCATGCGTATATCCCCACCACAGGCCACGCCATGGCACTCGGCTATCTGACCCATGACCCCAGTCGCGTTGGCATCAACATTGAAACCGCCCATGCCATCCTGGCAGGCCTTGATCCCTCGGATGAAATGGGATACGCCCTGGCGTTCGACAAGCTGTATACAGTTCATCTCAATGATCAAAACGGTCTGAAATTTGACGAGGACCGGAGCTTTGGTGCCATCAATCTCCGCAGTGCATTCAATCAGGTACGTATACTGGAAAAACACAACTATGGCCAGCGAGGTGAGTTCATAGGACTTGACGTCAAGGCGATGCGCACCCAGAAGCAGGCCATGGCCACCAAACATCTGAGCAACAGCCGCACCATCTTCCTCAAGCTGGTGGATCTGGTACGCAGCCTGGACGAACAACAGGTCGAGGCACTCATCGCAGAACGTGACTATGAAGCACTGGAGATGCTCATTGTCAGTCATCTTCTAGGTGGTTAGAGGCGGTATCATAAACAACGTGACATAGCGCCAAGACTTGGACTCCTTCCCAAGAGGGCCAGATCTTGGCGTTTGCTGAGCCCCAAAGGAGATACAGGTATGATTCAACGAATTGTGATATTGACCATCCTCCTGGGCCTGTGCGGATGCAACGCAGCTCAGGTAGAAGCCCCCAAAGAACCCACCGCATATCTGTTTTCCTACTTCCTGGACAACGGCCAGAACGGTCTACATCTGGCCTGGAGCGAAGATGGCCTGACCTGGACCGCTTTAAAACAGGGTCAATCCTTTCTGGCCCCCAAGGTCGGCGGCAAGCTCATGCGTGACCCCTGCATCTGCACAGGCCCGGACGGTCAATTCCACATGGTCTGGACCAGCAGCTGGCAGGACCGCGGCATTGGTGTAGCACACAGCAAAGATCTTTTAAACTGGTCTGACCAGGCCTTTGTCCCGGTCATGGGCCACGAACCCACAGCCCACAATTGCTGGGCACCGGAAATTTATTACGACCCCCAAGAAAAAGAGTATATCATCTACTGGTCCACCACCATCCCGGGCCGCTTCCCCGAAACAGAAGCAGCTCAAGGCGACCGGGCAGGAAAGACCTTTTTGAATCACCGCATCTATTGCACCACGACCCAAGACTTCAAGACCTACACAAAAACACGGCTCTTCTACGACGACAACTTTAATGTCATTGATGCCACGATTGTCAAGGACAACAACCAGTATCTCCTGTTCGTCAAGGACGAGACCAAATCGCCAAAGGCCCAGAAGAACATCCGCCTGGCCATGGGCAAAAAAGCTCAAGGGCCCTACGGTCCCGCCTCCCCCCCCATCACCCCCAAGGGTCTCTGGGTTGAAGGCCCCACTGTGCTCAAGATCGAAGACAGCTGGTTTCTTTTCTACGATGCCTACACTGAGCATCACTACGCAGGCCTCAAATCCACAGACCTCAAGACCTGGGAAGAGGTCACTGATCAACTCCATTTCCCCAAGGGCACACGCCACGGCACCGCCTTTGAAGTGCCAGTGTCTGTATTGGAAAAACTGAAGGGTCGGTAGTTGAAACAGGTTCGCTATTTCGTCACATAATACCGAATATTTGGATGGAGAAAGAAAATGGGAACAGCACTGAAAGGATCCATTGTTTGGGTCGCGTTTCTTATTCTGATATCAAGTGGCTCTATAGACACTCATGCCCAGGAGCAGACTGGTTCGACCCCTGCCAAGCAATCCAAATGGACATTGGTGTGGCAGGATGACTTTGTCAGCGACCAGCTTGATAACGCCCACTGGACACGCTGCACACGCGGTAATCCCGACTGGAAGAATACCATGTCGAATGATCCACGCCTGCTCAAAATCAAGGACGGTGTGCTACAGCTTCGCGGGATTGTCAATGACACCCAGGACAAAGATCCAGCACCCAATTTGACCGCCGGAGTTTCGAGCAAGGGAAAGTTTTCTTTCCAATATGGCAAGGTTCAGATCCGAGCACGCTTCAAAAGTGCCCAGGGCGCGTGGCCGGCTCTCTGGATGCTGGGCGCTGAAAAGGGATGGCCCGCCAATGGCGAGATTGATCTGATGGAGCACTTAAACTTTGATCACAAGATCTATCAGACCTTACATTCCGAATACACGATCAAGATGGATAAAACCAATACACCGAAAAAAGGGAGGCACAGCGAAGATCAGTCGTGATGGATGGAACATCTATGGATGCGAGTGGGACACAGACAAGATTGTCTTTACCGTAAATGGCAAGCCGACCCATATCTATCCGAGAGTCCCAGCACTCGGCGAAAAACAATGGCCATTCAATCAACCGTTCTACTTCATCCTTTCCATGCAGATCGGTGGTAACTGGGTCAATGGCTCAGGTCCCACCAATGCCGCCCACTATCCCGCTGACATGGAAATCGACTGGGTCCGTGTTTACAATCAAAAGAAACCGCCCAATCCACTCACAGATACGGTCGATTGATGGGACTGTGAAAGTAGGAAGGTAGGAAGGTGTGAAGCGAGGAAGGTAAAACCACTTCGCTGTAAGCCAGTATGACAACTCACCCAGTCATCCGTATTATGTGCAGTAAATCATTGACAAAACAATAGAAACAGGAGGCAAAACAGGCATGAAGATATTCAACTCCACATAACGTAGAGCTTCACATAACATTACTTATGTTGAGCTCAACATAAAATATGGTTACTGAGTGTAACGTAAGCATACAAACGCCACGCGCAACGCTGGCATGCTTGAAATAAACGCTGTTCAAACGCGTCTCTAGCCTCAGGAGTACCAAAGACAGGCTTGCGATAATTACCACGGTTCAACACGTGGTATACTGCACCAGGATATTCAACACGAAAACTTCTGGCCATAAGGGATCATTGTGGGAATAGTCGTGGGGATATCAAGACAAAAATGTTAATAATTACGGCATGACTCCTTTAGTGCCCTTTAGTGCCTCTTCTGTTTCTTACTAAGTCCTTTTTCTCCCCCTCTTAGTAGTGTCCAATTATCCAGCCATACTTCCATCCCTCTATATCCTTTGGCCGGTGTCTTATCTGAGGAAATCCTCCCAACTTACTCGATGCACATGTGCCATATGAAGTTGCACCATGGAGGGGATTTGACTTTCCTTTTCCATACAAGATTACTGGATATCTGTATTTATCGTATAAACCATCGAAGTCTCTTTTTGTGATTCTACCATCCTCATCTCCTCCCCAATTTTTCTTATCAACCTGATACCATAGGTTCATACACTTATTAATTGTCCTGCCAATGCAGTTATATCCGCCAGTACAGATTGGGGGCTCCAAGCATGCCTCCAGAGGATTAAAATTCAAATAGGTAGCTACCATTAATATAAGTCCCTGATATACAAGGATGGGCTTGCAATCATCATTAGGTCCCTGTGAACCACACTCGCCCCCACTTGGAAAATGCCTAGTCAATAAAAACGTCGATAGTAACAAGGCATATCCTATGAAGGCTATCTCTCCGCTTGGATCGCTGTTCATTACTGGGTTAACGTTTGCATACAAATACTTGTGAAGCGTCATTGGCTCCCAAATCAACCCCTCAAAGGAATCGCCTGTCAGGAAGCGACCGTTCTTCAAATTGTAATATCTGGCTCTTAGGTATATTAGGTTTGTACTAGCGTCATAATGCTCTCCGGCATATAGATAACCATTGATGGTTGAACCAACCCTATTCAATAGATTCCCGAATGCGTCGTATTCGTATGTGTCTGTGATACTCTGGACATTGTCTGTAAGTAATCGGGTAGACATTTGGCCGTCATAGTGGTAGCAACTCGTTCCCTCTGGACGTTTCATGCTAATTAGATCATAGCCAAAAACATAACTAACCGTAGATCCATTGGTTGTCTCGACTAGAACCTGAGCATATGGCCGATTGCTGTCTACCAGGTATCGAGTTGTTATCCCAGAAACAGTTTTGCTTATCCGGATACCCTGTGAATTGTGAGTATAGACCACTTGTCCCGGTGTATCTCCTAACTGGATATCAGCAGAAACAAGCCTATTCTCATAATCATATGAATAAGTATTGACGTTAGTTCCATCTGTCTTGCTCAAGGTGTTTCCATTATCGTCATAGGTATAGGTGTAGGTTGTGACACTGGGATCAGTTCCCGTAACAGTCACAATCTCTGTGATAAGACGATCGTTATCGTCATAGGTGTAGGTTGTAGTGATGGTTTGCGTCGGTTTCGTTTCAACCTTGGTCAAACGATTACCTACGGCATCGTAGGTATAGTCAATGGTAGCAATCCCATCAACAGGATCATCAATACGTTCTTGTGTAAGCCGATACAGGGCATCGTAGGTATAGTCGACGGTTCTACCGGTGTTCTCCACCACACGTGTCTTGTTGCCGGCTGGACCCAAAGTGTAGGTATAACTTGCAAGTAGAGATCCATCTGATTTTCTGTGAACGATTTCTATGGGACGATTCAAGCTATCATAGCTGTATTCAGTATAGGTTCCATTGGGATACTCCACTTTGATATGGTTGCCAACCGAATTGTAGCTGTACACAGTGATACCACCATCTGGGTCTGTCACGGTTTCTAATAGATTGGCTCCATTATAGGTATAGGCTGTTGATCCAGCCGAGGTGGTGACCGAAGTGCGGTTGCCCTTGGCATCATAGGTATAGGCTATGGTACTGCCATCCGGATCGGTTCTCTGTATCAAACGATCCATAACATCGTATTCGTAGGAGGTGATTTGCCCTTCGCTCGTGGTATCTGAGGCCACTTTCCCTATCACAGTATAAGTGAAGCGAATCCAGGTTCCATCGGGATATGACTTTTGCACTAAGCGATTGTTGATATCGTATTCATAGGTGATCGCATTGGCGTTGAAGTCTGTCTTGGAGATCAGGTTTCCTAACGCATCATAGTCCATGGTTTCAACGTGACCTAAAGGCAATTGACGTGCTGTAGGCAATCCAAAGAGGTTAAAATCAAAAGAGGTCGTGTTCCCATTGGCATCTGTTTGGGTAATGCGATTACCCATTTCGTTGTACGCATACTCCGTACGGCCGCCAAGTGCATCGATGACAACCGTGAGATCTTGAGCGGGCGTGGTGCTGGTGATCTCAAGGGAGTCACGGTATACAAATTGGGTTGTGATACCTGCCTGGTCGATTTCCGCGGTCTTCTGGCCGAGATCGTTATAGATGACCGTCGTGAATGTACCATCCGGATAGATGGTCTTCACTAGTTGATTGAGTGCGTTGTATTGGAACTGGGTCGTATTGCCAAGAGCGTCTGTTTCGCTGATCTTGTTCCCATTGTTATCATGGGTGTATTCAATTCTACAGCCTAAGGGACAGATAAAGGCAGTCTGCCTTCCTCCTGCATCGTATTCATATACGTATTTGTTCCCAAGTTGATCGGTCCTGCTGATCACCCGCCCGGCAGGATCATATTCCGTTTCCGTTGCTGCGCCATCGGGATAAACGGCTCGAATCAAATTGCCATTGGCATCATATTCGTATTGGGTGGTCCTGCCTGCTCGATCCGTGCTACTGATGCGGCGGTTCTTGGCATCATAGGCACTTGTCTCTTGAGTACCGTCTGGATAGATCGTTGTGACGAGGTTCCCGTTGGCATCATAGAGGTACTCCGTTCGATTCCCAAGTGGATCAATCGTTGCGGATCGTTTGCCTTGAGAATTGTATTCAATACGTCTGATATTCCCCTGGGCATCAATGATTTGAACAGGCTTATTCTTGGCATTATAGGTGTGCTGCACAGTACTCGTTTCCGTACCTGCCCAGGTTGTTACGGACCGGGTATCGGTAAGACGGTTGCCATTCCCATCGTTGATAAAAACAAGGTCATTGCCCAAGGAATCCGTATGGCCGGATAAATTACCGTAGGCGTCATAATAATAGGTTTTGACCTGACCCAAGGGATTCGTGTCCGTGACAAGCTGGCCTTGATCGTCATAGTCCCACGCACTCGTATAGCCCAGGGCATTGGTCTTACTTGTCAGGTTTCCTTCCGTATCGTAGGTGTTCGTAGTTGAATAACCTAGAGCATCGGTCTCGGTTAGAATATTTCCATCGGAATCATAAGTGGACGTAGTGGTGTTTCCCAGGGGATCAGTCTCTGATAGTGTATTTCCTTGAGCATCGTATGTATAGGTGGTTGTATTGCCATTGAAATCGGTGATGGCTGTCTCTTTATCCGGATTGTTGGGATCTTCGTAAGCGTAGTGTTTTTCACCGCCAAGGGGATCAACCTCACGCGTAACATTACCGCGATCATCGTAATACAGTTCCGTCACGTTACCGAGGACATCGGTTTGCGTACCCATCAAAGCAGCAGTGTCAAAATCCTGTTGGCTTACATTGCCCAAAGCGTCGGTGCCGGAAGAAAGACGCCCGTCGTCATCAAATTCAGCTTTAAATACACGTGTACCTTCAGCATCGTAGAGAGCATCCAGGAAATGAGCAGGATCGACAAGGTACTCATAGGTCATGGTTTCATCGAGCTGATTGGTGAAACCAATCAAGTCACCGTGAGAGTCGTAGGTGTATTTGACAGAGCTATCGCTCGTATCAATAATTTCTACGATGCGTCCCTGGGGATCGCGGATCAGATCGATTTGGGCACCCGTCGAATGCGTGATCGCGTCAGGGGTAAATCTCACTACGTTGTCATTGCGGTCGGTTATCTTTTTGAGGCCATTGCCTTGGATGTAGTCGTATTTGGTGCCGTCCTGCATGGTCAGAACATAGTTTGATGGATTCCAGTTGCCGTCCAGGGCGTCAATGATGCGGCCGAATATGCCACCACGGAAATAGGAGCCATCCTTGACGGTCAGTTTTTCATAAACACCGGGATCTGGCTTAAATGCCGGTATGTAGGTGCTACCTAGATAACCGATCAACGAGACGCTGTGTCTAAATGTTGGCTCATAGGTAAAGCCAACACGACGCCCGTCGGGTGTGGTCAGGTAAACTCGGTCACCGGTCTGCATTTCTTCGCCTTCGGGGGTTGTTTCACCGATGTTGGCATCGGCAAAGCCCAGGGACCAACCGTAGCCAAAGTCGCCCTGGTTATTTGCTTGCAGGGTATCGTAGGTTCGGTTGATGGTAATGGGGATGCCTACCAAGGGGACCGACATGTCCGTCACAGTGAAGGCGAAATTGCCGAGTTTGGCATTGCCGGAGACACCAAAGGCCAGGGGTTCGACCCAGCCGGCACCGTTGAGATCGTAGGCGGTGACACGGAGAACATAGGCGTCGTTGGCCAGGACGGTGGGATCAAATGTGACGACAGTCTCCTGGTCTACGGGTTCGGTGCCTTCGGCCAGGAGGACGTAGTCCGGATCGTCGGCACCGAGGTTGGCGATGTTGACCTTATTTGCTGGGGCGTATTCCACCTTCCAGTAGGCGAGGTTCTCGTCCTGGACGCTGATGACGATGTCCGTGAGATAGGTGATCATGGCCTGGTTTTCTGGGCTATGGATAGTCACCACAGGATGCATATTGTCTGAGGGATCAAAGACCCGCACCTGGCGAATGTTGCTGAGGCCCTCATTGCCGGAGAGATCCGTGGCCCGGGCCACTACGTCCGAGAGGCCCGGTGTATCAAAGGTAATTTCCGTTTCGTAGAGGTTGCCATTGGGCGTCAGGGCATGTTCCTGACCATCGATCAGGAGCACAACTGGACCGAGGCCGACATTGTCGGTAACACGGACCTGGAAGCTGAGAGATTCGCCGGGATTCACCAGATTACTGCTGGCCAGCAGGATGAGCGACGGCACCAGGGTATCTTGGGCCACGGTCATGGTGAAGCTCTGCTGGGCGCTGGCACCATAGGGGTCGGTAACCTCTACGGTGACTTGATGATCGCCGCGATCCAGGTGGGTGGTCTCCCATTGAATCTGGCCCAGTTCATTGATGCTCATTCCGGCCGGGGCCGTGGTAAGCCGATAGACAACGCTGGTGTCATCCGGATCGTCTACCAGGACTTGGTAGCGATAGGTGAGGCCCTCAGTGACACTGGGAATGGGATTGGAGATAATGGTTGGCGCCTGGTTGGCACGAACCGTGAGCGTGTATTGCTGCTGCCCCCCTGCTCCCTGCGTGTCAAGGGCAGCGATCTTGACCGTGTGCGTGCCCATCTGGTCCAGGGTGGGTGCCCAATCGATCTGGCCAGCGGCCCGGTCAATGGTCATGCCAGTGGGTGCTTCCAGCAGATAGTATTCGACAACGCCCCCTTCTGGATCGGTGGCCGTTACCTTGTATTGGTAAGGTGTGGTTTCCTTGGCAAACAACCGGGGTGTGCTGGTAATAACCGGGGCCTGGTTGATGGCATCGGAGGTCACGACCACGGTATAGTCCTGAGTATCGCCGCCGCCATAGGCATCCGTGACCTGGACGGAGACATTGATACTGCCGACCTGAACGTTGGTAGGCGTCCAGGCGATCAGGCCGGTTTCCGGATTCACTGCCATGCCAGTGGGTGCTTCAGTCAGGGCGAAGCTGAGGGAATCGCCTTCCACGTCATGGGCGCGAACTGCGTAGGTATAGGGCTGGTCCACAAAGGCCTGGGTATTGGCTGCAGAGAAGATCTGCGGGGCCAGGTTCGAACTACGTACCCTAATGCTAAAGGTCTGCTGAGCTGTAGCCCCTAATGGATCGGTGACCTCGACTGTGACGGTGTTTTCTCCCAGTTGATCAATGGTGGGCGACCAGCGCAGGGTGCCGAGTTCTTTGTTCAGGGACATGCCTCTGGGTGCCGCAACCAGGGACCAGGTTAAAGGATCGCCGTCTGCATCATCGGCGCTCATGTCATAGGCATACATTTGGCCAACGACCGCCGCGTCTCCAGCCTGGGAGGTGATGATGGGGGCCGCGTTGCTGTTGCTGTTGGTGACTTGGATCACAAAGCTCTGTTGAGCCAAACCGCCGCGTCCGTCGCTGACCTGCACCTGGGTTTGGTGTTCACCAAACTGAGCATTGGTCGGTGTCCACAGTACGACACCTGTTTGAGCATCCACGCTCATGTTGGCGGGGCCGTTAAGCAGACCGTAGGTCAGGGGATCGCCATTGGGATCCCAGGCCTGGATCTGGTAGGGATAAGTCGTACCCAGACGCACTCGGGTACGCGGTGAAGATGTGATCACCGGAGCGTCATTCGGGGCGACGGCCACAACTACCAGGTCGTAAGCCTGGAGGGACTCAGCACCGCGCTGATCAGTGGCTGAGACAATCACCTCGTGAATGCCGAGATCAATTGTCTGGGCTGTCCAGGTAATCAGGCCGGTGTTCGCATCAATGGTCAAACCATCCGGGGCCTTGGACAATCCGTACATAATCATCTGCTCTTCCGGATCCTGGGCCTGGACCTGGTACTGATAGGGCAGATCCACAATGGCCTGGCCATTGGGTGTAGACACGATTACTGGCGGGATGTTGGGGGACTCTACCAGGATCTGCCAGGCTTGCAGGTCCACGCCGCCGTTGCCGTCTTGTACGCGGAGGATGACATTGTGCGTACCCAACTGATGGGCGCGAGGGATCCAGACCACGGCACTTGCCTGCGCGTCGATGGCCATGCCAGTAGGCGCCACCACCAGATCGAATGTCAGGTCGTCGTCGTTGAGGTCAAAGGCATCGGCGTCATACAGATAGAGCTGATGGGTCAAGGCAGTCGTGCCTGGCTCGGTTAGAATCTCTGGCGCGACATTGGGGACCGTGTAGGTGCCGGGTGTGTTGCCAAAGTCAAGACCGTTAACGATCTCATCGTCACCAATAGTGATCTCGTGAATGCCGGTTCCAGGATCAGTAAGCAGCCAACCATCCTGACGTTCCAGGGCCAGCCTGTATGTACCGGCTGTCAGGCCTTCAAATACGTAACGCCCATTGGCATCAGTGGTGGTCCAGGGTTCCGTGCCATCCCGGTAGCCATTTTGGTTGTGATCCAGGTAGACGACCCAGCCTGCGAGTGTGTCTTCACGTTGCTCAGCAGGGATGTCCCAGGTAAAGGCCATGAAGTGGGGGGCGGAGGTTAGGTCTCCGGTTATAAAGTCCCGGATGTATTCACCTGTGATACCATCGTATTCCTGAATGACCCCGTGGCCATCAGTCGTGTCTTGGCCCGCTATGTAGAGCTGTCCATCGGGGCCCCAAGCCAACTTAGAACCGTTCAGATTATGGTATCCCGATGGATTTAGGTGGCCAAGAAAGGCACCGGTTTGACCATCTAAACGGCTGGCATAATTACCATTGGTTACATAGGCATCGCCGTCCGGCCCCCAGGCCATATCAAAAGAACGAGACAAGTTTGCCAAAAGTCCCATGTAGGCGCCTGTTTCGCCATTGTATTTCAGGATATAGCCATAGGGCTGGCCCGCGTTGGCCGTCCATATATCGCCATTTTGATCGAAGAGAATCCCCACAGGATTACTGATGGGTCCACCATTTGCGAAGACACCCAGGTATTCGCCGGTTGTCCCGTCAAAATGCAGGACTGCGTCCAATGATTGGCTCGTTGCATAGAAGTTACCATCTGGTCCCGCGATAAACTTGGAGATCCGAGTTGTCGTAGGACGATCGTCAAAGGTAGCGAGTTTCTCTATCAGCTCTCCCGTCACAGGATCAAAACGACAAAGACGAGCATTCGTCGTGTTTCTGTTCTCTACCGCGTAGATACTCCCGTCTTGCCCAATAAACGGCCTGGCAGCGTCACTGATGTCCAGGGCCTCAATGAGAGAACCCGCACGTCCATCGTACCGCAAGATTTGGAAATTTGAATTATCGGAAGAGATTAGATCAGCGCCATGTTGCCAGATTCCATCCTGATCAAGATCATTGAAGACAGTTCCCTGCACGGAGCTGGAGCCAGACACATCCACGGCAAAATCAACATTGTAAACCGTGCCTTCGTGGCCGACCGTGACTTCCTGTGTCGGTGTTATGGCTTTGGCATGCTGCCAGCCTTCCGGGGCTTCCTGGGCAATATAGTAGGTGCCTGCGGCCACGCCTTCAAAGATATAGCGACCCTTTTCGTCGGTTGTGGTCCATCGTTCACCGTCATCCCGGCGTCCATTGCGGTTGTGATCCATGTACACGATCCAGCCAGCTAAGGTGTCTTCACGCTCTGCTTCGGGAATGTCCGGAGTAAAGACCATGAAGGAGGGAGAGGACAGGGCATCCTCAAGGACGAACTCTTGAATAAACGCACCGGTGAGTCCATTGTATTCATCAATGACACCATTTTGGTCTTGGTTGATTCCGTTTACATAGATGTTACCATCCGGGCCCACGGCTATGGTTCCACTCCAATTATACCCTGCACGTCTGCTGGTAAAACGCCCCATGTTGGCACCTGTGTTACCGTTGAGGCGGTACACGTAGCCGCTGTCAGTGACATAGGCATTCCCATCGGAGCCCCAAGCCATGTCAAACGTGTGGCCCAAATCTGCCAGTTGCCCGATGTACTCACCGGTTTGACCGTTGAATTTCAATATCACACCATAGGGTGAGGCCACATTACAGGTCCAGAGATCACCATTGCTATCAAAGAGCATACCAACCGGATTGTTCATGTTACTTGACTGGGCAAAGAGTCCCAGGTACTCACCTGTGGTACCGTCGAATTTTCCAATGGCGTCCAGCGGCTGACTACTGCCATAGAAATCGCCGTCTGGCCCCTGTATGATCTTGCTGAAGGCCGTTCCCCTATCATCAAAGAAGGCGAGCTTCTCAATGAGTTCCCCAGTGTGGGGATCATAACGACAGATCCGTGCAGCAGCCGTCCTTCTCGCCTCAACCAGGTACAGGTATCCGTCTTCACCTACAAAGGGATTGCCCCCTCTGGATTCTTGGATCACATCAATGAGTGACCCAGTATGTCCATTATAGCGTGTGGTACGTCCGTAGCCCCAATTATAAGAGACCAGATCTGCACCACGATCCCAGACGCCATCCAGGTCCAGGTCATTAAACACATGCCCCTGCAAGGCGCCAAAATGTGTCATCTTAATGGTAAAGCTTTGGATGTCCTGCCCGCCCCGGTCATCCTGAACCATGACCTCGACACTCTCGTCCGCCTCAGGCGTGATGGTAACTTGCCAGTCGTCAGTATCCTTGTCTTGAATAAAATGACTGTATTCACTCATGGTGCCACTGATTGAGCAAAGTAATCCAAATTGTATGGGTGAGCCTGAGGCAGAGAAATCAGGATTGAGAGACACACCTGTGTTGGCTGGATCGTTGGCCAGCAATAGGTGGAAATCGGTTTCCATCAAATCTGATAGGGTCCATTCGGTCCAGTTGCCGTTTTGTGCCTCATTTGTGTTAATGATGTAGATATGACCATTTTGACGCAGTGTGATCGCTGAACTTATCGACCCATAGCTCGAGTGTCCTCGATTAAGTTCCGAATAATCGATGGAACTGATAGCCCCACTCACACCCGGATCGTAAATCGCAGCATTGTTCCATAAAAACTGATAGACGCTGGGAGTGTCTGCTTCATTCAAGGGCAGATTGGTTTTCAAGTAAACGCTTATCCAGTAGTTGTTGCCCTGATTTTCGCGGGTCACGGTGGAGGTGCCCCCACCTCCTATAAGAACGGTCTGCTCTTCCCAATCCTCAACATTGAAATTATTGTCAAAGAAGGTAATCTGATTGTCCGTCAGAATATCAGGCGAGGGACTCCACTGAATCAGACCGGTGTGGGGATCGATGGTCATGCCATCTGGTTTTTGCGTCAACGAGTAGATGACTGGGTCGGCATCCGGATCCACGGCCTGCACATCATAGATGTAGTCCTCACCCACCACGGCGTTTTCAATGGGATAGCTGAGGATGATGGGAGCATGATTGTCTGGATCACCCAGTACAGTGAGCGTATAAGCCTGCGTGGCAGTGCCGCCAGCCCCATCGGAGACTAGGATACTGACGAAATGTGAGCCTATGTCATTGACACTTGGTGCCCACAGGATTTCGCCGGTACTGGGATTGATCTGCATATCGGCCGGCGATTGGGTCAGGCTGTAGGTAAGGGTATCCTGGTCCGGATCAACGGCATCGGCGTCATATTGATAAAGAGCCTGTGGCACAAACAATTCACCAGTACGGAGATCATCAATACCAATTGTGCCATCAAATGGATGTCCAGCAGAAGAATTTTGACTGATCCGTACCTTGTGAATGCCTGCTGTTGAAATTGACAACTCGATATTATTCTCGGCGGTCTCAGTCGATGTTTCTACCGCTAGGAGACGTCCGTTGATATCAAACGCCTCCATTGTAACTGTAGAACCAGGATTAGGGACAAGATCACCACTTATCGCCACATAGTTGGTTATCGCTTTGACTGTTCGATCTTCGGGAATGAAGAACGATACCAGAATAGGTGTTCCATAACTCAGATTACCCTCGGATGTAACTCCTCCGATGACATTAGGCATGCTAGTAGTTGTTTGAATTGTTGTTCTTAAGTCAACCACCGCAATATACTCCGTATTCTCAGAAGAGAATACGACCCCAGTCGATAGTTGAAGCTGGTCAGATAGACGATTGGATTCCGGCACAGGAGTCCCGGGGGTGTTGATCATGCCTTCAATGTTATCAAAATTAATAGAGAATCTTTCGGCAATTATAGCCTCCGTCACCGGGATGCTCGTGAAGACCGGCGGCCGGTTCGGGGGTGGGTCGATGACATTGAGAGTATAATGCTGCTGGGCTGAACCGCCGCGCCCGTCGTCTACCTGAATCAGGATGTCATAGGTGCCCAGGTCGGTGTCACCGGCTGCGGGTGTCCAGGTGACCTGGCCCGTGGTGGCATTGATGGCCATGTTGTCGGGAGACATGATCAGCGAATAAGTCAGTTCATCGTCATTGGCATCTGTGGCCTGGGCCGTGTATGCATAGGGTTTGTCTGGCAGGGCCTCGGTATTGGGCTCTGAGGTGAATACCGGGGCGTTGTTGAGGTAGCCCAGCAGGATCAGGTCGTAGCTGAACTGATCGCCGTTGGGATTCAAGAATTCCAGTGTGTGGCTCCCTGCTGTACTGGCACCCGGCTCAAGGCTTCCATTGTTCAGATAAGGGCTCATGTCTATATAGGGTAGGCCAGCGGCCGTGAAGCCGTCTGCATTGAGGAACTGAATACTAGGATCGCTGAGATGATCGATCACTGCAATGACGGGGCCATCCACGACAAAGCGGCTGACGTTTTGCAGACCCATATCCGCATACAGGAGGCTGTTGCTGTTATGGTACGACGTCGTTCCGTATAGGGGCCGGATCGCACCTGTGACATCTACCAGGTGATTAAAGTCAATTGCGTTTGCTGCAGTGGTAAAAGCCGCAGAAGCGTGGCTGAAACCTAAGGGTGTACTCAGGCTGCCCGATTCCACCACGATATCAGACAGAGTAACGGTCGAGGTTGTATCTGAATCGTTATTGACAAGCCTAAAGACCAGCATGGCCTCTGTGCCTGCCGGAATATGCGTCAGGTCGATCTGAACCGTCTGATCGGTCTGTTGTGTATTGGCCCCCAATTGAGCGGCCAGGCCTTCGGTGATATTGAAGGCCACGTCCCTGTGGTTGCTGATCACGTGAACCAGTGTATTGCCATCAGTATCCAACAGGGCCACTTCAAAGGCATCCTTGACAAAGTCGTCGCTCGTGTCGAAATCGAGGTCATAGGTGAAACTCAGGTGGGCTGGTTCACTGGGCACGGTGAAGGGATGTTCGTGGGTAACTTCAAAACTGGTACCCTCGACCAGAACGATCTGAGGGGTGATCTCAAACCGCACGATGGTTCGCTCCGCCTGACCTTGATTGCCAGCCTGGTCCAAGGCTATCACGGTGAAGAAATTGTCGCCAAGAGCCAGATCTACATTGGCGAAAATGAAGGATCCCGCGCCGTCAGAAACCGAGGTTGCGATCGCAGATGTCAGATCACTGGTGTAATAAAGACTGATAGGACTATTTGGTTCAGTACTGCCCTCCAGCGAAACGACCTCAAAGGTCGTTACGCTGTCCCCCACCGGTTCTGAATCAAAAGCCTCGGCAAGGTTGAACGCGACTGCTGGCGAAATTGTGTCAATGGTCAATTCATCTGTGGTACCATCGACACCCACATTGGAAGCTGAGTCCGTGGCCGTAACAGCCACATCATACGTCCCATCTGCCAATGCCGGGTTGATCGTATCATCGGCCAGTGTCCAGGTGCCGTTGCCATTGTTTACCGCAGCGTATGTATTGCCAGCAACTGTAATCGTAATCTCTGCATTCGTGTCGTCCACAGTACCTGTTAGAGCTGGAGTGGAATCATTAGTGACCTGAGGGACGACTGTGACTACTGGCGGCTCGGTGTCAGGGATTATACCCGTACCGGCAATGCCAAAGGTGTAGGGATTTTCATCTGAGTCATTGTTGCCAATGGTCACCACGGCACTACGCTGCCCTGCAGCCGTTGGATTGAAGCTGATCTGGAATGTTGTCTGCCCACTGGCGGCGATCGAAGTGGCAGGTTGAACTGTCACACTAAAATCTGATCCATGGCTGCCGCTAATCGATACCGCAGGGCTATTGGTAAGATCTAGCGGACCAGACCCGCTATTACTGATTATAAAGGTATGCACCCATGGATCACCCACTGCCGTCGTGCCGAAATCGGAGTCATCGTGGGTACTGGGTGTTGTATCCCCATCGGCAATTAACATTCCATTGCCCTGAACATCGATCTCAGGCATAGGCAGCAGGCCGTTCAAGAAAACGACTGTAACCGTTTCGCCTGGATCGAGATCAATGGCACTCGGATCGCTGCCATCGTCGCAGGTGGCGCTGGCCAGGTCCCAACCCACAGGCAGGTTGACCTCGCTCACCGAGTAGATGCCAGGGGTGAGGGGGCCGGAGTTGTACGCCTCGTCATCACTCAGGGAGAAATTGGGACCATAACTGGAACTAAACTCGAAGCTCTGCGTGGAACCGTCAGGGTCGGTCTGCTTTTCAACGATGATGAAGCCCAGTAGCTCATTAATGGTCACAGCCAGGGTTGCCGCATCCGTAGATCCGTCGTCGTCAGTTACACGCAGGGCCACAGTGTAGGAACCTTCAGTTGTCCAGGCATATGACTGGTTCATACCCGTGTCGCCGGATGGATTGAAGGTTGTACCGTCATAGTCCCAGTCCCATTCGTAACCAACAATGGCATCCGGGAAAGAGGTCGAACCCGATGCGATGTAACTCCCTGATTGATTGGGCATCAGAACGGTGTCGCCAGTCAGGAGTGCTGCCGGACCAAGATCAGACGCGGTGACAGCGTGGCTGATCGTGTCAGTGCTGCCATCTTCGTCTGTCACTGTCAGGGATACTGCATAATTGCCATTGTCCATAAAGGTGACCCTAGGATTCTGGTCGTGGCTGGTATCGAGACCTCCAAAATTCCAATTCCAGGAGACTATGGCGTCTGGATAGGAGGTCGAAGCATCAATGAACGAAACGGCACTGCCCTCGTTCTGCGGCTCGGGTGTCCAGGTGAAACCGGCTGTGGGGCCATGGTCAGTAACCACGACTGTAAGGATATCACTGCCAGCACCACCCTCGTCATCAATCACAGTCAATGTAATTGTATAGGTTCCATCACCTGTGTAGGCATGGTTTGGCGTCAGCGTACCAGCCCTCATACCATCGCCGAAGTCCCATTCGAAGGTGTGTGTATCGACCACACCCGGATCAGTAAACGAGCCAACAAAGCTGACGGAATCGCCTTCATTGACCGTTTGGTCTGGGCCTGCATCAACGGTTGGGGCTACATTGAGAACTGTGACTGTCAGAGTGTCCTGAGCGACTTTGCCCTGGCTGTCGGTAATAGTGATAGTGACCGTGTAAATGCCGTTGTCTACATAATTATGACTGGCCGTGATCGCTCCGAAGCCGTTGGTCTCAACCACGGTTCCCGCACTCGGCGGCGTTCCATCACCCCAATCAATCGTAGCAGTATGAGTGTCTGTGGGATGGGTATCAACGAAAGAAGCTTGGAGATCAACCCATTGCCCTTCATGAGCGGTTTGGTCTGGACCAACACTCAGGACAGGCGTGGTATCAATCGTCAACTCGTGGGTTGTACCATCCGCACCCTCGTTACCAGCCGCATCTGCGGCACGCACTTTGATGTCATAAATTTCATCAGCCAACGCTGGGCTGATCGTATCATCGGCCAGTGTCCAGGTGCCGTTGCCATTGTTTACCGCAGCGTAGATGTCGCCGTCAACCGTCACTGATATAATTGCCACGGGGTCGTCCACGGTACCTGTCAGTTCAGGTGTAGGATCATTTGTAAGGAGGATGTCAACAGTCACCACCGGGATTTCGTCGATTGGATTCACAGCAATCGTCACTACCGCTGTATCAGTTCCGCCCTTGCCGTCACTGATCGTGTAGCTGAAGCGGTCGTTGCCGCTGAAACCTTGATTGGGTATATAAGTGACATCAGAGCCGTTATTCGTGACTGTGCCGTGATCGCCATTGACAGCATCCACAACCTTCAGTAGGTCGCCATCCGCATCCGTATCATTGGCAAGCACGTCAATGGTCACTGCTGTTCCTGCGTCTGTGGTCTCAGTGTCATCTTGGGCTACCGGTGCATTGTTCGCTATGACATCCACTACAACAGCCCAGGTATCCGTGTCATAGACGTTGGCTACAGACACACCATCCGGACAGAGCGGGTGCCCCACTGCCAAGGCCGTGTTGACTAATTCGCCTGTATCGTCTGCTGTAATGCTGTAGGCCCTGTCAAATTCCACGACCTGGCCCGGCTGCAAAATGCCGTCCCAGATCTCGTGATCGCTGTAGGAATTGATCATGGCATCATAGACCTGAGCACCGCCATGCTGAACCACGTCTCCGAGATTTTCCACACGGAAGTGGTATGTAATGGTCTGCCCCACCTGACCTGTTTCCGGGCCGGTCTTGGTCAGATCGATGATGGCCGTAGAGAAGCCAAAGTCAATGTCTGTCTTGTGTTGGCCTGAGCTCAGGGTTACTGGATCAGACTGATAGGTGGTTCTGCTGGAATCACTATCCGTGGCATTGTTGCTGCCTTGCTCCTTGAAGGTGGCGTACCAACCTTCAAGCGCACCACCAGGCAGGAAGTTGTCAGGGGAAACCTCGACAATGTACGTCCCAGCACCCAGATCAGTGAATTGGTAGAATCCGGTTGCGTCGGTTGTGGCCGAAGCCATTTGATCGCCAGCCGCATTGAGCAAATTGACAGCCACACCCTCAATGCCTGGCTCACCAGCATCCTGAACACCGTCTACCAGGTGATCAGGGCCGTGATAGAGGTCATGCCAGATGAAATCACCAATAGCACTGTCGTGAACTACTATATTGATCTGTCCGACTCCACCAGTAAACGGCTCCACCGGCATGGGACCCTGGATGTCATCATCCAGGATGGTGCATACGCCCGTGTCATCAACTATTTGCCCAAGATTGCTGCTTGTCAGCTTCACCGCGAACTGTTCATTGATCTCGGAGAACGTATCACCGAACACATTAACAGGGAGTCGTACATCTGTCATACCAGAATTGAACCACAGGGTGCCCGTGAAACTGTAATAGTCGCCAGGGCTGACCGCAGTACCATCGCTGAACTCATAGCTGACTTTCACAGTCTGGTCACTGGTCTGAGACAGGTGGACCATAAAGTTGGCATAGACACGTCCATCGTCACCTTCTGTCACAATCACGTCATCTACTGTGATTAAGAGGTCACTCTGATTTATGGTGACGGCATTGGAGTACTCAATCGTGGTACTATTGCCTTGAGGATCAGTGGCTCTGACCAAGAGAGTAGACTGCCCTTCCAATAAGACTGGATCAACGGCACCTTGAGCCAGCTGCCATTGACCATTTCCGAGGTTGTAAGCCGTATACGCCCTGCCATCCAGGATAACCACGATTGTTGCTGTGGGATCGTTGATTGTGCCAATGAGCCTGGGTTGGGTATTGGAGCGAAGTAGAGGCTCCACTGTCACGATGGGAGCTGTCAAATCAATGACCAGTTCATGGGTTGTGGCATCTGAGCTTGTAAGGACGGCGACAGGATTTGCGGCGGTAACCTGGACGTCATACACGCCTTCTAGCAGACTAACCACGGTGTTGTTGTGTAGGTGCCACGTGCCGTCCTGGAGATTCACAGCCGCGTAAGTTTGCCCGTTAACGATGACAGTGACCAGGGCATCTGGATCACAGACCTGACCTGTCAGGGCTGGTGTTGAATCGTTGGTATGTAGAGCATCAACTGTGATTGTCATATTAATGGACAGATCCAAGGTGGTGGTGTCAGTGCCTATATTGCCTGCAAGGTCTGTGGCTGAAACTATCACGTTGTAAACCTGGCCGACTGTCAGGGCTGAAACTATGTCATCTGATAGATACCACGTGCCGTTGCCTTGGTTGATGGCTGTGTAGTCCATGCCATTGACGGTCACAACAACCGTGGCGAATGGATCGTTCACTGTACCGCTCAGAGGTGGCGTGGTGTCAAAGGTCAGTATGGGCTTGATCGTAACTTCAGGGCTTTGAGTGTCTATCGTGACCGTGTAGATATCGCTGACGATCGATCTTTGCCCTGAGGCATCGATGGCCTGGGCTGTTAGAGTATAGGAACCGTCTGATAGGACCACAGCGCTGTAATCCACGGTCCAACTGCCGTCTGGATTGACCATTGCACGGCCAATGGAACCATTGTTCACGAAGACGTCTACCCTATCGCTGCCAATGGCAGTGCCATGGATCAGCAGCGTGTTGTCGAAGGTCAAGCCATCTTGGGTGGCTGTGTTGTGGGTAATCCCTGAGATCACGGGGAAGGCCACGATCGCAT
Source organism: uncultured Pirellulales bacterium (assembly GCA_964494325.1). Taxonomy (GTDB): domain Bacteria; phylum Planctomycetota; class Phycisphaerae; order Sedimentisphaerales; family Anaerobacaceae; genus JAIPFM01. The sequence goes on from CAZBTJ010000004.1 coordinate 49,534, forward strand.
CGTCATCCAAAATCGTACAGAGGGCCTGCTCACGGCCCAAGACGGCATTAACCGCCCCGGTCAGATGCAGGGCAAAGGTTTCATTTAGCTCTGGCAGCAAGTCTTCCTGGATGTTCATGGTTAAAACGACCCGTGTTACACCAAGGCCGAAATACAAGGTGCCACGGCTTGTGGCCCAGTGATCTACTCTCTGAATAGCTGACAAGTCCAGGGATTCATAACTAACTGTAACCAAATCACGACTTGGCTCTGAAAGGATAATCTCGAAGCTGGCCTTCTGGATGAAGTCACCAGAACTGCCCTCATCCACAAAGATATCTGACACAGTCACTACGGGCACTGAATGCACATCCTCAGAATTGTAGCCTGTGGCCATGCCTGCCACATCTCTGCCAAAGTCGTCGTCAGTCAGGACCACGCCAATGGTGAATCTGGTTGACTGATCGGCAGCCATATACTGGTGGATCACATCAAAACTCCAGCCTGCGACTGCCACTGTCTGCAGGCTGCCATCGTCCCAGTCAATAATGAGTTCATGCGTATCCAAGGTGCCTGCATCGCTATACGACCCGGTCAGATGAACCGTACCATTTTCATCAACATGTGTTATGTTCAGGCTATCCAGACTTGGAGCCACATTGCTGACGATGACATCCACATCACCGGCAATGGTTGCTTCCGGATCATAATGAATCTCATTGATGACAATGTCGCTTAATATTCGATTGTAATTCCCTATGAGTTCTTGGACTTCAATATCTGATCCCTTGATAGGACCAGTGGAAGCTTCTAGAACCCAGTCGCCACCATACTCTACATTACCTGTAGGATTAATAGAAGCTGCCACATCCGCCCCAGTAATGGCTGCTATTTCTTGGACAAACGCGTCGCCAAATGGCCCCTGTCCCACCGAGCAACCGTACAGAAAAATATCGCCCTCGGTGGTCAGCGAATTGCCCCAAGCAGCAATCGAATCAGCATTGGTTTCCAGTGAGGATGAATCCAGAACATCAGCACCCAGGAACACCTTTCCCCATGCACCATGAGAGATAATATGGATGGCATTAAGACTGGAATAGAAAGACAAAACCGAAGTGATCTGCGAAATCCCATTCTGGTTGTGATCCAAGACATTCACCACCACGCCGGAGGGACATGCGTTTTCAAGCTGAAAATCAAGAAAAAAAGAAGAATCGATGAAGATAATTTCCTGTGGGGCAATTATCTGGTTGTTGGTCGGAGGACCGCGGTTTTGGATGGAATCCAAAACCGAAGTGTGAGGTGTGAAGTGTGAGGTGTGAAACTCTAAGTCCTCCGAGGCATCGGCCTGGGAGGGTATATTTTGATTTTGTTGAATGGCAATAAGCTGTGAAGTGGTGACCATTTGCGACACAGATAAACCTGTCTTGTTGCTTGTTGCTTGTTGCTTGTTGCTTGTTGCTTGTTGCTTGTTGTTGGTGCTTTCAGCTTCGAGGTTCTTATCTTCTTCGCTTCCTACCTTCTTACTTTCAAGGTTACCTTCTTCACTTCCAACCTTCTTACCTTCTAATCCACCCTCTGATCCCTCCGCTTCGCTGAACGCTGAAAGCTGGTTACAGAGAGCTTGATCGGTCTCCAGATCCACCACGATCGCAGCTTCAAAAAGTGTTTCCATCAAGGGAGATTCGGGGGGCATGAGTGCATCTGCACTAAGGAGAACACGGGGTTCGAGTTGTTCAAAACATGGGACGTGAGCTTCAGGGGAACCTGAGGGAAAAATCCTCTTGCCCCCCCGTCTCTTCGTCACCCAGTCAAACAATCCCATAGATCCCTTCTCCTTGGATAGCTCCCTCACATAACGGAACTACAGAGTTTAATGTAGGCAATATAGGCAATCCCGTCAACTTTAAATATCCTGATAGCATACTTTTTTCTCCCAGCCTCAGAAAAATACGTAGATACCGAAGTACTTGTCATATGGCTCTCAGAAAATCCATCTGGCTGACGTCGAAGAAACAACACCTTTGGATAGACCAACATGGCATGTGTTTGGCTGATTCTTGTCAACCATAGCCTTGTGATTACCGGCCATAACCTTATGAGTTTGCGCATAAAAGACTATGTTTCAATGACAAACAGCGCAAAACACACCAAACCAAAACACGCAACAAACGGCCCAAAACGTATCTTGTTCTGTATGCCACTGACTGAAAACTGAGCGAACAGAGCCCATGCAAAAGTCCTGTTAGCTCTTTACCCAATCATTGATGATCGGTACAATGGCCAAATCAACTTTTGTAATGATAAGTTACAGGTGTATTCAGGAACGAAAAGCATGAATTCCCGACTATTTGGCTGGAAATTTTTAGGGCCGGATTCGGACCAATCTTACCCTGGGAAGCAACATGCAACAGACCTGTGATCTGACAAAATCATTTTTCTCTGCGCAATATAAGGAATCAGAAGCCATGAACAATCACATAAATCGACGCAATTTCCTCCGTGCCTTGGGCGTATCGGGCATTACGGCAGGTGTGGGTGATATCCTGACCCAACCGGCTTTTGCACAAGCCATAGGAGAGTCTTCCGGCTTTAAGAGCTCAGTGATTGCAGAGAACAAGCATCAAGATCAAACGAGACATGCCCGATTGATAGATGGCCATGTTATACAGCCAGAACGTACCCTTCCCATACTAAGCCAAACGGAAGTACTAGTCGTGGGGGGCGGTCCGGCAGGTATTGTGGCAGCCCTTGCCGCTCGACGTGCAGGTTCAAGTGTCACACTGGTGGAACGTTACGGGCACTTTGGGGGATTATGGACTGGGGGACTGGTCCTGCTCATCATGGGACATATTGTGTCTGGCGGCCAACAAGTCTGTCAGGGGATCGGTGAGGAAATCATGAGGCGTTTGGATAAAATGGACGGTGCCATCATAAATCGTAAACCAGGCGCCAACCCAACGGTAGATGCCGAGGCCGTCAAGTATCTGATGGTCGAAATGATTGAAGAAGCCGGCATTGAGGTCTTCTTGCATTGCTCTGGTGTAGATACAATCATGGAGGGTCAAACCGCACGAGGCGCGGTCTTTGAGAGCAAATCGGGGCGTCAGGCTGTATTGGCCCAGGTTGTGGTTGATGCCACAGGCGATGGAGATCTGTTTGCTGCAGCAGGTGCCGAATTTGAACATCGATCGCACAATGTAGGCCTGGTCTCCCGAATTGGAAATCTTGATAAGATAAACCTCACAAAGGCGGCACACTCACCCAAACCCAGACGCATGGGCTTGGGCACGCCAATAGTGGGTGTCAACTGGGTGAACCTTCGAGGTCCTGAAGTCGATGGTTTGGACATCGCCACACTCACACGCATGGAAATGGAACAGCGAAAAATCATCTGGAAAGAGATCCAGAAAACCCGAAAAACACCGGGCCATGACAAGGTCTACCTCCTGGAAACAGCACCTCAACTGGGCGTACGTATCACCCGTATACTCCGTGGCGTCAATACCATTCGTCTGGCAGATTTAAAGGCAAATACGCGATTTGATGACGTAGTCGGTGTCGGGGGAGCAGCCAGTGGCGAACATCAGGCATGGCAGATCCCTTACGGCGCCCTTGTGCCAACCAAGATAAACAACGTCCTGGCAACTGGCCGGTGTGTCAGCATGGATATACGCATGGCAGATCTGGTACGCTTGATTCCCAACTGCTTTGTCACTGGCCATGCTGCAGGGGTTGCCGCAGCCGTGGCTGTACAGGATCGCTGTCTGGTACGAGATGCCGATGTCACCAAGATCCAAAGAATACTAAGAATCCAAAAGGCTTATCTTGGCTAATTCTCCGGAACAACACGGGAAAAGACCTCGATTTTCAGAGCTCGTGACACATTCTAACTTGAGACTTGGCACTCGTGTTGTTTGCTTGGTGGGATCTATTTTTATCCTGACCAAAAGTTCGCCATGGATGATACTTATTCCAGGGGCCAGCCCGTTTGTCGCAGCCGTTTCACTGCTGGCCACATTCACACTAAAAATGGTGATGGGATTGGGATTGGCCATAGGAATTCTGGCTCTGTTTTCTCGCCGGTGGTTCTGTCAATGGATGTGCCCCGTGGGTCTATGTATGGACACTGCCACTTGGGTAGGCCGTCGTTTGGGACGTCGGCCGCGATCAGGTCGTGCTTGGGGCCAATGGCTTGTATTGCTGACTTTCGGCGGAGCCTTCTTTGGATTCCCCCTGTTCTTGTGGTTAGATCCCCTCTCGATACTGGCTGGCGCATTTCCACCCAAAGAACAGACGGGTTCTATTTCAGCCTGGGCCTCACCTCTGTTCTTTGCAGGTCTGGTTGTGTTCACTGCGTGGTGGCCACATATTTGGTGTATGCGAACCTGCCCTTTGGGCGCATTTCAAGACCTGCTAAAAATGGCGGCGGCAGCTGGCCATTCAGGGGTCAGACGAATTAAACATATTACATTGGTCTCCCCGGGTGCCACCCGTTTTGGCACGGCCAGGCGAACCTTTCTCGGTTTGGCTGCTGGAACAGCCGGTGCGTCCATCTTCAAATTTTTCAAAATCACAAAAACTCATAGACTGCGCCCTCCTGGTGCCATACCAGATCCCACCTTTTCTGCATTATGCACCCGCTGCGGCAACTGCGCACGTGCCTGTCCAAGCCAGATCATTACGTATGATCTGAAATCCAATGAGTGGACCAGCTTATTCACACCCACATTACAATTTGACCACGACTACTGCCGTGAAGACTGTGTCGCCTGCACCCAGGTTTGCCCCAGCGGAGCCCTGCAGCTTCTTTCTCTAAGCGACAAACCCCACACCAAATGCGGGGTGGCACAGGTGAACATGGACCTCTGCCTTTTGAGAGATGATAGAGAGTGTTCGGCGTGCCAGAGATGGTGTCCCTTTGACGCAGTTCATTATGTCTTCTCAAACGAACATTACACGCTGAATCCAGTCATTGACACCGAAAAATGTACGGGGTGCGGGGCTTGCCAAACATACTGTCCCACTCAACCGAAAAAGGCTATTACAATACTTGTTCAAACATAATTCTTGCAGTATGCTCAATGCATGATACGCAAACAACAAGAAATCTTGGAGGATATGTACGATGCTTAGAATACACTCCACCCTTATAGGCTTGATTCTGGTCAGCCTGGTTTGCCCTTTCTGTATGGCCGAATCAAACCTAGACTGGCCAAATTGGCGCGGCCCTCAGAAGAATGGGATTTCCCTGGAAACAGATTGGTCATGCAACTGGCCAACGCAGGGCCCGCCTGTATTGTGGAAACAACAGGTAGGCATCGGTTTCTCGTCCATTGCCGTCAGCCAGAATCGTGCTTACACCATGGGCAATACAGGAAAAAAAGGCACTGGCCAGTTTCCAGCCAATCAAGATGTGGTCTACTGCTTTGACGCACAAACCGGCCAGGAACTCTGGTCTCACAGCTATGCCAGCGACTTAAAGCCCAATGGATATGAAGGCGGTACCAGCGCCACACCCACCATTGCAGAAGGCCGTGTGTATACACTCAGCAAACATGGCATGGTCTTCTGTCTGAACGCAGCATCAGGCAAGGTCCTCTGGCGAAAGGATCTCGTCAAAGAGTTTGGCCTAGAATTGCCCACCTGGGGTTTGAGCAGCTCCCCCCTGCTAATCAGAAAAACCATTGTTCTGAATGCCGGCACCCATGGCTTAGCCCTCAGTCAGGCCAATGGCTCTCTCGTCTGGTCTACAGGCAAAGGCAAGGCTGGCTACTCCACACCCGTGGAGTATCAAATTGAGGGTCTGGACTGTTTGGCCCTGTTTGGGCTAGATACGCTGGCCGGCATCAAGGCCCACACAGGCGAGCTATTGTGGAAAATTCCCTGGAAAGCAAAATACGATGAAAACATTGCAGATCCCATCATCCACAAGGGGCACATGTTTGTCTCCTCATTTCTGGGATCACGTTGCTCACTCTTTGAGATTGAACGAAACGGGCTTGAAGAACGATGGCAGCGCAAAGATTTGCTAAACTGGCTCAACAGTTCAGTTCTTTGGCAAGGATATGCGTATGGTGTGGACGCCAAAGACAAGGCTCTGAAATGCTTGAATTTCAACACCGCTGAAATTCAATGGACCTATCCCAATGTAGGACTTGGCAGTCTCATGATGGCTGACGGTAAACTGATTGTTCTCACAGAAAAAGGACAACTGCTTATTGCCTCAGCCTCTTCAAAAGAATTTAGCCCCATGAACAAAGCCAATATTCTGACCGGCAAGTGCTGGACTGTGCCCGTGTTATCTCAGGGCCGACTCTACGCAAGAAATGCCGAGGGTGATCTGGTCTGCCTGGAGATGAAACCTTAATCTGATTTCTGAATTGCCCCTCTCAGGCCTTTCATTTCAAGGAATCCTTTTCGCCAGACTACTACGCCGGATAAGACAAGTACCAGACAGGCTAATAGCCCGCCATACACAACATGCAACAGACTCATGAATAAGCCTATTAAGACAAACAATAAACACAAACTATAACACAGGGCCACAGTCTTTTGTTGAGATTGTCCTCGATCCATAATCTGATCATACACATGACCACGGTCAGATTCAAACAGAGGTTTCCGATTCAGCCATCGTCGCGTCAGGCTGACGGAAGTATCAAGCAGGGGTAATCCAAAAATCATCAAAACAACCAGACATCCTTGCGCACTCTTTGCAAAGAAAATCATAATAACTGCCACAAAAAAACCCAAAAGCAGACTGCCTGCATCCCCCATAAAGATCCTGGCGGGATGTCTGTTGAATGGCAGAAAACCCAGTACACTGCCCAGCAAGGCCAGGCACATAATCAATCGGATGGGATCGTCCGTCTCACTCACGCCTGTCATGGCCCACAGGACACTGAGAACCAACAGACCCACAGTCATGATGCCTGTAACTCCGGCACACAAACCATCCAATCCATCCAGGAGATTCAAGGAATTGGTCGCGCCAAGCACGAACACGTAGACCAGAATGCTATTTAGTACCCAGTGAACCATGTCCGGGGCTGACTCTCCAAACCATGCCACGTGAGGACGAATCCCGGCACTTACCAAAAAGGTGGCGGCCAATATTTGCCCCACCAGCTTGTGCTTTGGAGATAAATCCAGGATGTCATCTGCCAGACCGACTGCGCAGGCAGTCAACGCCCCGCCCGTGAGCATTATCAGCCAAAACACAGACATCTGCGACAACGCCTCTGTCACACAAAAAATACCAGCCAGAATGCCAGCCAGAATGCCGAACAAAATTGCGACACCGCCAAGATAAGCCACGGGTTCTTTGTGTGTTTTTACGAGGTTATCAGGTTTGTCTACAATGCCAAGCCGCATAGCAAGCTTGCGACACAGTAAGGTTGCCAGTACAGATGTGGTGACAGACAAGAACAAAGCCGGCCAAAATTGAAACACCCAGACCAAGGGCCTTTGATAATCAAGCCAAGGCGTCATTGATCCAACCTTTTCAAACCGAGCGACTCAGCCGAAGCCCAGACTTCATGGTCGTACCGAAGCATGACCAGGTCGTCTTTAATCCTGGCGTTGTCTATAACTGGCACCTGGCCTGTGATTTCCTGTAAAATCCATTTTGGAAAATTGGCCCCTGCTTTGATGGCCAAGGGTACACCACCGCCAAATCTAGGGTTGATTTCAATAACCTTGAGCTGCAAGTCCGGTGTCTTGATGACTTGCACCGTGATAACACCGGGGCCGGCCTTAAGACACCGGACCACCTGCTCGGCCCTGTCCATCACGTCTGATGCCATGACAATCCGAGCTTTGCTAACCTCGCCAGAGCGAACCTCAAGACGCTGCCTGGGCACCACACATTGCACTTGCCCTGTCATGCCCACATACACATCACAGGTAAATTCATCACCCGTGACAAAGGCCTGACATATGGCGTGAGGCACTTTTCGACTGAGAACCTTAAGCTCCTGAGAGGTCTGAGCCTGGGTATTGAACTTGCTCGCATAGCCATCCCAGGGCTTAACGTAACAGGGGTAGGGCAAGATCTGAGACTTGAGCTGATCTTCAATTGGCACGGTTATGGGCGTATCAATGGCATGCTTTGTCAGAAAATCGTGGGTTAAGCGTTTGTCCTGGCAGATCTGAATGACCCGAGGGCTTGATATGAGCACTTGACATCCTGCCTCTGCCAGTATGCTCCGCTGACGCGCCAGCGCCTTGAGATCCAGATCCACAGTAGGGATAAGCAGGTTGACACGCTGCGTCTGGACAATCTCGCGAATATCCGCCAAATAGCGTCGGTGTGAGGTGGGATGCACCAGATACTTGTGGTCACACAGTTGAAGAGCCGGACTGACAAATTGGCAATCAGTACCCAAAAATATCACATCAAGATTAAGCTGCTGCGCAGCATGTTGGAACGCCCTGAGCAGAGATACCCGGCGTCCAATACAGGTGAACAGAACCTTGATCTGGTTGCTTGAACCCTTCTTCATTTGGCGTTTCTGGCCTTTAATCATACGCGTTACCTGATATTTCGGTTTCTACCTATACCAAAATGCACAGGCTGTTTCCTTTTGACATACGCCCACCTGCTCACTACACTATGGGCCGGTTTTGGAAAGATCGTCCATATTGGAGGCTGGGTTTAATTCCAGTCCAAACAATATCCATGTGGAAGAAAATACTACAAACCCTGAATTATCAGGTGTTTGTGTCATATTGGAATGTGTTCTTAGGAAAGGACCCCGTATGCAGGTGCCCATGCTGGATTTGAAGACGCAGTTTTCTTCGATCAAACAAGAAGTCATGTCAGCCATTGAAGAAGTCTGTGATAGCCAAATGCTCTGTCTGGGCCCGGCAGTCCAGGGCTTTGAACACGAAGCCGCTGAATTCTGCGGTTGCAAACATGCCATTGGTGTGTCCAGTGGATCTGATGCGTTAATTATTGCACTCATGGCCTTGAACATAAAACCGGGCGATGAAGTGATTACCACACCCTTTACGTTTTTTGCCACAGCTGGTGCCATTGCCCGATTAGGTGCAAAACCTGTTTTTGTGGATGCCGACGAACAGACCTATAATATTGACCCCAACTTGATCGAAGCCAAGATTACCCCCCAAACCAAGGCCATTATACCTGTGCATCTGTTTGGTCAGATGGCTCAAATGAAACCTATACTGGATTTGGCAAAGAAGCACAATCTGGCCGTCGTAGAGGACGCTGCGCAGTCTATTGGGGCCGAGCAAGACCACGTGCCCTCTGGTAGTATTGGAGATATGGGATGCTTTTCATTTTATCCCACAAAAAACCTGGGAGCCTTTGGTGACGGGGGAATGGTCACCACCAATGACGATGATCTGGCCGCATCGCTGAAGATTCTGAGGGATCATGGTCAACACCCCAGATACTATTACCAACGTATTGGCGGCAACTTTAGATTGGACGGCATCCAAGGCGCTGTATTGTCCGTAAAAATCAAGTATCTGGACCAATGGAGCGATAAGCGGCGGGCAAATGCAGCCTTGTACAATGAATTATTGGCAGATGCAAGCGTGACTTGCCCCACGATAGAGTCCAATAACCTGTCTGTGTACAACCAATACACCATTCGATCCTCTCATCGGGATCAGTTACAGGCCTACTTGGCAGAAAAACAAATTGGCTCAGCCATTTTCTACCCCAAAGCCCTTCACGTACAGGATTGTTTTCAAGATCAGGGATACCATGCCGGCGATTTCCCTGTCACAGAAACCTTGTGCGACGAAGTATTATCCTTGCCAATTTTCCCGGAGTTAACAAACGAACAGATTCGTACGGTAGCCAAAGCCATTGGGGAATTTTCACCTGTTTAAAACAAATTGATTCAGAACCAGATTGAAGGGAGCAAGGATTGCTTAAAGAACACGAAAATCCACCTATCACCTATCCAGAGGAGGCCTCCATCGGAGAGATCTCGGGGCAGTGGTGGGTAGCACATACAAAAAGTCGAAACGAGAAAGCCCTAGCGAACGATTTGATTGTCCGAAACATCCCCTATTTTCTCCCAATGACATGGACTGTCACACGTAAGACACGCAGGCCTGTTCGATCACTCATGCCGGTATTTATGGGTTACATGTTCTTCTGCGGCAATGATGACCATCGCGTAGAAGTCCTGCAAACCCATCGCGTGGCCAACATTCTTGACGTCGTTGATCAACTCGAATTTGTGACACAGTTGTCCCAGGTAGAGAAAGCCATCAAGGCTGATGTCCCCTTAACACAACATCACTTCGTGAAAAAGGGTCAATGGTGCCGCGTCACAGCAGGCTCTCTGATGGGACTGGAAGGCATTGTCGAAGATCTAAAAGGTATGACACGATTGATACTTCAGGTTAACATGCTGGGACAAGCAACCAGTGTCGAGATTGATGCGAACATGGTGGAGGTTATTGAAGCCCCTGTAAAAGACTCAAACAATGTTTCCACGATGTAAGAAAATCATTCGGAAACCAAGAGGAGACCACCCATGAAAGTATGTGTTGTGGGCGTTGGCTACGCTACGTAGGGCTTGTTACAGCAGCTTGCCTGGCAGAAGCAGAGAATCATGTGGCCTGCGTGGATACAGATGCCCAGAAGGTCCAGGATCTGACTCAGGGGATCATCCCATTTGCTCAACAGGTGCTCAGGCACTTTGAAAACCAAAACGGCATCACCTTGGCCATCTGGGGGTTGGCATTTAAGGCCAAAACAGATGATGTACGTGAAGCCCCTGCCCTCTACTGCATTGCAAAGTTCCTTGAGGCAGGTATGCGAATCAAGGCCTACGACCCAGAAGCCGCTCAAGCTGCCCAAACACAACTCAATGCCCCCATTGACATCGCGGAAAATGGATATGATGCGCTCGATGGAGCAGATGCATTGGTGATTTTCACCGATTGGCAGGAATTCAGAAATCCAGATTTGGAGGACATGGCCAAACGTCTGAAAAAGCCGCTTATCTTTGATGGGAGAAACCTGTACGATCTCGGTGTCATACGTAAAGCTGGCTTTGAATACCACAGTATAGGACGACCAAGTGTCACGGCATAAGCCAGATCGTCAATTCTTGTAACAGAGTTTCTCTTCCTAGCTTCTGGTCTTTAGAAACGCCTGAAGCCGCTCTAGTTCTCCGGCCTTCATGTGATAACTATGTTGAGCATCAGGATATGTACAGTCTCTGACGCTACGGCTATAGCCATCAAAGGCCTGAATGGATGCTTCAGCAAGAGAGGCAAAGTTCTTGGAAAACTTGGGCTTCGCCCCTTGGGTCAGACCCAAAATATCCGGCGCAATTAACACTTGACCATCACACCCCACACCTGATCCGCAACTAATCACTGGCACATCTACACGGTCACTAATCATGGCAGAAACTTCCTCAGCAGTCCCTTCAATCAGCAAAGAGCTTGCTCCAGCCTCAACCATACGATCAGCCAATTCAACAAGCTCACTGCCCATCTCGGCAATTGTGCCTTCAGCCTTCAACCGACCCGCCTTTAATATACTCTGAGGGCGAATACCAATATGGGCCATCACAGGGATGCCCGCATCGCTGACGGCTCGAACCACAGACTCGTACGAAGACGTGACCTCAAACTTGACCACCTGGGCCCCTGCTTCCACCACAAAGCGCCCTGCATTACGAATGGCTTCAGCCTCGCCCAACTGATAAGACAAAAATGGCATATCAGCCACCAGACAAGCCAGAGGTGCGCCCTTGCGAACAGCCTGGGTCATTAAAACCATAAAATCCATGGTTGCAGGTAGGGTAGTGTCGTGCCCAAGCACGATTTGGGCAGCAGAATCCCCTACCAGTATCACATCGACATCAGCCTGAGACACCAATTGAGCCGTCGTGTAGTCGTAACAACTCACAGCCACTATTTTTTGACCGTCTTGCTTGGCCTTGAGCAGATCCATTATGGTCCGTTTCTTGTTCATTGTCTTAACACTCCTTGTGTAACCTGTAGTGTGTTAAAATATGGGAAGCGGAGACACGAAGCAAGAATAAACTCGAGACACCCTGAATAGGGTTAAGACCAATGATTAGAGGAAAAGCGACATGGCGACAATCCGATAAATGTCACTCTACCCAGAAAAATATCAAACTTATTGACAGAATGTCACATTTTTCGTTAAAGAAAAGGGAGTTGTTTTTTCGATAATATGTAACAGAGTAGTCATTAAAAAGAGGGTTAAACAGTCAGAACGTTTTAATAAGCTTTTCATCACCCTCCTCCGAAGCCAGATTCAGTATTTATACGGGTCTGGCTTTATTTTTATCCCAATACACCGAAACCGCCCAGGCTATCATTTTCGCCCTAGTAAACGAGAGAAACGGCGGCTTGGAGCTTCTGTGAGACTTGAACCATATCTGCAGGATTTAAAATATAGTCATCAAATCCCTTTTGGAGTAGAGCCGTACACTCAGACTCCGACAAATGCCCTGCCATAGCCACCATTTTCATAGATTCAAATTCTTCTAGTGATCGAATAACCTGACATATTTTGGAAGCATCCACACCCTTTGCATGTAGATTGACAATCATAATATGGGGGCAAAACCTCTGGGTGACAATTCCCGCTTCGAAACTGGTTTCAACGACTTGAACTTCCAACGGCATGATTTCATTCAAGTTTTGAGCCATGGCCTGTCCAGCGTTCACATCACTATCCAGGATCAAAACACGGGACAAACCCGAAACCAGGGCATCAGTGGGCATCTGATGGAGCCGCATAAAATGGATCAACTCGTCAACGGGAATTCTTCGATCTTTACTACCCGGAATTCGATACCCCTTCAGTTGGCCACTGTCAAACCATTTTGACACGGTTCTCGGGGCCACATTACATATCTTTGCCACATCGCCAGTGGTTAGAACTTTTTTGCCTTTAGCCATAATAATTTCCTCTTGCGAATTTTGTCTTCGCCTGTCTTTTCGGCCGTCTGCTCTGACGCATTAATCAAACTTGCCATTTTTGGGGTACAAAGGAGGATTATGCTTGGATTCTGGCCTATAAATCTCTCAATGAATCTTGGGGGCATACTGTAGACACTCCCTGAAACGACCGATGAAAACATCACGTATAGCTAGTCGCAGAAAAGAAACCTATGGAGTGGAGTCATGAAAATACCTCTGTCAAGACCCGATATCACACAACTGGAAATTGACGCCGTCTGCGACGTTCTGAGTAGCCCCAACTTGTCTTTAGGTCCGAAATTACCTGCATTTGAACAGGCATTCTGTGACAGAATCGGCACAAAAAGAGCTGTCGCCGTTAACAGCGGCACCAGCGCACTGTTCCTATGCTTAAGCGCTATGGGGATTGGCCCAGGAGACGAGGTCATAACTACGCCTTTTACATTTATAGCCACTGCCACCAGTATCATGATGACGGGCGCACGTCCGGTATTTGCAGACATCAACCCAGACACCCTAAATTTGGATGTCAATGCTGTCCGTGCCTGGATCAATACCAACACGAAAGCCATATTACCGGTCGAAGTGTTTGGCAATCCTGCTGGCATGGACACACTCACCGAATTTGCCAGAGAAAACCATCTTATGGTGATTGAGGACTCTTGCGAAGCACTTGGCTCAAAACACAATGGCCAAAAATCAGGGACTTTCGGAGATATGGGTGTGTTTGCTTTTTATCCCAATAAGCAGATAACCACCGGTGAAGGTGGTATGATTGTCACGGACCGTGATGACTGGGCTGATTTATGTGTATCACTCCGCAACCAGGGACGCAGCGCCAAAGGCACGTGGCTGAGCCATGAACGCTTGGGCTACAACTACCGCCTAAGTGACATCAACTGTGCCCTGGGCTTGGCCCAACTCTCAAGGCTGGACGAATTCATTGAAAAACGAACTCAGGTCGCGACCTGGTATCAAGAGCGACTAAGCCAAGAAACACGTCTGATCGTTCCAAAAGCACAAAAAAACAGCCTAATGAGTTGGTTTGTCTTTGTTGTACAACTGGAGAAAGGATATTCTTTAACAGATCGAGACGTCCTCTTAAAGCACCTCAACGAACAGGGAATTCAAGTCAGCAATTATTTTGCCCCCCTGCATCTCCAACCGTTCATCAAAGACCAATGTGGCTACCAAGAAGGCGATTTTCCTGTCACAGAATCCGTAAGCCAGAGAACTCTTGCCTTGCCATTTTATAACAATCTCTCTGAATCAGACGTAGCCCTGGTCTGCGATAAACTGATCCAGACTCTGAATCAATTGCCGACATTCTCAAAAACCAAGACCCTCGCTTAAGAATCTTTTTCTTATTTAAAGACTTTTTCATTGCGTAATAAGCCATTTCTTTATTTGCAGACTTTAATTTATTTCGTATTTTTTTACTAGCAACAGTCAGACACATCGACTGGGGGGGCTACAGCGAATTACTTTTATCGTCTCAATTCGGAGAAACTACATGGGATGGCGTGCAAAGTTTGTCTTTTTACTCATGATTTACGCAGCCGGTTTTGTAAGCGCAGTTTACTTTCTGACACCGCCAACTCAAGAGGGAAGCGGATTTTCTTTTGCAGATAAGATAAAAAGGGACGCGACCTTTAAACCCGAGAAATTGGTCAAATCAATCAATATCGGCCTGAAAGAATGTGCAGGCATGAGCAAGAAGGTTGCCAACCATACGTCAGTCTTCCTAAAACAACAATTCAAAGAACGCCAACAACGCGTCCTCGCAAAAAGTAAATCTTAACCTCAACTCAAACCAGTTATTAGAACCAGAGAATCCCAGAGAAAGCGTTTGACATAGAGCCCGTACGCCTCTATCATAAAATGCTTATTTTAACCAACCAGTAAGAATTCAGGGATTCTTGACATATGGCAAGTCATCGGTTAGCCAAAATACCTCTAAAGTACTTCGATGTCACAGGCTATTCTGTAGCCGGCGAAGAATCTGTGGTCGCTGTACCGCAACTGGACTGCTGTTTTGATATCGGCAAAGCACCAGACCAATTCATTTCCATCAACCACGTGCTCTTGTCGCATGGCCATATGGATCATGCAGCGGGCATTGCCTATTATCTGTCACATCGTAAATTCGATGGGCAGGCACCTGGTACAGTACTGGCCCCCAAGAATCTAGTTTCCCCAATAGAACAAATTATAGAAGGATGGGAACGTCTTGATGGCAATCGGATTCCTGTGAATCTCATTGGCGTGGAAGCGGGCGATGAATATGCCGTCAAACCCAATTTATTTGCTCGCGTCTTTTCTACACCCCATTGCCATGGTTCCCTGGGCTTCACCCTTCTGGAAAAACGAAAAAAGCTTAAGCCTGAGTTCAGAAGGTTGACCGGTCCACAAATTGTCGACCTCAAAAGACAGGGCGTTGCCATTGAAATCCATCTTGATCTACCTTTGGTCACCTACCTGGGTGACACTGGCCCCATGACATTCGAGGACTTGGAGTATGTGACAAACAGCAAGGTCCTGATCACTGAATGTACGTTCTACGAAGACGACCACAAGGATCGGGCCGAAGCAGGCAACCACATGCATATTTCAGATTTTGTCAGGCAGTTGGACAAACTCAACAACGAACATATAATCATCACGCATACCACGCAGCGCACCAATCCGACTCAAACTAAAAGAATCCTCAACAAAGCCATTCCTCAAGCATGGCAAGACAAAATCCATCTTCTTATGGACCGTCAATATCTTCGACGATCTCCGGCAAAAAAGGTCGAAGTTGAGAGGTGAAATTGACTATCTTCAGCGTTGAACCAACCTGGTTCCCATAAACCAGTAACCAATCCACACAGCCCCCAGGCCCAGCACCAAATGCAGCGCCACGTTCAACACAGCAAACCAAACGTTTCTATCTCTCATCAATTCAAGACTTTGAAAACCAAATGAAGAGAAGGTCGTCACGCCCCCAAGTACGCCCGTAATTACAAACAATCGCCAATATCCTGTGAGCCCGGTCATTCGACCCAATGCACCAATTAACAGACACCCCAACACATTGACGACCAAAGTCGCCCCAGGAAACCAATGAGATGATGTGATTACACCCATCCAAAGCCCAACCGCATGTCGGCTCGCAGCA
This sequence comes from uncultured Pirellulales bacterium, assembly GCA_964494325.1. GTDB lineage: Bacteria > Planctomycetota > Phycisphaerae > Sedimentisphaerales > Anaerobacaceae > JAIPFM01. The sequence goes on from CAZBTJ010000004.1 coordinate 65,630, forward strand.
CCCAAAAAGCCGCCAAGGCCTGCTACCAATAACTGAATGAGTGTTTGTTTCATCATGTTCCTTTCATACCTTCGAGGTCTTTTTGGAGACTATACACACTCTCATAGCCCCCTGTCAACGCGGTTATCACGACTCTCATCTTTTCCCGCTAAAGCTTGTTTAAACTTGACTTAAAACTCAATCTCCCATATAAATTAAGGTTCTAAAACTTTAGCATCAAGGAGATCCTGATGAGCAAAAAAACAGCTTTCACCGTTGAACTCAACGGAAAAAAAGAATACCAACGTCTTTTGGACGATAAGACCCAGACCCACGGCATGAAGGCCGGGCGAGTGTACCTGGAACCCAGCCATGATTGTCACGAACACAGCACCGAAGCACGTGAAGAAATGCTCGTCATTCTTTCCGGACAAGGGCAAGTGCTATTGAGAGATCAAGATCCCATGCTGGTGAGCCAGGGCAAGGTTGCATACATTCCCCCGCACACGCTGCATAATGTCCAGAACACGGGTTCAGAGCCATTGATCTATATCTTTTGCGTCGTCCCCGCAGAGGTGAGACAATAAGAATGCATTTTGAAAGCTATGTCATCGACTGCCCCCTCGGCAACATCATCGCCGCCCGTTTTGGCTACGGCAACATGTTCTACAGCTGTAGTCTTATGGGCACCATTGGCCTGGCCATACTGGTTTTCCTGGTCAAACCACCCCAATCGCAAGAAAACTCACACATCACCTGAACTGCGGACTCGGTTTCGAACCATAGTAATATCTTGCCGGTTCACTCAACACTGAAACACGAAACCATCTTGATAAATCTGAAGATTTCCAGTATGCTCCTCGCCTATGAAGACACGACTGGTACATATCAAAAGTTTTGGCTGTCAAATGAATAAGCTGGATACGGCCCTGGTGAAGTCGGCTCTGAAAGAGGCGGGCTTTGACATAACAGAATCGCTCAAAGAGGCTGATCTGGTTCTTTTTAATACCTGTTCAGTGCGTCAGCATGCTGAGGATCGAGTAATTGCCAATCTGGGACATATGAAGCACCTCAAAAAGTCTAAACCGCATTTAGTGGTGGGGATTATGGGGTGTATGGCCCAGCGTCTGGGTAAAGAACTCCTGGAACACGAAGCCGTGAACCTGGTGGTCGGACCAGGGCAGATCCCGCATATTGTGAGTCTGCTTGAAGCAGTCATGCATGATCAAGGCAAACAGCTGGATATCTCAAACGAGATCCGCCAGCAGGCCCCGGACAATCCGGACCTGGAGGCCTTTGAGTCCAAACACGACAGTGACGACAAGCAGATTCCAGGCCAGGCCTTTGTGCGTATCATGCGCGGCTGCAATAATTTCTGCACCTATTGTATTGTGCCGTATGTACGTGGCCCCGAGATATCACGACCGCCCCAAGCGATTGTGGAACAGATCGAAAAGCTGGCTCAGGCTGGCGTCAAACAGATCACCCTTCTGGGGCAAACCGTTAATGCGTATGCCTATGAGGATGCAGGAAAGACCTATGATCTGGCAGACCTGCTGGTCCTGGTTAGTGAGGTGAACGGCATTGAATGGATTCGCTTTGTCACAAATTATCCCATTGAAGATAACTTTGACCGAATCATGCAGGCCATGGCAGACCTGCCCAAAGTGTGCAACTATCTTCACATGCCTGCACAGAGCGGATCAGACGGGATGCTCAAGGCCATGAATCGCCGCTACACAGCGGAACAATACCTTGATTTACTCAAGCATGCCAGAGCCATTGTGCCGGATATCGCTGTGGCTGGAGACTTTATCGTGGGGTTCCCTGGGGAAACGAATGAAGATTTTCAGAAAACCGCAGAACTCGTACGTCAAGCTCAGTACAAGAATTGCTTTGTATTCAAGTATTCGCCCAGGCCAGGTACTACTTCTGACAATCGACTTGAAGACAATGTCTCCGATGCCATCAAGCAACAGCGCAATCTAGATCTTCTGGCAGTACAGGAAAGCGTCAGTGCCAATTTGTGTCAAACGTTTATGGGCAAAACCGTGAAGGTTCTCGTGGAAGGCCTCAGTAAAAAGCCCCATGTCAATGCCGCTGAACACAACAATCTCCCACAACTAATAGGACGTACAGCCACCGACTGGATCGTCGTATTCAACGGCCCCGAAACACTCGCTGGCCACTTTGCCGAAGTGACTATCAATAGAGTAAGCCCCCTGACCCTGTTTGGTGACTTGGCGTCTAACACATAAACTCTTTTGCTAAAACTTAAATGGGCCAATTGAACCAATAGAGGACATTCGCTATGGGCAAGACAATGGTCAGTGCCACACTTTTGTCGATTCTGATTGGACTGCTTCCCTACTCGACCAGTCTCGGCAACCCGAAAGATCACATGCCGCAATCAGACATAAACCAATCCAGTTGGAGCCGCTTTCGTGGTCCAAATGGTCAAGTTGTCGCAGAGTCAACATCTACCCCTGTACGATGGAACGCCAACTCTGTAGCCTGGAAAACAGTTTTACGTGGCGAGGGGCATGCCTCACCGGTTATCTGGAACAACCAAGTCTATGTCACTTATTGCGTTAAAGACCCCTTGATGGGTGTGGTTGCGGCCCTGGATATGGCCACAGGAGATGTTCTCTGGGAAACACCGTATCCCCTGGCCAAAAGTAAACTAAATGGACTCAACAACTACGCGTCTTCTACGCCCGCTGTTGACAAAACTGGTCTTTATGTCTTTGGGCCCTCCGGCAATGAGCTGTTGCTTTCGGCCCTGGGACACAATGGCCATAAAAAATGGTCCACGAACTACGGACCTATTAACGCGAGACATGGCATCTGCGTTTCCCCCATCGTCTATGGCGACTTGATCATCTTCTCGCAAGAACAGTACGAAAAGAACACAACCCTGAAAAGCCGCTGGCTTGCAGTGGATCGCCAAAATGGGCACGTCCGCTGGAAACGCCCACGCCAAAACCGATCCCCTTCCTATGTGACACCCTGCCTGTACACAGACCCTTCAGGACAGGACCAACTCATCTTCACCAGCCAGGCCCATGGCATGACCGCCATATCGCCAGCCAATGGACACATCATATGGGAACTGTCAGATATCTTTGAAGACCGTACCATCGGCTCACCTGTCATCGCAGGCAACTGCCTCATGGCCTCCTGTGGGTCTGGAGGCGGGGGCAAAGCCCTGGTTTTTGTACAGGCGGGCAGTGCCACAACCCAACCCAAACTTCTGCATCGTGTGACAAACAGACTCATCCCCTACACCCCCACCATGCTCGCATTAGAAAATCGGCAGTTTATGCCTTCCACGACTCGGGCACTCTATCATGCTGGAACACACAAACTGCCACTCCGCTCTGGTCAGAATCCTTGAAAAGTAGATTTTACGGTTCACCCATTGCCATGGGTGAGCACATCTATTGCATCAGTACCAAAGGGAATGTTTTTGTGGTAAAAGCCGGCGACACCTACCAACCACTGGTCATAAATCCCCTGGGAGAAAAGAGCCATGCCACCCCCGCAGTTGCTGGCAATAGCCTCTTTCTAAGAACCCTCACCTCACTAACCTGCGTCACACAGAAATGAGAGTATAGGCCAAGGGCTTAAGCGAATAACTTTTACCATTCGCATCTAAAAAGCATAAAACTTCATAGGGAAGAGATGAACTGAAATTGATGCTTTGCATCAATTTTTTGGGGGGATAAAAAAAGAACTGGGGAACAGGGACTCGAACCCCGACTAACGGATCCAGAAACCGTGGTGCTGCCATTACACTATTCCCCAGTGCAAGTCGGTTAAATTACGCAAAATTATGGGGTCTGTCAAGGGGCGTGTGCAAAAAAAATCGTATTGTTTGGCCGGGGTTTTGGCCTTCCTGCCCTGCCATTCTCTTGCAAATCTGGGACAATTCGATATAACTGTCATCCATCATGGTATCAAACTTACATACACGAATGCGGGTTTTACGTCGAGAGATCCGGCAGCACGACCATTTGTACTATGTGCTGAATCAGCCAGAGATCACAGACGGGGCATATGATGCGTTGTTCTCAGAGCTTAAGAAGATTGAGCAAACACACCCGACATGGGTAGACCCTGATTCGCCGACTCAGCGTGTGTCAGAGCAGCCAGTGAACGGCTTCGCCACAATAGATCATGCGGTACCCATGCTGAGTATTGATAATACGTACAGTGCGGAAGAACTCAAGGCCTTTGAGGTACGCGTTCAAAAACTATTGGGTGAGGAACATGCGACCTATGTGGTGGAACCTAAGATCGATGGTCTGGCCATTAATCTACAGTATGAAGATGGCATGCTGGTCGGGGCTGCGACACGGGGCAATGGACGTCAAGGCGATGATGTAACTGCCAATGTACGTACCATCAAGAGTATTCCTCTTACACTCCAAAATCCGGTATCGGTAGATGTACGCGGTGAAATCTACATGAGCAAATCGGCGTTTTTTCGGCTTAATGCCCTTCGGCAAGAAGCGGGTGAACCACTGTTTGCAAATCCACGCAATGCAGCCGCTGGTTCATTAAAACTTTTGGATGCCCGTATCACAGCCTCACGCAAGTTGGCATTTTTTGCCTATGCTGTGGGACAAGATCCCAAGACACCGGTATTTGAAAACACGCACTGGTCAGTCTTGACTCGGCTTAGAACACTGGGGCTGCCTGTCAATGAACATGCGCGTCCCGTCGAGGACCTGGATAAAGCACTGGCTCTGTGTGATTTGTGGCAGGACCAACGTAAGGACCTGAATTATCAAATTGACGGACTAGTCATTAAGGTGGATTCTCTGGCCCAGCAAACATTGCTGGGGGTTACAGGACGGGCACCCCGGTGGTGCATGGCCTACAAATTTCCAGCAGAACAGGCGGAAACGCGGGTCGAGTCCATAGATGTGCAGGTCGGAAAGTCCGGCATTCTGACACCTGTGGCCAATCTGACACCCGTGGCCCTGGCTGGGACAGCTGTCAAACGAGCCAGCCTGCACAATTTCGACGAGCTTCAACGCTTAGACGTACGTCTCGGTGATGCGGTAATCGTGGAAAAGGCTGGCGAAATCATTCCCCAGGTGGTCAAGGTGGTGCTCTCAAAACGTACCCCGTCGTCAAGACCGTTTGCCCTGCCCACGGCCTGCCCGATTTGCCAAGCGACGGCTATTCGACGCAAGGGGGAAGTTGCCTACAGATGTTCCAACTCGGCCTGTCCTGCCGTGGCACGTGAGGCCATCATCTTCTTTGCCTCTCGAGGGTGTATGGATATTGAGGGACTGGGCGAAAAAGTGGTGGATCAACTGCTCGAAGCAAAACTCATCCAAAGTCCAGCAGATTTATACTCATTACACATGGAAGATGTGGCTGCCATTGAAAGGCAAGGCGAAACCTCTGCCGTAAACTTGATCGCCTCCATTGCAGACTCCAAGAACCGCGATCTATCGCGTTTCATCAAGGCACTGACCATCCCCCATGTGGGCCAGGAAACAGCCACGATTCTGGCCAATCATTTCAAATCGATGGGCGCATTGCTTACCGCCAATCTTGATACCTTTCTTGAACGTAAGCCTGGCCGAAAGAGTGAGAAACCAAAGATCAATGGCATTGGCCCGGTCATGGCAAAATCAATTGTGGAGGAACTCTCCCGTCCTCAGAAGCGACAATGGATCGAACGTCTCATGGCTGCGGGGCTGAACATGAAAGCGTCCGAGTCTGCGGCATCCGTCAATTCTTCCCTGGCAGGCAAAACCGTTGTGGTAACTGGAACGCTCACTCACTTTTCACGTCAGTCTATTAAAAACGCCATTCTCAAGGCCGGGGGCAAGGCAGCCAGCTCTGTGAGCAAGAAGACAGACTTTGTGGTAACTGGAGACAACGCTGGCAGCAAATTGGCCAAGGCCCAGGCTCTGGGCGTGCCAGTGCTCACTGAAGAGGTTTTTCTTGCGTTGCTTACACACACATCAGAACCCACCGAACCGAAACCTGGACATCTATTCTAAGGCGACCTATGAAAACTTACGAAGAGAAGATGATGACCATGGCCCTCAATCAGGCACGCCGGGGTATTGGTTCAGTAGAGCCCAATCCCGCAGTGGGATGCATCATTGAAAAGGGAGGGCAAATCATCGGCAAGGGATATCACAAAAAATACGGAGAAGCCCATGCTGAGATTAATGCGCTGATGGATTGCCAAAAAAGCCTGCGAATGGACCCCAAGGGGGCCACTGCCTATGTCACTCTCGAGCCCTGCTGCCACCAGGGCAAAACAGGACCATGTACGAAGGCCTTGATTGAAGCGGGAGTAAGCACGGTCGTGATGGCCTGTGTGGATCCATTCAAAGCCGTGTCTGGCCAGGGGCGTGCCCAACTTGAACAAGCTGGTATTCGCGTCATTACAGGGGTATGTGAGAAAGAGGCTCGTATTCTTAACGCACCGTTCTTTCATTTTGCCGAAACCGGACAAACTTGGGTAATCCTAAAGTGGGCTCAGAGCATTGACGCACAACTCGCCTACGCGCCTGGGCAGTCTGATTCACCGTGGATTTCTTGCGACATGAGCAGACGAGAGGTTCACAAATTAAGGCTGCGTACGCAAGCCATATTGGTAGGTATAAATACTGTGATCTCCGACGATCCCCTGCTTACACCACGTCCCCACAAGGGCCACAATCCAATGCGTATTGTGTTGGATAACCAATTACGTATCCCTGAGCACTGCCAACTTGTCAAAACAGCTGCAAAGCACCCTTTATTGGTCGTCACTCAAAAACAAACCTGCGATCAATTACCCAAAAAACTCGACACGTTACAGGGTCAAAACGTTAAATTCCTGGCTTTGGACAACCACACCTGCAATCTTAAGAGCCTTTTGACTCACCTATCAGAACAAGGAATTCAGCAACTGCTTGTAGAAGGTGGACCACAGATATTAGCCAGCTTCATGCAAAAGCGATTGGCCCAAGAAATCTTTGTCTATATCTGTGGAAAAATATTGGGTAAGCAGGGTTCCTCATCTCTAACGGTCCCCATCCAAAACCTTACCAAACCCCTATTTTTACACCACTCAAACATTAAAGCAGTGGGAACAGATGCAAGACTTCATGGGTACGTGTATCCACTGCATAAATAATCTGTGAAATTGCTCGAATCTCTTGACCCAACCAGCGTCGTTTACTATACTATGGGTGTTGCGAATGCAAAAAGAGATCAGTGAGTCTCATGCACTACCCGCGGTATTGTGCAAAACGGCACTACGCAACAAGGAGACGGGCCTACAATTAATTCACGAACCTATGCCCTCGTCTCCTTTTTTTATGCGCTCAAATCGCGACAATGTCATGATATCTAAATTACCCATGTTATCTACAACAGTCACCGTCATATGAAAACCCCGCATCAAAAAAAACACTCGAAAAATCAAGATTTATAGGCTTCTTCACAATAAACCTCAAAAGACTTACCCCAATTTTTCTGTCACGCTTTTTTTTTTAAAAAGGGCTTAGATCATAGATTGAGTAATTGCAAGGGTTAAGCAAAACACACCCTCTGTTCGAGTATATTTTTCCTGTTTTTGATCTTTACATTGCCCCGGATAATCATTAATCTTCCGGAACCTACATTTTAGGTCTTAAGCAATATCTAGTTACTTACCACGAAAAACACCACCATATTTAGTGTTTTTCATTTTGCACGGAGGCATTTGGCATGGCCTATAGATTTGACCCACAGAATCCATTTGAGTCTGAGAAATCGAACAAAAAGAAGAACAAAAAAATGGACGATCAACAAGGTCTTGAAATCGAACATTTTTTCTCCACAGAGGGTATACACCCCTTTGAACAATTGGAGTGGGAAACCCGTGCAGCCAAAATCACAGGGGATGATGGTCAGGCAATTTTTGAGCAAGACAATATTGAGGTTCCTGCTTCATGGAGTCAATTAGCCACAAAGGTGGTTTCCAGCAAGTATTTTTACGGTGACATGGAAACAGGCCAACGTGAGCACTCCGCCAAGCAACTTATTCACCGTGTTTGTCGCAGTCTGGCAGACCGTGGCCTGAAGGATGGCTATTTTACGTCTCAAGCACAGGCAGACGTTTACTACGCAGAACTGTGCTGGCTTTGTATTAACCAATACGGCGCGTTTAATTCACCCGTATGGTTTAATGTCGGTCTCTACGATGTGTATGGTGTGGCTGGCAGCAAACACAACTATCACTGGGACGATGAAGTTGACAATGCCGTCCCGTGTGAGAACAGCTACGAATTCCCGCAAGGGTCTGCATGTTTCATCCAGTCAGTCAAGGACTCCATGGATGACATCATGCGTTTGGCGACCAGTGAAGCCATGCTCTTTAAGCACGGTTCAGGCACGGGCACTGACCTGTCTACGTTGCGAAGCAGCCGGGAAAAATTATCAGGCGGCGGAAGACCTTCTGGCCCCTTGAGCTTCATGCGTGTGTACGATCAAATCGCTGCCGTGATCAAATCCGGTGGCAAAACACGTCGTGCTGCCAAGATGCAATCTTTGCGCATTGACCATCCTGATATCAAAGACTTTATCACCTGCAAAACTGAAGAAGAAAAGAAGGCTTGGACATTGATTGATGCAGGCTATTGTGGTGATCACAATAACGAAGCCTATAACAGTGTGATGTTCCAAAACGCCAACCTGTCAGTGCGAGTGACTGACGAATTTATGCAGGCCGTAGAAAAAGACGGCAAATGGACCACTATCTCTGTCACCACAGGTGAACAGGCCGAAGAATACTCAGCTCGTGAACTCATGAACCTTATCTCTGAAGGTACTCACATATGTGGTGATCCGGGGCTGCAATATCACTCCACGATTAACCACTGGCACACCTGCCCTGAATCGGGCCCGATTAATGCATCAAATCCCTGTAGCGAGTACATGTTTCTGGATGACTCAGCCTGCAACTTAGCGTCTTTAAACCTCATGAAATTCCGCAAGGAAGAGGGATCTTTTGACATTGATGCTTTCAAACGGGCTATTCGCCTGTTCATCATTGCCCAGGATATTTTGGTAGATAACGGCAGTTACCCAGACGAAAAGATTGCCGTGAACAGCCACTTATTCAGGCCGCTAGGTCTGGGCTATGCCAATCTTGGCTCACTTGTTATGAGTCAAGCTTTGGCGTACGATTCAGATCAGGCCCGTTCTATTGCCGGCTCAATCTCAGCAATTATGACAGGCACAGCCTATACAGTCAGTGCTGAAATGGCGGCCCTCAAGGGAACATTTGCGGGATTTTCGAAAAGCACAGATTCCATGCTCAAGGTCATTAATCGGCACAGAAAGCATGCTCACGAGTTCACAGAGACCCTGTGCCCTGACTACCTAAGCAATGCAGCAAAGGACGCCTGGGATGAAGCCTTGGACGCAGGCACCAAACATGGATACCGAAATTCACAAGTCACAGTATTGGCCCCCACTGGCACTATCGGCTTTCTCATGGACTGCGACACCACAGGCATAGAGCCAGACATTGCCTTGGTCAAATACAAACTCCTGGCGGGCGGCGGCATGCTAAAACTTGTCAACAGAACAGTGCCCATGGCTTTGGAGCATTTGGGCTATGACATTGACGAGATCAAGACCATTGCTGATTATATTGACGAGCAGGAGACCATTGAAGGGTGCGACGTCTTAAACAAAGAACATGTTGAGATCTTTGACTGTGCATTCAAGCCCAAGAACGGCAAACGCAGCATTCATTACATAGCGCATCTCAAAATGATGGCTGCGGTCCAACCCTTTATATCTGGAGCTCTCAGCAAGACGATCAACATGCCCAAGGACTGCTCGACCGAAGATATTAGCTCTGCCTATATGGAAGGCTGGAAGTTAGGTCTCAAAGCCGTGGCCATTTATCGGGATGGCTCAAAGCGATTGCAGCCAGTCTCCACAGACAAACATAAACAAAAATCCGCCAAAGCTGCTGAAATCAAAGCAGCCGCAGCAAAACCGTTTAGAAAAAGACTCGCAGAGACACGGCAAAGCATTACGCACAAGTTCTCTGTGGCAGGACATGAAGGCTATCTAACGGTGGGGTTATACGAGGATGGTCAACCTGGTGAACTATTCATCACCATGGCCAAGGAAGGCAGCACCGTAGGTGGTCTAATGGACGTCATAGGAACCTGTACGTCCATGGCCTTGCAGTATGGGGTACCGCTGATCACACTGGTGGATAAGTTCCGCCATGCCCGATTCGAACCAGCAGGCATGACGTCCAACCGGGAAATTCCCTTTGCCAAGAGTGTGATAGATTATATTTTCTGCTGGCTCGGCTGCCAGTTCATTCCCGGCTATGCAGACAAGAATCTGCCTAACCGGGCAGGCTCTCCTTCCAGCAAGAAAGAGAGCAGTAAGAATAATGCCACGGCCAAAGAACTGGTGGAAAAAACCAAAGGCCTGACCAAAAAACTTGCTGAGGTCAAGTCCATCAAAGGCAAAAACAACACCTCAAAGACTTCAGCCACAAGCCCACGTGTAACGGCCTTGGCAGACAGAACTATGGCCATGGTCACAGCGGCAGTCTCAGATGATGGGGACAAGAGTGCCAAGGTCATCCAGGAATTCAATGCCCAGTTCCAACACTTCCAAGATGACGCCCCGGCCTGTGATGTCTGTGGTTCCATCACCGTGAGAAACGGCACATGCTATAAGTGCTTCAACTGTGGAAATTCCATGGGCTGCTCGTAAGACAGATACAGAAGTTGGCCTGTGGCAACAACAAATAACGAACGACAAATAACCAAGCACTAAATATATGGCTACAATCGGATTTATTGGGGCTGGCAATATGGCTGAAGCCATCTTGCAGGGCATTATCAGTGCTGGGCTATATGAGCCCAAGGATGTGCATGTTAGTGACATTCGACTGGAAAGACTGGCGCAATTGGCTTCGCTGTACAATGTCTCGACATCAGCCAACAATGCAGAGGTCGCAGCTCAATCGGATATATTGGTCTTGAGCATCAAACCCTTTGTGCTCACAGAAGCCCTGGAAAGCATACAAGGCCATGTCAAGACTCACGCGGTAACGGTGTCAATTATTGCGGGCAAACGGTTGCAGGACATCACAGCAGTACTTGGGGATGTCCCCGTGGTACGCGTCATGCCCAACACACCAGCATTGATCAATCAGGGAGCGAGTGCCTTATACGCCAATGCTAAGGCTCAACCTCAAGTCCAGGCCATACAGCAACTCTTTGCCTGTGTCGGGCAAGCCGTAATCGTAGACAGTGAAACCCTGATTGATGCAGTCACAGCAGTGAGCGGTTCAGGACCAGCCTATTATTATCTGCTCATGGAAAAAATGATCGAAGCGGGAGTCGCTTTAGGCCTCACACAGGCTATGGCCAGAACCCTGGTCCTTCAAACAGCCAAAGGCGCCTGCCTCCTCGCAGCTGAAGCAAACAGCCAGGGGAAAACACCCTCTGATCTCACCAGAAAAGTCGCCACTCCGGGCGGCACCACAGAGGCTGCACTTAATGGATTCAATGAGGGCGGTTTCGGCTCACTCGTTCAAACTTCGCTCAAACGAGCCTACACCAGAAGCCAGGAATTATCAGATCCCAACAAATAGTAGATCCTATTTGGCTTTCAAAAATCAGGACTTTAAAACAAGCTTAGGCTCACTCAAAAAACCTATGCAAAGTTAATTGAGTGAGCCCTCAAGAGAAGACTGGATTGATGTGGGGGCGTGGAGGTTGATACATTGCTTCATTCAGACTGAATCTCTCTCCAATGAGAATGCACTCAAAACAGTTGAGAACTAGTCATCCAGAAGAATGGCAGCGACAGGACACTCTTCAGCCGCCTGCTCTACCTTTGACAGAAGCTCACCAGTCACCTCGTGAATGGGTATCACCTCTGCAATATCATCCCCCATTCTGAACACATCAGGGCACGTATCGCAACACAGTCCGCACGCCGTACAAGTATCTTGAATTGAGACATTCATGGCAAAATCCTTAAGTTAAACGATGAAAAACATGCTGATGGGATTATCCCTAAGTCATAGATCCAGTCAACAAAATAGTCTCTAACTTAATTTTAATTTTTCCACCTCATAATCTGCGGTCCAAACGCCTATAACTGATGGCCTCGGCCACATGATCTGACAAAATGGTCTGGACCCCTTCAAGATCGGCAATAGTCCGTGCCACTTTACAGATCTTGTCATGGGCACGCGCCGACAGCCCAAACTGAATCATGGCATTTTTCAGGAACATTTCCCCCTGCTCATCCAACTCACAGAACTGCTCGACCTGTCGATGGCTCATCACAGCATTGCGTCTTGCTACGACCTCAGAAAACCGAGACTGCTGAACCTGACGCGCCTTGAGCACATGCTCACGAATCTTTTCAGACCCCAAATCAACCGCCTTTTTGGCCCGCAGCTTGGAAAAATCCATGGCGGGTACTTCAATATGAATGTCCATACGGTCCATCAGTGGACCAGACACCTTGGACATATATCGCTCAATTTGACTGGGCGTACATCGACAGCGTTTGGTATCAGTCCCTAAATACCCACAGGGGCACGGATTCAGAGAAGCAACACACATGAACTGAGCCGGATATGTCATAGTACGCTTGGCCCTGGCCACAGTTACAACCCCATCTTCCAGGGGTTGGCGAATCATTTCAAGCACTTGACGTGGGAATTCTGCAAACTCATCTAAGAACAAAATCCCATGGTGAGCCAGAGACAATTCCCCTGGCCTAGCATTGGGCCCACCGCCCACCAGAGCCGGCCCGCTGGAAGAATGATGTGGTGTGCGAAATGGTCGCGTAGCCATAAGACTTGTCGCCGGGTCGAGCAGCCCCATGGACGAATAGATGCGCGTAGTCTCCAACGACTCCGCCAGTGACAAGGGTGGCAAAACCGTAGCCAGTCTTTGGGCCAACATGGTCTTACCTGATCCTGGCGGACCAATCATGATAATATTGTGACCACCTGCCGCAGCCACAGTCAGGGCCCTCTTGGCAGCTTCCTGGCCTCGTACATCAGAAAAGTCTTGGGTGTATTGACCGGCCACTGAGAAAAGCAGGTCCAGGTCAACCTGGACGGGATCAAGCGTTGTCTGCCCCGCCACAAAATCTACGGTTTCACGCAGAGACTCCACCCCATACACGGTCAGTCCCTGCACCACAGCCGCTTCTTTGGTGTTGGCTTGCGGCAATACAATCTCGGTAAAACCTCTCTCCCTGGTAGCCATGGCCATGCTTAACGCCCCATTCACAGGACGCACACGCCCATCCAGGGCCAACTCTCCCACAATCAGCCGATCTTTCAGGCACTCTGCCTTTAATGCCCCAGTCCCGGCAATCATACCCAGCGCAATCGGCAAATCAAATCCAGGCCCCTCTTTGCGCACATTTGCAGGTGCCAGGTTCACCACAGATTGAGTCTTGGGAAAGGCAAAGCCCGAATTGACCACAGCACTCTTGACTCGCTCAGAACTCTCCTTCACTGCAGCATCCGGCAACCCCACCACAATGGTTTTCTCAAAACCTCCGCGAGCCACATCGACCTCAACCTCACATATACGCCCATCAATCCCTTCCAGCGTCACACTATACAATCGTGCCAACATACTGCCTCACACCTCGCAATCATTAATATCGGCTAAAGCAGGTATTTTACAACCGAAATCACCTGCGTGCAAGGATTTTGCTGAGAAGTCACAGCATAGAACGCAAAACGCCTTTCTCCGCTGTTTCACGAAAAAAGGCGTTTTAGTCCAGAGGGCATGGATTTATGGTCTATACCTGAGTGATGTGTTTCGTAAGTCCTACATATCTTGTGTGACAAAGCACTAGTTAGCGTTTTTGTTAATCGGCTTATCCACTACAAAATCTGTGGGAAAATCAGCCGCGTGATCACCGTTTCGTGCTCGGAAACGTTTATTGGAGGAGCCACCCCGTGGCTGATTCAAGGGAATGAACATGCCCCCTTCTTCACCCAGCATGGCATAGAGCTTATTCTCCATTTCACGCACCTTTTTTTTGTATTTGGGATCACGAATGAGATTGACACTCTCCTCTGGATCGGTTTTCAGATCATAGAGTTCATCCGTATCCCACAGGCCGTAATAGGTGATGTACTTGTAGCGATCGCCGCGCAGGGCAAACACCGTGGGGGATTGAGGAAAGTTCTTTTCCCAGTAGTACACATAAAGAAAATAGTCCCGCCAAGACGAGGCTTTGCCACGGGCCAGATCAATAAAACTGCGACCATCCATATGGGGGGGAATCTCCAATCCTGCAGCCGTCAGCACTGTGGGGCCAATGTCGATGTTGGCGACCACCTCCTCAACCACAGTATTCGGCTTAAACAGAGCCGGGCAATGCATGACCATGGGCACTCGAATTGAAGCTTCATACGCCACACGCTTGTCGATCAATCCATGCTCGCCAAACATAAACCCATTGTCACCCATATAAATAATCAGGGTATCTTCATAGATTCCCATGGTTTTAAGTTGATCCACCACCTGTCCGATACTCTCATCGACAGCCAGAAAAGCTTCGCAATAACGTTTGTAGTACTTCTCCACATCCAACTCACTGTGATAGGGGAAATCCACGCCGTGCCAACTGTTGCGTTGGTCACGTAGCCAACGTGGTTGATTCTTGGCTTTCTCCGGGTCCAGTTCTTCACTGGCCGGACGCTGCCATGGCGAATCAGAGTAACGTCCTTCGTGACGTGTTGCAGGTGTAAAATTTGCATGGACAGCCTTGTGAGATAGATACATGAAGAATGGTTTTTCTGAGGGTTTTCTCTGCTTTAACCAAGTGAGCGCGTAATCGGTTAATTCATCCGTAATGTACCCCTTCTGCTTGACACGTTTGCCATCCACATTGAGTGTGTAATTCGGATTGGGTGGTAGATAATGTCCTTGCCCACGGAAACTGACCCAGTGATCAAAACCAGGACGTGGTGCATCCGTCTCGCCGCCCATGTGCCACTTACCGATATAGGCCGTATCATAGCCAGCCTTTTGCAGATATTGCGGAAAAAAGAGAATTTCCGGAGGCGCCTTGCGATTGTTGTCAATCACTCTGTGCTTGTGGGTATAGAGTCCGGTCAGAATCGAAGCCCGACTGGGTGAACAGAGTGACGTGGTCACAAACGCGTTCTTGAGATGCACACCATTATTGGCCAATTTGTCCAGATTGGGCGTTTGAATGAAGGGATGCCCCATAAAACTCATGGCGTCGTACCGATGGTCATCGGTCAGGATAAAGACCACATTGCGAGGCTTGACACCCGGCTTTTTTTGTATTTTCACTTGGTCAGGAAACACGCCTGCCCATAACCGGGTTGCCAAGAATGCAAGACACAAAACCGCCATTTTCCACCTTTTAAATGGTTTCATCTTTGACTCCTATCTAGTGCTCTGGCTGGGATTTCAACTGGGGTTCCCCTCCCCAATGCTTTGATCCAATCAGGGATTTGGCCACCGGAACCCCACAAATTAAACAGTGATAATAACACAAGTCTGAACAGATGGGAAAAGAAAATCCGGGCAAGAAACAAAGGCGTCAAGCAAGCACAAGAAGCCAGCACTACTCAATGCTCAAGGCGCCCTGGACTTCGTCCAATGCGCCCAGCAGTGCATGCCAACCAAGAGTCGCACATTTGACCCGTGTAGGAAATTTGCAGACACCCGAAAATACGGCAAGCTTGCCAAGTGTTTGTTTTGAATCGGAGGATAAAGGTTGGCCAGTCACCAGATTGTGGAAGGCTCGAAACAGAACTCTCACCTGATCAGAGGTCTTGCCTTTGAGCAGATCGGTCATGATAGATAAAGAGGCCTTTGAAATCGCGCAGCCTTCGCCTTCAAAAGCGACATCTTCGATAAGACCTTGGTTATCAAGTTTGACATGCACATGATAATGATCGACACACAGGGGATTGTATCCCTCTGCCGTATGGGTAGCGTTTTCCATGGGATGGTAATTTTGAGCATGTCGGTTATGCTCCAATATCACCTGCTGATACAGCTCGTCCGTTATATTCATGCAAAAATCTCCCTGACCTTGTGAACCGCCGCAATGAGATGATCGACATCCGCTTGAGTGTTATACAAACCAAAGGAGACCCTGGCTGTTGCCGCCACACCAAACCGCTACATCACAGGTTGGGCACAATGGTGCCCTGCGCGAATGGCCACACCCAGGCTGTCCATGATGGTGCCGATATCGTGGGGGTGGGCCTCTTCCAAAACAAAGGACACAATACCCGTTTTTTCCGGCGATGTCCCTATAAGGCGTACACCGGGAATCTCTTCCAAACCATCCTGGGCATAGTACATCAGAAAACGTGCGTGGTTGGCCAAGTGCTCCACGCCAACACGGGTAATGTAATCAATCGCCGCACCCAAACCGATGACCTCTGCAATGGGCGGTGTGCCTGCTTCAAACCGAGCAGGAATATGATTGTACTGGGTCTTTCCAAAAGTCACAGACAGGACCATATCCCCACCACCCCAGACTGGGTCCATTGCTTCCAAGGCCTTGGCCTTACCATACAGGACACCCACGCCTGTCGGACCATAAAGCTTGTGACCTGAAAATGCCAGGAAGTCGCAGTCCAGTATCTGAACATCAACCGGCAGAGTAGACACTGCCTGAGCTGCATCGACAAGAACAGGAATCCCCCGAGTATGGGCCAAGGCAATCATGGCATCCACTGGATTGACAGTGCCAAGAGCATTCGACACATACGCAAGAAACACAAATCGGGTGCGATTTGTAAGCAAAGCCCCATAGGCCTCCATAAGGACCGCACCATCATCGTCAATCGACACCACCTTCAGCACAGCACCCGTCTGTTCGCAGAGCATCTGCCAGGGCACAATATTCGAATGATGTTCCATGTGCGTGATCAAGATTTCATCCCCTGGGGTCAATAGCTTTCTCACATACCCCTGCGCCACCATCCCACACTGCCTTCAAGTTTCATCTCCAGAAGCCTGACAACCTCCACAGCAAACTCCATGGGCAGCTTCTTGAACACCTCTTTACAGAACCCATTGATTAGCAGAGACACGGCCGATTCTGTATCCAAACCACGTAATTGCAGATAAAACAACTGATCCGCACCGAGCTTGGAGGTCGTGGCCTCGTGGCCCATTTGGGCCGTATTATTCTTCACTTCAATGTAGGGGAATGTATTGGCAGCGCATTGATTCCCCACAAGCATGGAGTCGCATTGGGAGAAGTTCTGTGCAAATTCAGCACTCGGCATGATCTTCACAAGACCACGATAACTATTGCTGGATTGGTCTGCGGAAATCCCCTTAGACACAATCGTACTTCTCGTATGCTTGCCCACATGAATCATCTTGGTGCCGGTATCTGCCTGCATCTTGCCATTGGTCAGGGCCACAGAATAAAACTCACCCACCGAATGATCCCCCTTAAGGATCACGCTCGGATACTTCCACGTAATCGCAGAGCCAGCCTCTACCTGAGTCCAGGAAATCTTGGAATGATGGCCGCAACAGAGGCCTCTTTTAACCACAAAGTTATAAATACCCCCATGGCCCTCTTTGTCGCCGGAATACCAATTCTGAACTGTAGAATACTTTATCTCAGCATTGTCTTCTGCAACTGACACCACAGAACCCAAATGCTTCTTAATCAGATCTGGGTGCTGTTCAATGGCCTCAGACATGGAGCAGAAATGAATGCCGTACTTTGCCAACTCCGCTTGGTGTTTCGTGGATGTTCAATCATTTCCCTGTTTTCATAGTATTTTTATAGGTCATCCTCTCTAAGAAAATGAAGCCCCACACAAACGGCGATACAACACCATTTTTCTTGAAGGAAATCGCCCTTCACAGTAAGCTATCCTTGATAATGATGTATTGTGATTGAAGGGAACTGAGCATGTTTGAGCTACTACTAAGATTCGAGACATTGTTTTCAACCCTCTCCATGCCTGTACTTCTGGGCACAGGGACTGGTCTTCTGGTGGTTGGTCTGATTCTCTGGCTGTTTGGCCAGCGATTCGGGGCTATCGTAATCGGTCTTTTAGGCGCGGTTGTGGGCACAGTGTGCGGCCTTTTGGTCGGACAATGGCTCGAATTTGACGCATTCTTGAGCATGGGTATTGGGGCCCTGGTCTTGACAATAGCCTCCATATTCTTACGCAATACCATTATTCTGGTCCTGACAGTCGCGATTTTTGCCATGATCAGCGGTGCCGGCTACATTTCCACCCAACTTGATACCATGGTGAAGACATCAGAGACAGATCCCAATGCACCCTCGATTTACGGCCCAGCCTTGCCCACCCAGTCGCCAGCCCAATCCTTTACCAAGATGCTTGATTCAAAAGAACGTCTGGCCTATTTTGAGAAGCTAACCACATCTGAAGAAAGCTTTTCAGAAAAGTTGAAAGCACTGATTAGTGACACGTGGGAAATGATCAGTCCACAACTGTGGAAAGTCATAGGCATCACACTGGCAGGTGCAGCCGTTGGCATCCTGTTGATATGGTTTATCAAAAAAGTGGTGGTCGTCCTGGCCTACAGCGTGGTCGGCTCAACCACCCTGCTCTTCGGCATTCAGATCCTGCTCTTGGGCATTGGCATCAGAATCGTCTCCAAACTCCCTCCAAACCCATGGATACTGCCATCGGTTTTTGGAGGCCTCATCGTGGTTGGCTGGGTCAGCCAAGCCTTCATGACCAAGCCGGCCAAAAGTACCGCCAAGTCCAAAGCCAAATCATCCTCATCGCCCAACAAGTATGAAGATGGCGACTACAGTAACGGTGGAGACTTTGATGCAGACGGTGATGAAGGAGGCGGCGGCTCAGACGATTAGCATAGCGGCCTGAAGTGACACTCTAGCCCTCTGAATAGACAACCCGGTCGCTATTCATGACAGTTATTCCCAGTGCTCAAGCCATTGGAAACACGGAATCGCAGACCGCTAACCTGTCATTTTTTTAGTCGGGAAGCCAGCGCCCCAATATGTTCAGGGCCTGTGCCACAGCAACCGCCAAAGATGTGGATACCCAGAGCCACCATCTTCAGCACAGAAATGGCGTACTCTTCCCCCGTGACATTGTATATGACCTGCTCATCCTCAAGCTCCGGCTTACCCGCATTGGGCTCTGCATAAACCAAACAGTCCACGCCAGTAGCATTCTTGGCCTCAACAAACGCATGGGCCATCTCTACATATTGATCCATGGTCGCCGTACCACAGTTAAATCCTATGGCATCAACACCCAAACTGGTGAGTTTTTGGACCGCAGTAGGCACATCCACACCCATCATGGTTCGTGGTCCAGCAGGCTTAAAATCAAAGGCCATGGACGTCAACACAGGCAGATCTGGCGCCACAGCCTTGACGGCCTCCACAGCCAAAGAGATCTCGTCCAAAGCAGTCATGGTCTCAATAATAAAGCCATCCACACCACCCTGCACCAGACCACGTGCGCTCTCTGCAAACCCCTCCTTTAACTGATCGGGCTCAATCAACCCCAAGGGCTCCAGAAATTCGCCGCAGGGGCCAATATCACCCAGAACATAACGATCTTCACCCGCCACTTCACGGGCATTCCTCGCACCAGCTTCGCAAATTTCAGCACACTGGTCCTCCAGCCCATGTTTACCCAGGCAGATTTTGTTGGCGCCAAATGTGTTACTAATTACCGCGTCAGATCCGGCATTGAAATAATCCAAGTGTATGGCCTTGATCACATCTGCGGCTTCAATATTCAGATACTCATTGCACTTGGATGCCTGGATGTTTCGAGCAATCAGTTGTGATCCCATGCCACCATCCAAAAGGAAAATACCTTGTCTGAGTCTGTCTTTTAAGGGCTGTCTTGCCATCTGTTTATCCTTATAGAGTCTGTCGGACTAAAATCAATTACTGTTCCGGTACGGCACCAAACCTTGTCACAGGAATGATTTGATCGTATCCCCGAGGCGTCGCAGGCTCAAACGCGCGAACACGCGTTTTTTCTGTCACCTTTATTAACCTGCTCTCCCTTAAAGTAAATGTGACTCGTCCCTCCAATTCGCCCTGAACATACCGTCCCACGCGTATCCCAGTGGGCACAGAGTTCTTGCCATCCAATACCCTGTAACGCTCCAAATCGACCACCACGGCAACTTGCCCCAGAGTGTCATAGTAGAGAATTTTTTTCAATTGATATTTTCTGGTATCCACAAACAAACGCTTGGTCACTTGGGCACTGGTTACATCAGTACAGGTCAATACATCCACACCCCTCTGATTATCCAATTGCCAGGTTTCATGCGGGGCAAATTCCACCAGTCCCAAAGATTCCAGCACCACTTTGGGATTCAACTCCAGATTTGTGACATCCGGCATATCGTCCCAACGGCCATGCCAATAGGTATTTATTTCAGGTCTGATTGACAACCAGAATTCCTGTTGATTGGCTCCCATGAATATCTTGCCTTCCGGACCAGGCATGGCGTTGCCCACCAGATACAGATTGTACGGCGGCTCAACCCACAGCTTCATGTTAAAACCCGTTAGATTTCTCCATTTACCCTCTTCGTCCCAATAACTCAGCTTACACATAAGGTTGATTTGTGTCGGCTTAAAGGCTTCTGCCTGGGCCTGCAACTGACTGACCGCTCCTTCGAGCGTGGCTTCACCTGTCACCGGCACTTGATCTCTTCGAAAATGCCCGGAACAGCCTCCAAGGCCCATCGCACTTAGAAGCAGCACTGCTGTAAACCAATTTCTCATTCGTCTAACTCCAAATCCGCATGAAGTACCTGGCCCATCTGTTCGGAAAGTTGTTCAATCTGCTCTTCGTCCAGATGTGGGTCATCCACTTCCACGTGTCGCTTCTGACCGGTTACCTTGAGCGTCCAGATTTCATGACCCTCTCGGATTTTTGATCCCTCATATTTGAGTCGTCGCTTTCGCATCAAGATGAGTGCCAAGACAAACCGGAAGTTCAAACGTTCCTGCTCGGTATCATTTTCCAGACGGTCAAAAAAAGCGAGCAGCATCTCATCGTCTACAAAGACCTTTTTCTTTTGATTCGGAAAAGGCAGGCGTGTTTTCCAGTAACAATACACAGGCGGCTTATTCTGCTCCCAATACTCGGTGCAATAATCTCTACGTTCAAGCTCCTGTTCGCCATCCACGAGCGCGCCATAATACCCATCACCAAACTCAATCTTGGTACCAGTTGCTGAGCATTCACCAGAGGGTTTATAAATTTCCCAGGTAGCCATAGGTCTTCAACAAATCCTTTTAATATGCACTGTCTCAATTCCAGGAGCATCATACCCGAATCTCAAAATCAATGCCAATTCTATTTAGGCGTGGTTTCCCCCAGAGATAACCAGGGTGCCATATCCTGAACCAGGACAGGCCCCAACCCATGAACCTGACGCAGATCCTCAAGCACAACAAAAGCCTTTCCTTGGGGATGGGTATTGCGATACAGGACAATCGCTTCAGCTCTGGCTGGTCCGATGCCTGGCAACATAAGGAGTTCACCCAATGACGCAGTATTGGGATTGACCCGGGCGTTTAGAGGCTGCGGTGGTATGTGAGTGGAGGTGCTGCATGTCTGGAGAATCAAACAAACTCCCAACACGCCAACACACAAGCTGAGCAATAAGAAGGCTGACCGCTGTACTCTCTGGCTGGGTGTTTGCATGTGCACCCCAACATGGCCATTGTTTATTTGCTATGAATATACTCTTTGAATCGCTTGATAATTCGGTAACCGTCTTTCGGCTTGAACGACTCCGTGAGTACACCACTATGTTGAATCAGACTCTCAGAATGATCTGCCAGATTGCCATAGACCACGGCATCCACCAGGGGCTTGCTCATGACAATTCTGTAGAACTGATCCAGCCAAAGAGCCTGACGCTTACCGTCCCAAGTCTTGTGCCACACACCAGCCACTTGTTCGTCACAGTCTCCTGTGCCGCTGTTGCTGGGAATCTGGACCTGCGTAATATAAAGAGGCTTGCCCAACAGGGACACGTAGTCCAACATGGTAGTCACCTGCAACATATCACGAACATGCATCCCGGTTTCATTTTTCCCAAATCTGACCTGCAAAGCAAACGCGTCAAATGTCACGCCACTCTGGATCACCATATCCATATAGGCTACAGGTGACACGGAATTGGGCAGCACGCCGTGATATTCACCCCATAAGTTGGCCACTTCAATCACACGAATGCCGCGGGGATGCACAGCTTTGACCGCCATATTGGCGGATCGTGTCATCTCAAGGATCTGCTCCACACTAAAACCACAATAATTCCAGGCATTGAGGCCACTAATAACGACCCATCGACTGATTCGCCGCTTATATCTGGCCACGACCTCTGTGACAAACTGGTAGGCAGCGTCACGAATATCCTCAAATCCTGGTCGTTTTTCAAGCAACCACTTGGGCAATGAATCCTTGTCAAAACGAAGTAAAGGTCCCGCCATAAAGAGCATGTTTTTTGCTTTTAAGGTGTCAACACAATGGTCTATTTCCGAAAAATCATATTCTTCCGGTGCTTTTTCAATGTGTGCCCAATTAACAGGAATAACGGCAAAATCGGAAATCCCTGCGACACCCTCCACATAGGTTTTCTGGTCCAAGCTGTTACTGAGTATATGCGTACCCAAACTGGCGCGATTAAAACCTCTATTGGACTTCCTGGCCTTAAACAGAGTATCTGCCTGCGTAATAGCCATCTTCTCGGAAAATATCATGGCTTTTCGTAACGACTTGTCTGCCAGGACAGAGGCCCCAGCAGGATCACTACTTCGCTGAACAGCCTTGACAAATAGAGCCAAAGCCTGCTGCCAGATTTCTTCCAACTCCACAGCTTCATCAAATAGCGACCAGTCTTCACGGCGACTCAATGTCTGCATAAGCCTGGCTCGGGCAATTTCAAGGTTCAGACAATAAGAACGTTCTCGCTCAGGCAAACATGTTGTAGGCAACATAATGCGACCAAACCCCTCAATTTCCCATAACATGGCCAGGGCTGCAGTGTCGCGGCTGGTACGTTCGCACTCAATAATGCCATCAGAAAATGAGATTTCAACCTTACGTAAACTGGTGCCATCTGAGCCAAACATATAGGCACCGCTCAAGACAAAGGTGTCTGCACTCTTACCATTTTTAAAAACCTGAAATCTCACCGTAATCCTCAAATTGGCTGGAAGGCCAAGTCAAATATTTAAATTGCGATAATGCATGCCCCCTCAGAGGGTAGCACTACAAAAACGAACTTTGTATTATAGCGATAAGGCCGTTCAAAGCAACTCAAACTTGATTCAAACAGGGGCTTTAAAGTATCCCATTGACAGGCCCAGATCACAAGGTAATTTGATAGTCCTGCACTTCAAGAAGCCCTGCGATTTTTAACATTTGATTCAGCAAACATTCAATTAAACCCCAATTTTGAAGCAAAACATCGTAATTTTCATCTGGAAGCACAAGTATGGCATACCCGTAATCACAACAAGGTGTTAAAAGATGGATTCCCACAAGACACATGTTGTCTGATCGGGTCAAGGCAGGCTCATCACCATCATCAATACGGGCGATCATGTCTTCAAGCACCGATGTCTCTTGAATCAGCCCATCATACCCCACAAGATCGCTGGCCCAGCAATCTTGGTTTTTATCGACCAAAATCAATCCCATGCGGTCTTCAGGCAGGCAAGAGCTGAGAGCCTTTATGAGTTGATCCTGGACTTCACTATCAATGATACCCGCTTCATATGCTGCCATACCATGTCTCCATAAAGGATTCTTAGTCATTTATGGTGTGTTTCGACCGAAATCAAAGCCAACTTGTACTAGAGCCTTGGAAATGTTGAGAAGAAGACAAGATTGGCACCTTGGCAGCGATTATGAGACGTTGTGCCTTGGCCAGAGTATACAATACAAGCACATACAAGACGAACTATTTTCTGACCATCGCGCGAACCGTAGATAGCTCTAAATGCTTTCCAGGGCAGTTTGTGGCGCTCGCTCCAGGTGTGCTGTTGTGCCCATAGATTCGATGGGCAGGAATTCTGTAGCGTGCTGAAAGAAACTGAACAAGCTGAGTCAAGGATCTCATTTGTGCTTGCGAAGGCCAACTCTCATCAAAATTCCCAACAAGACAAATGCCGACGGCATTTTCATTGGCCCAGTTGCCAGGTGTTTTGCAGTGAGCACCTGTGATCTGCTGTTGCCAGCGAAATGTCACTTCGATGAGCCCATCCCCGCTGTCTGTACCATTGCCTATCACAAAATCGTACCCCACCCCGTCCCAATGGTTTCTTTCTCTATGCCACTTGTCAAAAATGGCCATATTGCCATTTTGTGTTGCTGAATGATGGATCACAATGGACAGCCAATGGCGTTCGATGGCGTTCTGTGGATACCATGCAGCAGGCACATTGCCTTGCCCAGAATCTAAAGCTCTGTCAGGTATGGAATAAGGCTCAGGCAACGAGGCGAGAGGATCGTCCAGATCGTGGGCCTGTACAATGCGAGGCCCAGACTCTCTGTTTTGACTGGAACAACCGCAAACAAACATAAAGCCGACTGATAAAACAAAAAAACAGAGTCTTAAACCCATCCTAGATAGTGCCACAACAACTCTCCAAATTTAAGCTATTTGGTTTTAAACCAACTTGCTCTTGCCTGTGTGTCTATATTTTACCATAAAAAGGCAATTACCAGGGGAACGATACTCCATGGTATCCATATAGGCGCCAATCAGCAGCAATCCCCTGCCATCGGGCCGATAGAGGTTATCCCCAACTCGTGGATCTGGTACTTTATCCGGCACAAATCCCTCTCCCTGATCGGTAATGGATATTTCCACTTTTTCACGTGAAATAAAATAATCCACTTTAACCGTCTTACTCTCGTCCATCTTGTTGCCATGCTTTACAGCATTGATGAAACCCTCTTCAAGTGCCAGATGTACACCAAAAATATCATCCTCGGAGAAGTCATTCTCCTTGAGCTTATTGAGGATCTTCTTATACAAATGTTCCAGGACCGACGGGGTGCTTTGCACTGTAACTGAGCAGCTTGCCGGTGCATCTGACGTCATATGCAATAACCTTCCAATAATCTGAGCTACATCAAAGCTTGTTTTGTCTGAACCCTAAGGGGTAATCCGTACTATGTTACATCTCGGATAAACAATCTAAAGAAAATTGTCTATCGCACTGTTCACGTCTTTTTGAATGTCAAATATCTTCGTAAGTTGCGTAATCTTGAAAACTTCATATATCTTCGGGCTGATATTACACAAACTCAGCTTGCCGCCTTTCTCGCTAATTCGCTTGCTAATACGGATCAACAATCCCAACACGGCAGACGACAAGAACACAACCTGGCCAAAATCCAGCACGAGTTGAATGTCATCAGCCTGCTCAATCACAGACATCACCGATTCCTGCAAGGCACGAATATCCTTCTCTTCCAGTATTTTGCGATCTGTAAAGGCCAACACCGTGGCATTATCGGTGTACTGTATGCTAATATTTGGCTTAATTTCGGCCATATTGAGCTCCTTGCACAATCTTATACAAATGCAGGAATCCTATTTGATGCAACTCAATGTGTCAAGCTTTTTGCCTTATCACCCCCGCAGAAAGCCTTCATTGAATGGCAACTTTGGGAACTTCGGTTTTTTCTTGGTTTTTGGATAAAATAATCTTGCAATCTCTTTTGTAACTCATAATAATGTAGCATTGTGTAATAATTAAACATACACGAGAATAGGGTGTTTGTGACCCTCCTGAACTGGGGCATTTTGAAGTTTTATTGCGATCTTTTTTTCTGAAGTTTTTTTGATATCATCTGGTAACGGAAACTAGTAAACTGATAAACTAAATAGCCAATGTTTTTTTAAGGTCAAGTCTTAGCAAAGGAGATGACCATGAGAGTTAGTCGATCCACAGGATATGCAGTTCTGGCAGTATGCCATATCGCCAAGAACCAAGGTAAGGGTGTTGTTCTTTCCCAAAGTGTTTCCAAAGCATACGATATTCCCCTGGAATATCTACTGAAGATTCTTCAGCAATTGGTAAGAGCCAACGTACTTCGCAGTAAAAGAGGCCCACGCGGTGGTTTTTGTCTGGCAAGACCTGCCACCAAAATCAGCATGTTAGAAATCATTGAAGCTGTTGATGGCCCTATGAATGGTGAGTTGAATCTTCAAGAACAAGCCAAGGGCGAAAAATTCAGCAAGAAGGCTGATGCTGTCTATGAAAAAGCGGTTAGCTCTTCAACGGCAGTTTTTGCCAAGACGAAATTGTCTGCATTAATTGCTGAAGGTAAGAAGTAGGTTTTATCTCTACAGAATACCCAGGACCCACAAATGATATCACTTTGTGGGTCCTTCTTTTTTTTTGTATTCACCTCCACCGCCCTTTTTTTGCAGCGAACAAAGAAGGAACTATATTATGCGCATCAAAGACTTCCAAGCTTTCATTTCTGAACGGTATGAAAAAACGGATCGAGAACGTGGAATCCCGAAAACATTCATGTGGTTTATGGAAGAAGTGGGCGAACTTTCTACAGCGTTGGCATCCAATGACAAAGAAAATCAGGTCGAAGAGTTTGCTGATGTCCTAGCTTGGCTTTGCACACTAGCCAACATCAGCGATATTGACCTTGAAAAAGCCATTGAAAAATACACAACCAAACCAGTGGATGGATACAAACCAAAATAGCACAAAACTGCACGCTATAACACTTTGGAGTCACCTTTCCACGGCAATCCTGACAGCCCAAAAGCCACCACATGTGTAATAAGGACCCATCCCACACCCAGCAATAAAACGCCTGAAATGGGATAGCCGGCATAGGGCTCGACAAATTCCTGCATCAGGCTGTTTATAATGGCAATGCCCAATGCCACGGGTGTGACAAATCGAATGCAGTACATCCACAGCTGCAGCACCACATATTTGAAAAACTTGTGATGTGTCCCGCTTAATCCAAGGTTGGCCACAATGTGTGATTTGAGCTGGCTGGTACGATAGAGCCAGCCCACAATGAACGCCTCAAGAATCCCAACGACAATCAGGCCATACTGATTCAAGAAATGGTCTACAATATCCAGCCAAATTAATCCGGCATTGGTTGTGAACATCAAAGATCCCAGGAATCCGATGACGCAGACGGCAGTAATAATTTTCTTACGTGACACATTGAACTTATCAGTAATGGCCGCGGTAAACGCCTCAATAATTGAGATCGAGGAGGAAATCCCTGCAATCAAGAGCAGGAAGAAAAAGAGGACGCCAAATAGTCTGCCAAAAGGCAGCATGGAAATGGCAGTCGGGTAAACGACAAATGCCAGACCAATACCACTCTCCACGACATCGCCAATACCGACTTTCTGCTGCGTCGCCATATACCCCAAGATGCTGAATACGCCGAATCCAGCAAACACCTCATAGCAACTATTGGAAAAACCAACAATCAGACTGTTCTTAAAGATATTGGCATTTCGTGGTAAATATGACGAATAAGCAATCATAATCCCAAATCCCAGTGACAGCGAGAAGAAGATCTGACCATAAGCGCCTATCCACACATTCAGGTCGGTAATCTTGCTGAAATCAGGAGTCACATAATGTTTTATTCCCATTTCCGATCCAGGGAGTGAGATGGCCCACAGGGTAATGGTGACCGTAATAAAAAACAACAGGGGCATCAGGATTTTAACGGCTCGCTCGATCCCGTGCTTGATCCCGCCATACGTGATGGCCCAATTGATCAGCCAAACAAGAGCCACTGCAATGGCAATGGGCCAACGAATCATGCCAAGGTTCCACACCGCGGGCAATACCTGCCTTGCTTCGCTGCCAACCTTGTCCAAGGATGCGGCAAACAAGGTCATGGGGTTTTGTCCAGAGACTTTCAGCAGAACGTTATTGGCATCCGCCAACACTGTCTCTTTCCCGGCTGTCAGCAAGGTATCGAACTGAGTGTACACATCTGCCGGCAGCAGACTATTGGCATCCGCCAGCACCCTATTCACTGAACTGGTGACCAAGGAGCTGAGGTCTCTGCTGAAGACACCATTAACTTCCTGGATCGCCTGTTGCCCGGCAGCCGTTAGTAAGCTGCTTAATTCCGCGTCCATGTGCTCGCAAACAAGGCTGTTGGCGTCCGCGATGACTTTATCCGCAGAAACAGCCAAAAACTCTTTAAAAAAGAACGCATTGGGATTGGCAAACATGCCGTTGGGATCAGACACGCTCTCAAAGGCGGAGAACACCATGTAGTTGCCGCACCAGCCAATGATCACAATGTAGTAGAGCTCTATTCCAAACATCACAAAAAGCACGGACCACCAGCCGAGCCATTCCCATTTGGGATCAATACAGCGAAATGCCTTGGGAGCCGATGCTTCTTTATGGTGCCCCAGAGCAAATTCCAGCATCAAAATTGGAATGCCCGCAGTCAAAAGAGCCACAAAATAGGGAATTAGAAATGCACCGCCGCCATTCTCATAGGCAACATATGGAAAACGCCAGATGTTTCCCAGCCCCACGGCTGACCCTATGGCTGCCAACAAAAAGCCCCAGTTTGAACCCCACTTGCTTCGTTGCTCCATATATACGCACCTTATGTCAGATAGGCTAGATCAATTTAGAGTAAGAATTAAGATTGTGGTGTGTCGCCAGTCACTATTTCAGCATGCTGAGATTTGATTCTACTGAAGTCAATGCCCAGTAATTCCAAAGAGTTGCGTTCAACAATCGCACGAATACTACCGCGTGGCACGGTTGGAAGATTGGTGTCAGCCATCAGCGTGTTGAATCCCAGAAGCGTCTCGATACAGGCTTGCGCCTCAGCAATAGGATACCCACTGCCAAACACGAGTTTGCCCATCACGCCCTGCTCATACGCAGCCATGACAATATTATATGTCTGCCATATATTATTCGGGCGAATCGTCAAATCAGCAAACACATTT
>CAZBTJ010000005.1:0-76843 GCA_964494325.1 uncultured Pirellulales bacterium
GACCCTGGTTAAGGCATGTATGAAATTTTTGGGCAAAACAAAGACGGATGTTCAGTCAGACAGAAAGGCAGCCCCTTGGAAGGTCATGATCGCGTGTTTCATGAAGGAGCATTCGGGTGTCAGCAATGTATGGCTGGCGAAGCATCTGAATATGGGCGTTCCCCAAGGTGTAAGCCGAAGCGTGGGATTATTTCAAAAAAGCAATGGCCAAAAACAACGGCAGTATAAGAAAATGTTACAGATTACGGCATGACCCCATTTTTATTCCATTTTTATTCTGATCCTTCGTGGGGCATATAATACTCTGGTTTGGATAGCATGACGCACAACTACCTTAAGCCTTCCCCGGATCAAGCCGATTTATAGACCAAGCCAGGCTATATCGGCCAATGTGGTATATCTAGGCTTTGTGTCACATAATACTAAAGTAGGAGCCATAAAATAAGGATGTCT
The DNA here is from genome assembly GCA_964494325.1 of uncultured Pirellulales bacterium. Lineage (GTDB taxonomy): Bacteria > Planctomycetota > Phycisphaerae > Sedimentisphaerales > Anaerobacaceae > JAIPFM01. The sequence continues at coordinate 454 of CAZBTJ010000005.1, forward strand.
GAACAGGAGACCAAATATCGGAATCTGGGAGAGAAAGATCATCTGTTACCGGACTTATGGAGTCTGAAACTCAAGCTGCGTCTGCCGCTGGTGATTTCCGGGCATACTTTTGTGTTTGCAGGGTCTTTGCTGCTGTCCTTTTTGATGGTCAACTACATGCAGTTCAAGAATGTGTGGCTTGATTCTCAATTCCCCCTGTTGCTTTCTATTGTGCTGCCAGTCAAGCTGTTGGTATTTGGGCAGTTGAACCAGTATCGTGGATGGTGGCGTTACGTGGGAATATCGGACCTGTTGGGGATTTCACGTGCCTCGGTGCTCAGTACGATCTTGAGTGTGGGGTTGTGGTTTGGTTTGCTCTCCGTGGCTTGGCTTGAGCAGGGCGTTTTGAGTTCTCTGGTCAATATCAGTCAGGGCATTTTTGTGGCGGATCTGTTTAGTACGATCATGTTATTGGCTGGCATGCGTATGATGGTGCGTTTGTATTATGAGGATGTGCATTGCGAGCGGGGCACAGGCCGGAAACGTTTTTTGATCGTGGGCGCTGGCAATGCGGGCGAATCTCTGGTGCGTGAAATTCAACGGGCGTCCAAGACTGAGTATGATGTGGTGGGATTTATTGATGACGATCGAGGCAAACAGGGTGTGTATATTCACGGGATGCCTGTACTGGGCACGGTGGATCAACTGCAGCACCTTTGTGAAATCCATCATATTGATGAAATTGCTGTGGCCATGCCATCAGCCTCACATCTGCAACTTAGACGCGTCATCCAGGTGTGCGAAGGCACCAAGATTCGATTCAGGACCGTGCCAGCCTTGATGGATATTGCCTCGGGCAAGCTCAAGGTGTCACAGATTCGTGATGTGGATATCAACGACCTGTTGGGACGCGCGGCTGTGGTGCTGGATCTGGATTCCATTAGAGACTACTTGAGCCACAAGACAGTACTGGTCACCGGTGCAGGGGGGTCGATTGGTTCTGAGATGTGCAGGCAGATCTGTCAGTTTAATCCTGAGCAGTTGTTGCTGGTGGAGCAGGCGGAAAACTGTCTGTTCTATATTGAACGCGAATTGAGCCGGAACTATCCGAATGTGACGCTCAAAACGCTGATCTGCAATATCACTGACCCCATTCGTGTCTATGATATCTTCAATCAGTTTAGGCCGGAGGTCGTGATTCATGCGGCCGCCCACAAGCATGTGCCGCTCATGGAGCTCAATCCTGGCGAAGCTGTGAAGAACAATGTCAATGGGACGCGAATAGTGGCTGATGCGGCGGACCAGTATGGGGCCTGCAACTTTGTGATGATCAGCACGGACAAGGCCGTGAATCCGACAAGCATTATGGGGTCGTGCAAACGTGTGGCTGAAATGTATATTCAGGATTTGAGTCGTACGAGTATGACAGCCTTTGCTACGGTGCGATTTGGCAATGTTCTTGGATCAGAAGGGTCTGTGGTGCCGATTTTTAAGCAGCAGATAGCCCGTGGTGGCCCAGTGACTGTGACCGATCCTGACATGAAGCGGTACTTTATGACCATTCCAGAGGCTAGCCAGCTTGTGCTCCAGGCTGCGACCATGGGAGGGGGGGGCGAGATCTTTGTGCTCGATATGGGTGAGCCTGTCAAGATTGTGGACCTGGCCAAGGAACTCATTACACTGAGTGGTTTTAGACCGGGTGAAGACATCGACATTGAGTTCACGGGCTGTCGGCCGGGTGAGAAACTGTTTGAAGAACTCAGCATTGAAGGCGAGGACATGCAGAGTACGTACCACCCCAAGATCGGGATCTGGCAAAAGAATGTGCCCATGGACCGTCAAAGCCTGCACCACGAAATAGATGTGTTGCTCAGTATTGCACCCACACAAAACCACGAGAAGATAGTGGCCCAAATCAAGCATCTTGTACCTGAGTTCATAGACCAATTCGAACCGGTGATGATCTGCTAGGAACCCTTTAATTCCCATCCTTGCACTGTTCTGAAAAAGTTGCTATTCTTCATGGGGAATACCGAAGGAAACCGTTCCTGTAGCGCGTATGTTGGAAATGAAGGTTATTATCAAGGGTGTCATCTAACACGGTGTTGTGTTTTATTGCCTTTTCTTTTACGAATTCATGCCAGAACCGCCAGAACAAGTTGAAGTGAAACGAGTCGTTCCTGAGAAGGTTACGTCCAAACCTGGGTTTTGGCAGCGGCATCACAAGGCCGTCTTTCCCATTGTGGGAGGCATTATTCTGGACTGTGCCGATTTGGCAACCTATGGCCCCATCGGGCTCTACACAGGTATGATCGTTGGTTGTACTGTGGGGTGGGTGATAAGTGATTATTATGCGTATTCAAAAAAAGCCCGGCTTGTGTTTGCGATTCTGGCAGGTGTGTACTGTAGCGCGCCGGGAACCTTTTTTTTTCCTCTTGCCACTCTCTCTGCGGTATTAGGACGGAAACACGGAGGCGGACCCCGGTCAGATCAACCCTCTCAAGGGGCAGCACGTAAAAAAGGGGCATGATGCTGCGAAAACCTCTGCAGAAGGATGCAGAAAGGGCTTTCTGTGTCACAAGGCCTGTTTTTGACAGCTGTTTCTTGTCCCTTCTGTACGGCCGTAGACCCCCGTATTTTAAATTCACCTTCGTTTCTTGTTGATCATTACGGTATACTCAAGTTCGAATTGGTGTGATTATCACGGGTGGAGGCTTGAACGGGAGAGGTTTTTCTGGGCAATGAAGCGCATTTTTTAATCATTAACGAGGAAAAGGGTCATGGTGAACAAAACACGGCGTATGCTTGTTGGTCTTGGAACCTTACTTCTCATCCTTCTAACACCAGCCCACGCAACCCTTCTGATCAATGAATTTGTGGCGATCAATGGAGATTACCCGATAGGTCCATCAGGTGATTTTGACGACTGGATTGAACTATTCAATGATTCAGATCAAACGGTCAATGTGGGAGGGATGTATTTAACGGACGATATCTCAAACCCGACAAAATGGCAGTTCCCAATGGATAGCCCCCGGGAGACCCGTATCAAGCCAAATGGTTTTTTGCTTATTGTGGCTGACAATGATAGCAATCAGCCAGGGCTGCACGCCAATTTCAAGCTGGCGTCTGATGGTGAGCAGATAGCACTGTTTGATGCTGATGGTCAGAGTTTGTTGGACAGTGTCACATTTGAGCAACAGAAGGTGAACCTTTCTTATGGACGAGATCTTCTGGATCCCACGCAGTGGCGTTTTCTGGCGTGGCCTTCACCTGACGCATCGAATCTGCCGGGTTATCTGGGTGTTGTGGCAGATCCCGTCTCCAGTTATGAAAGAGGATTCTATGAAGACCCGTTTTTTGTGACGCTGGCATGCGAGACATCAAATGTGGTCATCACCTATACAACAGATGGTTCGGATCCCCTGTATGGGGCAAGTTCTAATGTCAAAACCTATGAATCTCCTATTTATGTGAGTAAGACGACGTGTCTGCGTGCCGTGGCTACGAAGCCTGCGTGGTCACCCTCCAACGTGGTCAGCCATTCATTTCTGTACCGTATGAACAGTCGAGTCAAATCGTTACCTGTTATTTCATTGGTTGGAGATCCCGGCCAGACCTTTTACGAACCAGATGGTATCATGGCCATTGTGGGTGGCACATACAGCGGTGGTGTGTGGACGCAAACAACAGCGAACAGCTATAACAATGTGTTGGTTCATGGTTTAGAACGACCTGTGTCATTTGAGTTTATTCACCCCAATGGCGGTGTCCTTTACCAGACCGACTGCGGCATTCGTGTCCATGGTAGTGACTGGATGCGTCCTCGTTACCGGGACAGTAGTAAATATAGTTTCCGACTTTATTTTCGCAGCGAATATGGTCTCAAAGAATTGGACGCTCCCTTTTTTCCCTTTAAAACGGAGCCGCTCAAAAGCATGGTATTACGCGGTGGGCACAATGATCAATCCAATCCATTCATAAAAGATGAATTGGTGCGGCGTTTGCTGAAAGACATGGGGCATGTGTCCAGCCAGGGTATGTTTGCCAACCTTTTTATCAATGGTCAGTATAAGGGCTACTTCAATCCCTGTGAGCATATCACAGAAGCCTTTTGCCAGGCCTGGTTTGACAGTGACAGGGACTGGGATATTATCACTATGAGCAATGGTCTGCGTGAAGGGGATCGAGATAGGATCACCGCATTATCCCAATATGTTCGAACGCATGATTTATCCAATCCCCAATATTATGCAGAGGTGGATAGGCAAGTTGATATTGTGGAGTTCATTGACTATCTCATTCTGAGAGTCTGGTCGGGTGACTGGGATTGGCCTCACAACAACTGGTCTGCTGCCAGTGAGCGATCCGATCAAGGTAAATGGCGATTTTTTGTCTGGGATGCTGAAGGCAGTATGTTCTCCAATCGTCTCTCAGAAGTCAGGTATGATAGTCTTCACAACAACAACCATGAAAATGCCACGCTTTACAATGCTCTGTACAATAGCCCTCAGTTCAGGACGTTGTTTGGTGATCGCCTTCAGAAGCATTTCTTTAACCAGGGCATATTGACAGAAACGCACATTAGAGAACGTTTTGTTGAAATGCAAGAAGAGATGCGTGGTGTAATTCCTAATATGGATACGTACGTTATCAATACCTGGGTGCCCAAGCGAGAGGCCATTTTTCTGGAGGCTTCCAGGCAGGAAGGCGTTTTTACCTTTGAAGGCCCCATGCCATTTATCAATGGTGATTTCCAGAGCCCAACCCATGTTGGGGTAGGTGATCAGCTGTTGCTGATTAACTCGAATGCTGCAGGTACGATTTATTATACGACTGATGGGAGCGATCCCATGGCACATGCGTCAATCGATGAATGGGACGCTGTCACATTGGTCGCGAATGATGCTGTGAAGCGTGTGCTGGTTCCTTCAGACAACTCTGACCAAGGCTGGAATGGAGCGGATTTTTTTGATGATTCGGATTGGCTCAAAACCTCTGGTTTACCCGGTGGTATCGGGTACGAGAAAAACTCGGGATATGAACCTTTCATCAGCTTGGATATAGAGTCTGAAATGAGCACCAATGCCAGTTGTTATATTCGCATTCCTTTCATGGGGTCAAGAACTCTCAATGCCTATGACATCTTGATGATGAAGATTCAGTATGACGATGGCTTTGTCGCGTACCTCAATGGTCATGAAGTGGCCCGACGCAATGCCCCAGGTGAGCTTATGTGGAATTCATCAGCCTCTAGCAGTCATAATGATACGGCGGCCACGACCTTTGAAACCATTGATTTGACGGAGTTTCTGCCGGACTTACGACGGGCTGAAAATAGGCTGGCCATCCACGGTCTCAATACGTCCATAGGTAGCTCCGATTTTCTGATCAATGTGGTACTCAATGCGGGCAAGGGGACCCCTGTTGAAATCAGCGAAGGACTGGCAGTGTATGATCAACCCTTCATCGTCAATGAACCCACCCACATCAAAGCACGAATTCTCCGTGACAATAGATGGAGCAGCCTGACTGATATCACATTTGCACTACAGTCCGTTCTGGATAGCCTTCGAATCACAGAGGTGATGTATCACCCGGCAGACACTGGTCATCCTGAGGATCCCAATACTGAATACATTGAGTTGATGAATACCTCGGATCAATCCCTGTTTCTTGGCCAACTCAAATTTACAAAGGGCATAAGCTTTGAGTTTCCTGCCCTTGAAATTGGACCCAAGGAAACGATCTTAATTGTCCAGGACAGGTTTGCCTTTCAAAACCAATATGGATCTGACTTGCCTGTCATTGGCCAATACACTGACGTCCTCAGCAATAACAGTGAATGGCTTGAATTACAGGATAGTGCCAATGTCGTGATTCACCGTTTAAAATACCAGGATGACTGGTACGACGTCACGGATGGAGGCGGTTATTCACTCACGCTCGTTCACCCCGAACTGGCCTCCCCAGATATGGCATTTGACAAAGATCTCTGGCAACCCAGTACAATTCTGGGGGGTACGCCGGGGTGGATCGAACAGGCGATATCTCCACCCGATCCAGACCCTAATCCAAACCCAAACCCAAACCCTGATCCTGATCCTGATCCTGATCCTGATCCTGATCCCGGGCGTGCCGGACGATAAACAACCATTCCATTTCGGAGTTGTGACTTTGGAGTGTGGATTTGGTTTTCGGACTTGTTAACGGGCGATAGCCAATACCCCCAGACTACATCGTTCGCCAGGTGCGTTTGTCCTGCTCCATGAGGTCGTCGGCCTCTTTGAAGCGCTGGCTTCCGATGTCATATTGGGGGAGAGGCGAGGGGTCCTGTTGCCAGACTCTTTGTACAGGCTCGAGATATTTCCACGTGGTTTCGAGTGTGTCGAATCGCATGAACAGGGTCTGGTCGCCGAGCATACAGTCAAGCAGAAGACGCTGATACGATTCCGGCATTTTGATGCCAAAGACGTCTTCGTAGCTGAAGTCCATGTTCAAGGTGCCCATGCAGAGTTTGGATCCCGGGCGTTTGGCCTGAAAGCTGAGTGACATGCCTTCTTCTGGCTGAATCTTCATGACCAGGACATTGGGGGGGATGTCATCCAGACCCGCCGACGAAAACAGGGAGTGGGGGACTTGCCTGAAGGTGACTGCAATTTCCGTGGTTTTGGCGGGCAGTCGTTTGCCGGTTCGCAGGTAAAAGTGAACGTCTCTCCATCGCCAGTTGTCGATATGAAGCTTGGCCCCCACATAGGTTTCAGTCCTTGAATGCAGATCCACGCCTGGCTCTTTGGTGTAGCCGGCATATTGGCCATGCACAAAGTACGGGTTGACCGCATCCTCGGTTAAGGGTCGCAAGGATCGCAGAAGCTTGAGCTTTTCATCACGTACAGAATCCGCTTCAAAGGTGATAGGGGGCTCCATGGCAATCATGGCAAGCATCTGCAGCATGTGGTTTTGGAACATATCACGCAGAGCGCCTGAGTGATCGTAGTAAGCCCCACGATGTTCCACACCGAGGGTTTCTGCGATTGTGATCTGAATATGATCTATATAGTTTCGATTCCATACCGGTTCAAAGATCGTATTGGCAAAGCGGAACATAAGAATGTTTTGTACGGTTTCCTTGCCCAGGTAGTGGTCAATTCTATAGGTTTGATGTTCTTTGAAGCACTTGCCAATGATGGTATTGAGTTCGTGGGCTGAAGCCAGGTCCTTTCCAAAGGGCTTTTCAATGATCAGGCTGGCATCAATGGTGTGCTCGCAGCAATCGGAACAGGCCAGTCCTGCCTGACACAGATGATTGGAGATCGTACCATAGAGAAGTGGGGGAACGGAGAGATAAAACAGAGTTTTCGTACCATAATTGTATTGGGTTTTGAGTTGACTGAGTTTACTCTTGATGCCTTGGTAAAGAGCTTCTGAATCGTAGCTGCCGCTGACAAAATGCAGCCGCTTGATGAAATCTTCCTTGTCTTCCTGTGTGGCATCTTCATTGACCACGGCCTGTACAGCCATGTCTCTAAAAGCCTGATCGCTGAATTCGGTTCTGCCGCAGCCTATGAGGCAAAACCGATCACTCAGGAGATTCTTGTGATACAATGCCAAAAGGCTTGGGATGAGTTTGCGCTGCACCAAATCTCCTGATGCGCCAAATATGACCAAGACGCAAGGGGGGGCTGCAATTTCCGCGCACGCAATTTCATTTGACAAGACTTTCGGGTGAATGTTTTTCATAGGGTCTCTCCCTTTTGGCAGTGCCTATTTATACAAGAGTCCGTCTAAGGCCTATGCTTCGATTCTTAGTCGTCTGTTGCTTCAAATTCGTCTGTGCCCACGCCGCAATCGGGACAGATCCAGTCTTCGGGCAGGTCTTCGAATGCAGTTCCGGGTTCCACGCCGTTGTCTGGATCACCTAGGGCTGGGTCATAGACATAGTCGCAAATGAGGCAAGCGTACTTCTTCATGTGTCACTCCTAGAGATTCAAATTTGTCATGTTTTTAGCAGGGCCGTTAACTTTGTTTGCAGTACTGCAATGTGACCCATTTCTTCTTTGATAATTTTACTCACCTGCTCTTGTCCTGTCTCTGAAGGCACCAAATTCTTGAGGCCAATGTAAAAGCAGACGGAGTTCTTTTCTGCGTTCAGGGCGATCTGGATGATTTCTTCCAGGGTTTCTTTGCCGGTCAACGGTTGCTCTACCGTGATTCTGCCTTCTGTGCCGTGGGCTGTGGCCATGGCCTGAAGATATTGAGCGGCTTGATCGTCGGGGTCATAGGTGACCATTTCGCTGGCATCCTTGACGAGCTCAGCTCGCATGGCCGAAAAGATGGCCAGATGTATGTCTTCCATTTCGCCGAGAGATTCGAGAAATCCCTTATTTTTGGCGTCTGCGATCTGGGCGGCTGCGTCTCGGTAAAATCGAGCGCCATTGCGTTCAATTTGTTCTGCCATCTCGAAGATTTCGTCCGCATTGAATGTGATAGCCACTAGGCACCCCCTTCAGCTGTTGGCGGTGTAAAGGTTCTTGTGCCCATTTGCTTGTCGAGCATAAACAAGGCGCCTTTGGAGTCCTTGGCCAGCTTGAGCTGTTGGAGGACCTCGTCCACATTGGCTTCTTCTTCCACCTGCTCTGTGACAAACCATTGCAGGAACATATTGGTGGCGTGATCCTTCTGCTCAATGGCTGTGTCCATGAGCCGGTTGATGAGTGATGTGACATGTTGCTCATGCTTGAGGATTTCTTCAAACACAGTGTACACATCTTTCCACTCTGTGGGGGGCGATTCGATGGCTGCAAGTTTGACTCTGCCGCCACGTTCGATGATGAAGTCATAGAATTTCATGCCATGGAAGGTTTCTTCCTGATTTTGTGTCCGTGTCCAGCTTGCAAAACCAGGCAGTCCCATGTCTTCCAGGGCCGCTGCCATTGAGAGGTACAGATAAGCAGAGTAGAGCTCCGCATTGATCTGTTCATTCAAGGCCTTTCCCATAATCGGGCTAATCATGATTATTGTCCTTTCCAAAAGCCATGCTTATTGCAGTATTCTCTGGCCGTGACAGATGAGGCAGAAGTGCAGAATTCAGCGACTGGTGCGTTACCTGGGTTGAGGTACTGAATGCAGGATTTGCCATCAGCAATAAGTTCGATCCATTCAATATAGTGATCTGCATCCATGGGGTGCAATGTGCTGCCGACAGAGACTTTGTAACCTGTGTCCGTTTTTTCAATGACAGGCACGTGTTTTTCCTGAGCTGCATCGGTGCTGTTTTCCTGAAGCAGGCCCATGGGTTCGCCGCAACAGACCAGTTGACCGGCCGAAGCATGTACGACCTCCACGATGTTGCCGCACAATGAACATTTGTAAACTTCCAGTTGTTTTGTCATTGTCTTTCCTTTCCATTCCGTTTTTCTATTTGATTATTTTGTTTGGTAGAATTATTCAGCGATGCCAAGGGCTTTGTGTTTGGCCAGGATGGTGTCAGCCAAATTGTCCAAAGCGGCAAAACCGTTTTCTTTGGGGTGTCCTTTAACCAGCACGGGTTCCAGAATTTCCGCTTTGAGATTGGTCAACAGGCCAGTGAGTTGCTTGGGCATCTTACCAGCCCAACTGTAGGATCCCACAATCGAGACGTACTTGGTCTTGGGGCGAAGGGCATTGGTCAGGATCGTGGCGTAGGCGGCCAGAGGATGCGCTTCTGTGAGCACTGTCGGTGACCCAATGATAACAGTCGCGGCATCGACCAATGAGATGGCCATCTTGCCAATATCTGCATGGGTCAGGTCAAAGCGTTTGACTGTAATACCACGGTCGATTAATGCCTGAACCAGGTGGTTGACCAGTGTGCGTGTGCTGTTGTGCATGGACACAAATGGAATCACCACTTCGTTCTTGACCGTGTCACTGACCCAGTCAGCATAGGCATCCAGAATGAGCTTAGGCTTGTCATATATTGGGCCGTGACTGGGTGCGATCATCTCAATGTCCAGTGTGGCAAGTTTGTCAAGATGCTTGCGAATGGGGCCTCTAAACGGCATCATGATTTCTGCGTAGTAGCGTTTGGCTGCTTCGTAGACCAGGGCTTCATCATGCACATACAGATGGCTGCCTGCCAGATGAGAGCCAAAGAAGTCACAAGGAAACAGGATCTTGTCTTCTTGCAAGTAGGTGCCGAATGTTTCTGGCCAATGCACCCAGGGCAGATCAAAGAACTGCAGGGTTTTGTCGCCCAAAGACAGGGTCTCTCCGTCCTTGATCACGAGGAAGTGTTCTTCCTCAATATGGAGCAGGTCCATGAGTGTTTTTTTACATTTCTCATTGACTACGACCTTGGCGTTGGGGTACAGGGTCAGGATGTCTGGGATTGAGCCTGAGTGGTCCTGTTCCGCATGATGTGCGACAATATAATCAATGGTGTCGATATCTGCGTTAATCACGTTTTCTATCAGACCGTCTTTGAGTTCCGGTTCGACCGTGTCCAGCAGGGCTGTTTTTTGACTGCCCTTGATCAAATAGGCGTTGTAGGTTGTGCCATCTGGCAGGGGAATCAGTTCGTCAAAGAGTGTTCTGTCCCAGTCAATTACACCAACGGCAAACACGTTCGGTTTAATCATTCTCATGTTTTCTTAGTTCCTTGTTGATCAAGTCGTCATTATAAGAAGAGTCAGATTTTGGACTAGCCAGTAACCAGAGTACTAACCTTGTCCAGGGCCGCTTGATAATCTGGTTCCTGGGTCACTTCGTTAACGATCTGTATATACTGGACTGTGCCTGTTTTGTCTACCACCAATACGGCTCTTGTGAGCAAACGCAGCTCTTTAATGACCAGGCCGTAAGCTGAGCCAAATGCCAGGTCTTTATAGTCTGACAGAGTGACCACGCGATCCACGCCAGCAGCACCACACCAGCGGCCCTGGGCAAAGGGAAGATCCACACTCAGTGTCAATACAACGACATCGTCGGCGAGGTCTGTGGCTTTTTCATTAAACGTTCGAGTTTGGGTGTCACAGACTGGCGTATCCAGAGAGGGCACAACAGAAATGATCAGAGTTTTCCCTGCATAGTCAGCGAGTTTGATGGGTGTCAGGTCGTTGGCCACCACTTCAAATTCGGGCGCCTTTTGGCCCACTTCAATGGCATCACCCAATAGAGTCAGCGGGTTGCCCTGGAAAGTTACTTCGTTAGCACGTTCTTTCATTTTTTCTCCTTTGGAGAGTGTAAAGTTAAGACAGTGTTAGGTGTTAGGTGTTATAGTTTTAAGTTTTAGGTAGTTGAATGGGCTTTGCCCATGCTGTCTTATGGGCTATTAGTAGTTCAGTGCGTCCAATTCGAAGTAGGCTTGGGGGTGACCGCAGGCTGCGCACACCTTGGGGGCGACTTCAGCTTCGTGTACATATCCACATTTGCGGCAGATCCAGCGAACCTTGTTGCCACTCTTGAATACCACGCCATCTTCTATGTTTTTGGCAAGTTTGAGGAAGCGCTCTTCATGGCGTTTTTCAGCCACTGCAATGGCTCTAAACTGGGCTGCGACTTTTTTGAAGCCTTCTTCTTCTGCAATCTGGGCAAATTCAGGATACATGGTGGTGGTTTCATGGTGTTCGCCTGCTGCGGCATCCTTCAGGTTTTCCAGGGTGGTGCCTACAACACCGGCAGGGAAAGCAGCCTGGACTTCAACCTCGCCGCCTTCGAGGAGCTGGAATAATCGTTTGGCATGTTGTTGTTCCTGGGAAGCCGTTTCTGTGAATAAGGCACTGATTTGTTCCAGGCCTTCCTTTTTTGCTTTTTTGGCAGCCATGTCATAGCGGTTACGTGCTTGTGATTCGCCTGCAAATGCCGTCAAAATGTTCTTTTCCGTTTTTGTGCCTTTTAAACTCATGTGACTCGTCTCCTTAATAATGACAAAATAATTATACTGGCATTGGCTGGCAATCGTGACACAGCCCTTCAAAGTACACTGTTTTTCTGAGAATGGTGAATTGATCCCTGATGCACGTCGGTATCTCGACATTGTCAAAAGGTGCGTGGTGAAAGTCAATGATACGTTTGCAATTTATGCACTTAAAATGCTGGTGGTCCTCAAGATTGGCATCAAAACGTTTTGCATCGCCTGTGCCCTCGACTACAAAGGCGACACCAATGCGGTTCAGTGTCAATAAGGTTCTATTGACGGTATCCAGGGAGATATTGGGAAAGGACTGTCTGACATGACGAAACACCATGTCTGCTGAAGGGTGTTCCACCGTTTCCAGGAGGAATTTGTAAATGCCCAGACGCTGGGGCGTCATTTTGAGGCCCGCCTTTTTGCATTGAGTGCCAAAAGCCAGGAGCTTCTCTTCAATGTGGGTGTTTTGTATTTCAGCCATAAATCACCTCATTTAAGTGTTGTTATAAAGAAGTAGTAGCACTTATATAGTAGTAACTCCTATTTGTCAACTGCGAAACTGAGCAGAAAATGCAGATTCTTTTAGAAATTTGGGATTATGCTCAATTGGAAGGCTAGTTTAGGCAGCACCTTTGCCACTGAACCGCTGATCCTGAGTGAGGACTCAGGACCTAGAACCTAGAAATAGCATGGGCAAAGCCCATTCAACTACCTAACACCAAACACCAAACACTTAAAACTGCCCTTCTATCTGTGTCGATTCCACGCCAAAGCAAGTGGTGCTGTGGCAAAGGGTGCCAGGGGCAGGGTGACGACGGCCAACAATGCAAGACTTTCCAGGATGTCTTTGGGATTTCGCCAGATGACCTGTGCATAGAAGAGATTCAAGGCGATATACAGGAGCAGGGCACTGATGGTCAGATAGGGGTGGACACGCTTTTTCAGGGTGCCGTATACATAGGCGGCAATTGTTCCCCCGATGATGCTCACGATGAACAGGATAGCCTCTAGCGTATAGAGTGCAGCAAATACAGGTTCAGGGGCACCTAGCGTTTCCGCGAGGGCGGGGATTGTCGGCCACGTAAAAATGATGATCATCGTGATGATACCTACGCTTCGTCTACCTGAGAGGAGCATGGTGCCAATCAAGCCCAGTGCGGCCCAGGGTATCAGAAAGAATGCTATCTGTATTTGAAACAGGTATTGTACTGGTAGGATATCCTTCCCTGTTAACGGTTTATAAAACTGAGTCATATTTATTAGATTGGAGAAGAATGCTTCAGTATGGTGAGCCTTGCCCGCTGCCGTCAGCAATAATTGAAGCAGGCAGAGTCCTGTGACGAAAACTACCCAGGACATGAAGAGGCTTGCCAGGCAGGCTTTAAAATACGCCAGCAGTAGTTCACGGTTGGTGACAGGGAGGCTGCTTGTGTAGGCGGGCAACCCTTGGTTTTGTGTTTCCTGTTGGCATATGACGAAGGCCACGAGTAGGGGGAAACCGACAAAATTCAACAGAAAGGCGAGTGTGAAGTAGACCATGATGAAATCTGAGGGGTTTTTCCAGGGCACTGCCCAGCTCAGGATGCACCCCAGGATGATCAGGGTTACGCTGATAGCAGGCATGATCCAGCCTTTCTTTATCCAGTGGAACCAGAACAGGGCCCTTTGTGGCGATACATTGGTGCAGCTCTTCCAGGGCAGACATGCTGTGAAGGCCCAAACGATTCGGCTCCACAGGGTTGTGAGCTTGATACGTTGTGATCTGCGGTCCAGGGCTGCGCCTACCAAGGCCAGGCTGATGCATGTGACCCAAAAGACCAGGAGCCCCGGTGTGCTGGATACCTCTTGATGATAAAAATAAAGCAGGCACAGGATATAGAGCCCTATGGTGGAAAACACGATTTGTAAGGCCGGGACTGCTGGCAGGCTCCAGGCTATGGCGTGGAGAAGGACTATGGAGGCCGTCATATATAGACAGGGTAAGAGCATTGGCCAAGACGTATGTGTGGCCAAGTTGAAGATCTCTGCGGTCAAGAGATACAGAAATACTCCGGTGATAACAGCCAGCCCCAGTCGGATTAGAGCCACGGATCGCATGCGCACGGGTTTGATAAAAAGGTGCTCAGGGAATCCTAATCTGCCTTTCTTTTTGTTGATTTGGGTAAGGCACAGGAATATGCCAAAGGCCAACATTTCCATAAAAAATGCCGTGAGATGTGTAATTGGATCGTTTGAGTTAAATAGAGTTAGAGGATCGTCTACAGTTAGAGGGTTGTTGTACACAAGACTCCCCAGTCCAAGGATCACACTGACTGACACAATAATCCACCAGCGGTTTTCTCGCCAGAATTCCCAGGTGATGGCACGTAGTATTGAAGTCATTTTTTTCTCCTTTGGAGAAAACAGTTTTGAGTTTTGAGTTTTGAGTTTTGAGTTTTGAGTTTTGAGTTTTAGGTTTTAGGTTGAAAAAAGTGTTAAGTTTTAAGTAGTTGAATGGGCTTTACCCATACTGTCCTATGTTCTAGGTTCTGTGTTCTCACCTTGTCCCTTGACCTGTGCCACAAAGATGTCGTCCAAAGTCGGACTGGCCAAATCCACGATTTGGGCGTTGAGGCCTTGGGCTGATTGCTTGATACTGCTGATGTCTTGTTTGCATACCATGGACCATTCCATGGGGCCGCCTTCACAAGTGAGCATGCCGGGCAGAGTCGGGCGTGTTTCAGTGGGGGCGTCCAATATAAGAGTGAATTTGTGGAAGCTGGAGCGGATCTGTTCCATTGGATTTCTGAGTATGACACGGCCCTGGTGGATCATGCAAATGGTGTCTGCGACACGCTCCACTTCATCGAGCAGGTGGGACGAGAGCACCACAGTGCGGCCTTCTTCTGCGATGGTCCGTACGATGGCGCCAAGGATGTCACGCCTTACAACGGGATCCAGACCGGATGAAGGTTCGTCAAACAACAGCAGGTCCGGTTTGTAGGCCAGGGCCAAGAGCAGGCCTGTTTTGGCACGCTGGCCCCTTGAAAGGTTCTTTATTTTTTGACTGGTGTCCAGGCTAAATTGAGAGATGAGACTGTTTGCACAGGCTGTGTCCCAGGTGGGGTAAAAGGCCTGGGTGTAGGTCATGTACTGCTTTATGGTCATCCACTCAGGCATGTCGCGGTCTTCAGAGAGGAAGCCGATCCGTGAGAGCACCTCCTTAGGATGCTGAATCGGGTTCATGCCGAATACACGCACAAAGCCGGATTGGGCCTTGAACAGGCCGAGCATGTGTTTGATGAGTGTGGTTTTTCCTGCCCCATTTTCTCCCACGAGTCCCAGGACAGTGCCTTGCTGGATACGCAGGTTAACCTGGTTGAGGGCTGTGTGTTTGCCGAATCGTCTGCATAGATCTGTGATTTCAATGATTGTATTTGACATGGTCCTTTTCCCTCTACGATTGGAGTTGTATGTGCCGCTCGTGCAATAACGCAATGATTTGTTCCAGATCGATGTCCATTTGTTGGGCCTCTGTGAGGAGACTATCCGCCCGTTCAGCCAGTATTTTCATTTTTTGCTCCTGAGCCAGGGGAGATGCTCCCTCGCTAATGCATACACCGGATCCCTGGCGGGTCTGTACAAGGCCCAGTGTTTCAAGATCTCTGTAGGCTCGAGCGACCGTATTTGGGTTGATAAGCAGCATCTCAGCCAATTTGCGTACAGGTGGGAGCTTTTCTCCGGGATTGAGCCGCCTTGACGCGATCATATATTTGATTTGGTTGATGATCTGCTTGTAGATTGGAATGCCATCTTTGGTAGAAATGTGAATCTGCATTGTATTGACCTCATTAAATTGATTCAACATTAATTGTATTAATACAATAATACAATTGTGCGTGCCTTGTCAAGGTCCGAAAACAAAAAATTGTAAAAACAGCTTGGGTTGCCATTGGCTCGGGAGGGGGGAAGTGAATCAAGCAAGGGCTCAGGTATGACGATAGTTCTCAATAATGGCCTGGTTTCAAAATGCGTCGGAATAATCAATGGAATAGGGATACATATGCGGAAATCAAATGGACAACCGGAGTACTATAAATGGCTGGGGATCGCAGGCATGCTGGTCCTGCTTGTGGGGGGATATGTGCATAGGAAGGTGAGTGCGCATATCAACTCAGGCAGCACTCAGTCAAAGGTTTCGTTGAATTTACAGGACTTTCCAAAAAAGATTTATGGTTGGGACGGTAATGATCTCGAGATTCCTGCCACGACAGTCAGTTATATGCGGAAAAACTTTGCAGATGATTATTTCAGCCGCAGATATATCAATAAAGATAAGCATGCCTATGCAGATGTGTATGTGGTGTATTGCACGACCAGACCGGCCAGCATTCTTGGGCACAAGCCTGAAGTGTGTTATGTGAACAGTGGTTGGATACAGGACGCTAAGGCTGAGTTGAAATCATTTACAACCCGTAGTGGCAAAGAGTTACCCTGTTTGATGCACCGATTTCACAGACCAGCAGGCAACTATGCTGAGGTGGTAATTCTCAACTTTTACGTGGTTAACGGAAGTGTGCTCACCGATGAGAGCGAATTCGCCGGACTTATGGGACGTAGGCCGAACATCGGCGGAAAAGAAGCGAAATATGTATCCCAGATACAGATCAGCTCTGTTTACGAGAACAATGTTCTTGCGATAGCTCACGATATGGTAGACACGCTATTCGAGTGGTTCCCAAATGAAAATGGCAAGGTTTTATCCGCTACGCTGCAAAGAAATTCGGGCTAAGACCGAGCTGGCTTCAAGACGACTGGATCTCAGGGCTTATGGGACTTTAGCCCAATATCGGTGAGGAAGAGGTGAGATATTTGACTCACGTTCAAATTCGTTCCATTCATGAGAACAGAGTGTTGGAAACGGCTGAGGGCACATTAGATACTCTTTTCGAGTGGTTGCCGGGTGAAGAAGGGAGGGCTCAGACTACCTTAATTCACTCAAATCCGGACTACCGAAGCAGGTGCTTCAAGACGACAAAAAGATAATACGGACATGTAGGACAAAGAAGTTGTGTCGCTATGGTCGTTTTTTCGGTCGCTTCGAAGGTGCAACCGACGGGGACGGAGTCTAGACAGTCGCAGTATCAGGAGTCTAGACAGTCGCAGTATCAACAGTGCGAAGAGTGAGAATTAGATGTGAAGAAGTCATCGACAATTCCAGCCGTTTGGAGTACGATTTGGGAGAATACCGTAACATTGTGGCGTCAGTCAACATTGTTCAACAGACATCCTTCGTGTTTTACGAAGGTCGTCTGTCACACAACAAAAGTGCTTGACCAAAATTCTGTGGTCTCATGTACCGCAATTATCGAACGTGTCTTAGCGAGAAAAAGAGTATGAAAGAAAAGAGTAGATGCAATATGACAGTCGGCATTGTCGGGCTTGGTTACGTAGGTTTGCCATTGGCCAGGGAGTTTTACAATGGCGGGGCTTCTGTCCTGGGCTTTGATATAAACTCTGCGTCGGTCAAAATGATAAACCAAGGCAAAAGCCCCATTAAGCACATTCAGGGCAAATTAATAGCCAGTATGGCGAAGTCTGACCGGTTTGAGGCCACAGGGGATATGTCTCGCTTGTCAGAGCCAGATGCCATCCTGATTGCAGTACCAACGCCATTGACTGAAAATCGTGAGCCTGACATGACCTATGTCGTGGCTACTTGTGAAGCCATTTCGCAATTTCTGCGCAAAGGTCAGCTTGTGGTGTTGGAGAGCACCACATATCCAGGTACCACTCGGGAGTTAATGCTCCCAATTCTTGAACGCTCTGGTTTAAAAGCAGGCAGAGATTTCTATCTGGCCTATTCTCCTGAGCGAGAAGATCCCGGTAACAAGGACTTTAGCACAGCGACCATTCCCAAGGTTGTAGGGGGCTTTGACAAAGCCAGTCTCAAGAAGGCCATAGAAGTCTATGAGGTTGCAATAGAGACCCTGGTGCCGGTGTCATCTTGCGAAATTGCTGAAGCGGCAAAAATTTTGGAGAACACGTATCGTTGTATCAACATTGCCATGGTCAACGAATTAAAAATGCTCTTTGACCGCATGGATATTGACGTGTGGGAAGTGATCCGGGCTGCCAGTACGAAACCCTTTGGCTACAATGCTTTCTATCCTGGTCCAGGTCTGGGCGGACATTGTATCCCCATTGATCCATTCTATCTGACATGGAAAGCTCGCCAATATGGTCTGGCGACTCGGTTCATTGAATTGGCCGGAGAGATTAATACTGACATGCCGCATTTTGTGGTTGAAAAGGTGATGGACGCATTGAACGACAAGCGAAAGAGCCTTAACGGAGCCAAGATTCTGGTTCTCGGTCTGGCCTATAAACCTGATATAGATGATGTTCGAGAATCTCCGTCACTTGAGCTGATTGAACTGCTTCAAAAAAAGGGCGCGAAGGTGGATTACAATGACCCCTATTTGCCGCAGACCCATAAGCAGCGTGACTATGATCTCAACATGAAGAGCAAGAAACTCACAGAGAAAACGATGCAGAAGTATGACCTGGTTATCATTGCCACGAATCACAGTGACTATGATTATGACTGGATTGTCAAGCATGCCAAGTTGGTTATTGATACACGCAATGCCACATCCAATGTTAAGCAGGGCCGAAGAAAGATTGTAAAGGCCTAGCTGATCCCTCATGACATTGAATGTGTGAGGCATGAAGGTTCAATATTGGTGGGTCATTCTGAAACCGTCTATCAAAAGAGGATAACAATCATGAAAGTATGTGTTGTTGGTGTGGGCTATGTTGGACTCGTAACTGCGGCTTGCCTGGCAGAGGCCGGCAATCACGTGGTTTGTGTGGATACTGATGAACGTAAAGTTAAAGGGCTAAAAAATGGTGTCATTCCTATTTACGAACCAGGATTGACGGAAATTGTCCGGCACAATATCAAACTCAAGCGATTGACTTTTACGACAGATCTTAACAGTGGCGTGGAGCAGGCTCTGATCGTTTTTCTGGCCGTGGGGACTCCCTCTGCACCGGATGGCTCTGCGGATATTTCTGCTGTCAAGAGTGTCGTTGCCGATGTGGCCGATTGTATGAGTGACTACCGAATCATTGTCACCAAGAGTACGGTTCCAATTGGCACCTGTCAGGTGGTGAGTGACATTATAACGTCCCGTACAGAAATCCCATTTGATTATGTTAGCAATCCGGAATTTCTCAAGGAAGGTGCGGCCGTCGAAGACTTCACGAGTCCGGACCGCATTATCATTGGCACGAACAATCCTGCGGTGCGAGAAATTATGAAGCAGTTGTACGGTCCCTTTATGCGTCGCAACAATCGTATTCTTTTTATGGATCCGATCTCAGCCGAGATGAGCAAGTACGCAGCCAATACGATGCTGGCGACTCGTATCTCGTTTATGAATGAAATTGGGGCACTTTGTGATGCCGTTGGTGCAGATGTCGAAATGGTGCGACGGGGTTTGGGCAGTGATTCACGTATCGGGGGATCCTTTTTATTCCCAGGCGTCGGCTATGGCGGGAGTTGTTTTCCCAAGGATGTCCGTGCGATTATTCACACGGGTCAGGAAAACGGTATTGACATGAACATTGCCAAGGCGGTTACCTCTGCCAATCAAACTCAGCATGATCGTTTTTCGCAGCGTATACTGAATCAGTTTTCAGGTCAAGAACAGGACATCGTGTTGGCTGTATGGGGATTGGCTTTTAAAGCCAAGACGGACGACATTAGAGAAGCCCCGGCCATTTATTGCATCGAGAAGTTTTTGTCAGCCGGTATGCGTATACGGGCCTATGACCCGGAGGCTGGAGCGATCACTCAGCAGCAGTTTGGAGATCGAATCGAAATCGTAGAAAACGGATATGACGCGTTGGACGCCGCAGATGCTCTGGTCATTTTCACCGATTGGCAGGAATTCAGAAACCCAGATCTGGAGATCATTTCAGAGAAGCTCAAGAAACCATTGATTTTTGACGGACGTAATCTCTACGATCTGACCATGATGCGAAAGGCCGGCTTTGAATATCATAGCATAGGACGTCCGTGTGTGATGCCTGCTGGAGTGGTGGTGTAGGCGTCCCGTACGCCCCGAAGTCTCTTTGGCTATGAGTACGATCAAAGATCATGGTGGAATATCTCGTTATTTCTCCTGCTTCTTAGCCTGTGGTTTACTTCTGCGGCGGAGGCCACGGCCTTCTATCTAAATCCACAAACAGGGTCGAACGTCAACACCGGTATCTCTGAAGACACTCCATGGCGTGACATGGAACCCACCTGGGACCGTACGGAGCTTGGAGACAGACTTTATATCCGTAACATGGCCATATCGACACGAAATCAACAAGAAAATCGTCATATTTTAGCCAAGTGAACCACTTTTGAAAAGTGCTTCACTTGGCCAATAGTGTTTCAGAGAATTTGAGTCAAGATGAACCCGTCAACAAACACAACAGCGCAAGCAGATCCACCGGAAACGACAGCGACAAAGGCGAATGACGAAGAAAATCCCTTTTGTACCCGTTATTTGGTTTCGGATTTAAAAGTTCGTTCTGTAAGAGGCGGGGCCGTGACATCTTTGTCTTATGCCTGTCGCTTTGTCATACGTATGGGCGTGACCGCTGTGTTGGCCCGATTACTTTTGCCCGGCGATTATGGTCTTATTGCGATGGTTACATCCATCACTAATCTTGCACTTATGTTTCATGACCTTGGATTGTCTACGGCAACTGTCCAAAAGCCTGATATCACTCACGAGCAGGTCAGCACTCTTTTCTGGATCAATGTGGCACTGGGCATTGTGATTGCTATTATTGTGTCGATTTCCGCCCCTGCTGTGGCATGGTTTTATAATGAGCCGCGTCTCAAGTTAATCACGGTGGCTTTGGCCGTTCCCTTTGTTTTTGGCGGTTTGGCGGTGCAGCATCAAGCGTTGTTGAGACGTCATATGAAGTTTGTACCTGCTGGACTGGTCATCATTGCAGCCAGTGCACTGGGTGGTTTGGCGGCAATTATTTCATGGGCACTTGGTGCCGGATATTGGGCGCTGGTGATCATGAATATTGTGGTATCAGCGTCTACAGCCGTTGGTATGTGGATCGCATTTCCTTGGTGCCCGGGATTCCCAAAGAAACATATTGAGATCGGCGGTATGCTGAAGTTCGGTGGTAATGTCACCGGTTTTTCAATCGCAAGCTATTTTTCTCGTAATATTGACAAGGTCTTGATCGGTCGTTTTGTGGGTTCTTTCACGCTCGGTCTATACAGCCGAGCCTATCAGATCTTGATGATGCCAATCAATCAGATTAGAACCCCCCTTAATAGTGTGGCACTACCCGCGTTGAGTGCTTTGCAGAATGACCCAGAGAGGTTCAGGCGTTATCATGCGAAATTGGCTTCTTTTGTGGCAGTGACGAGTATGCCACTTATGGTGTTAATGGCGATTTGTTCGAATAATGTTGTGGCTTTGTTGTTGGGTGGAGGATGGTCGGGGGCCAACCGTATTTTTCTTGCCATGGCCATTGCGGGTATCATTCAGCCTGTGTCGGGCACGAGAGGTGTCGTCATGTTGGCGTCAGGTCAGTCGGGACGGTACCTTAGATGGGGACTGTTTCAAAGCGTGACCACCGTTGTCTCATTTGTGATAGGATTAAATTGGGGTGCATTGGGAGTGGCGATAGCGTATGCCTGTTATAATTATCTCATTTTTTTTCCGGCGGCATGGTATTGTTTTCGACAGTCGCCGGTGTCGATGAAGAGTTTTGCCCAGAGCCTATGGCGTCCCTTGACTGCCAGTCTTTGCATGGGCGGCGTCGTGTTTTACATCCACATGCTGCTACGCCACCAGATGGATGTGGTACAGCTTGGTCTTTGTGGCGTTGCAGGCGTCTGCATCTTTTTAGTGTTTTGCCGTCTGCTGCCGGGAGGCAAGGCATGGTTTGTTGAGATGCGTGGCTATCTGGCACTCATTGTCAAGCGGTAAGGCCGATCGGTTTTGAGATATTACTCGTTTTAACTCGAGGCATTATGAAGCAAATTGTGACGAAAATAAGTAGGGTGTCCTCTGGTATATACCTGCAAGCCAAGCAAGGCTTGCGATCTGCAGCCAAAGGCATGGCACGAATACTCTTTGCCGTGATGAAAAGGGTGGGTTACACACCCGCATGGCTCATCAATATGTTGCCGCGTCCCAAGTCTGTACGCAGGTATGTGAAACCTTGTTTTCGTCGGGACGAATTCTTTGATATTCTAAGTAGACGAGGCGTACGCTATGTGATCCTACGCTGGTTTGATGATCTGCCGGAGTGGCCCGACCACGAAGATATGGATTTGTTGGTCCATGACGAGGATCTGGCCAGAATTTCAGATTTGTTTACTTACTACACCCAGGGCATGCCTTGTGATATATACTCTGTGACTGCGATCAATGATTGGAATGGCATCCCATATTACCCACCGTCGTTTGCCATCCAATTATTGGATGAGAAAGTGACCTGGCAGGAAAGATATTGCATACCAAGTGAAAAAAATCTCCTGATGAGCCTTGCTTATCATGTGGTGTTTCACAAGGCAGAACAGTCAGGATTTGCCCTGTCTGGCAGTCAGGTGATCTCAACTGATCCCGATGTACAGCGTTATTTCGATGTGTTTAATAGGCTGTCTGAGGTCCTTGGTATTGATTTTGAACTGAGTCTGAGCGGTCTGTATGAGCTCTTGGAAGACCACGGCGGGATTCCTCCCCTTGGGACATTCAGGAAGTTGGCACTTCGGAGTGAATGGCTCAAAAGAGTTCTGGTTCAGAGAGACAGGCAACCGGCGCAAAAGGGCGAACTCATTGTGTATACCCTTCGCGAGTGGGCCCTGAAGAACGGGCTGGTCGAATTCATCACAAGGGCCCTGGTGGACAAAGTTGACTCTTACGAGATCCTTGAGGTCAAGACTCTGAATAGGCAGCAAAAGGACTTGGCCAGTGAAAAAATACGAGGTGGTACCTGGGGATATGGGCATTACCCTGTGAACGGTGGTACACCTGCCATGTTTGTGGTGGTGTTTGACTATGCCCCTGCTGTGATGCCTGAATCGCACAAAGAAGAGTTTCCTTTTATAAAAAATGGTCATTTCATGGTGAAAGCTGAGATTCGAAATGAGATTAACAGCCATTATCCAAAAAGCCAGTGGGTCAATTGCATTCACAGCAGTGATGACGAGATTGAAGCCTGGGAAGACCTCAGGTCTATTGGGTGTTCTACGCTCGTCCAAACCGTTCAGAATAAACTCCTGTCTTTACGCCAAGAAGCAAGCCTTCCCTATGCCCATGAATCTCATGAAATACAAACTCACACTGCCTCAACGCCTTGAACCTATTCGCCAGTGGCTCAGGGCCCACAGTGTTCGACGGGTGCTTCTAGGGCATACTCCCCGTGTGATTTACATCGGCAATCGTGGGCACTGCAAGGCTTGTTACGTGCTGGGCCAGGCGTGTATCAGAAAGAGATTTCAAAAAACCGCTGTGGGCAAAAAGTGCTTTGAGCGAGAAACGATGGCTCGACAGATGTTTTCTCAGAGAACATGGATTTCTCCAATTATCAAGAAAGGTCCACACTGGCTTGCCATACCCGAATATCCGATGACAACCCGGTTGGACCAGGCTGCCAAGGCCATGACACCTCAGACGCGTTTGCGCGTGGCGGTGCGTGCATTGAGTGCATTGTCTGACCTTCATTCTGAGGGGTATGCGCATCAGGATTTTCATGCCAAAAATGTATTCTGGGTGGATGACGATTTGGTAGTGATTGATTTTGAAGAGATGGTGCCCTATCCTGAGGCGTCGCGGCCCTCCTTTTCAGAATGCTATGATATCACCGGGCAGGGGCTCGAAAGTCCTGGAGGTACGCGGAATATGTGCTATACCTCTGACCATGAATTGTCACTTCAGAATGTTCTCGGTATTTCCATTGGTGAGGCCATGAATGCGTTTAATGCACAGTGTCTTGTGGGACCACACTACGCCACAACAGCGCATGACGCATAGGGCTCTGCCATGCGTAGGATCGCATCATATCATGAATCAAACCATTGACGTCTTGATGATTACCTATAACCGACCTGAATATACACGTTTGTCGTTGGCCAGGTTGCTGGAGACCAGTGATCAGGACGTGCGTGTGTGGATTTGGCAGAATGGCTCTCATCAAGAGACCCTGGACGTGGTACGCGGTTTTCTTGACCATGAGCGTGTGTACCAGTTTCATCACAGCCCGGAAAACAAAAAACTCACTGAGCCCACCAATTGGCTGTGGAGCCAATCCACAGGAGACCTCCTGGCCAAGGTGGACGATGATTGTCTCATGCCCGATCAGTGGGCCAGTACGCTCAGGCAGGCTCACAAGGACGTACCTCAATTTGGCGTTATCAGTTGCTGGCTCTTTATGGAAGAGGATTTTATGCCAGAGGTGGCCAGCCAAAAGATCCGAGAGTTCGTAGGTGGGCACAAGATCCTGCAGAACTGTTGGGTAGGTGGGTCCGGGTATGTTATGAAGCGAGCGTGTGTGACACAAATGGGTTTGCTCAACGCGGGCCAGTCGTTCACGGATTATTGTATCCGTCTGGCTGCCAGAGGGTGGCACGTGGGTTGGTATTATCCTTTTTTGTTTCAGGAACACATGGATGATCCTAGGTCTGAGCACACACTCCTGAAGACGGACGCGGACTTGCTGAAATACTCGCCACTGACGGCGAAGAACTTTGCCTGTGCGTCACTGGAAGACTGGATTATATTTCTGAACGCTGAAGCCAGACGCTGTCAGTCTGCCAGTTTGGATACAAAGCAATACATCGGTTGGCGAAGCAAGGTGACGCGATGGATCAAGAGACGGTTTCAGGGGTAGGGATGTCTACGCATCATGTGGAATTGGCTGAGAAGACAGTATTTTATAGGGATCACGCGTTTGAGGTGGGGCTGGCGATTGCAGGGTCTCGGCGAGAGAACAGTGATCAGGCAGCCTCTGTTGATCAATCGGGCCCAGAGTATTCTGATTGGGAGAAGGGTGTCACTTGCCAAGGGATGTGTGTTGGCCGATCTTTTGCCTGGGCAGGGGGATGTGCCCAAAATAGAAATCGGTGACGGTACGAGCTGTTTGTTTCGATTTCAGTGTAATGCTGCGGTTTCTGTCAAGATCGGTGCTGATGTGTTGATGGCGTCGAACGTGTTCATTACCGATTCGGATCATGTGCTGGAGCCTGCGGGATTGCCTGTGACAAGAAACAACAAGCTGATCAGCCGCGGTGTGACGATCGGTAACAACTGTTGGATTGGTCAAAATGCCGTGATACTCAAGGGTGTGGCCGTAGGTGACCATTGTATTGTTGGCGCCAACAGTGTGGTGACTAAGAGCTTTGAATCAAATTCAGTAATCGCAGGAAACCCTGCCAGGTTGATCAAGATGAATTGCCAGACCTCAAACGCTTAAACGGATAGATTTCTCCACCGGGGACTATGGAAACACTAGCTGGCAATACCACTTATTTTAATCAGACCACAGTGAATCCACTTGGATTGCTCATTCTGGTGGTGTTGGGGGTATTCACACTCTGTTTGCCTCGTCGATGGGCCGTGTTTCCCTTCCTGGTGATGGCTTGCTTTGTCTCTTCGGCCCAGCGAATTGTGGTGATGAGTCTGGATTTTAATTTTCTGAGGATTCTCGTACTCTTTGGGGCATTAAGAGTGTTCGTGATAAAAAGGGAGTTTACATCGTTCCGATGGGGTCGATTGGATACGGCGGTCTGTTTGTGGGGTACGAGTTCTGCCGTTTTTTATACGCTTCGACTGGCCAGCCTAGCTGGTCTTATCAATCGATTGGGCTTTTGCTTTGATGTGATTGGCATGTATTTGTTGTTTCGGTGCCTAGTTCGAAACTGGCAGGACGTTGACCGAATTATCAAGGGCTTTCTGTGCATTAGCATTCCCCTGGCGTTCTTGTTTGTAATTGAAAACAGAACAGGACACAATATGTTCTCAATCTTTGGTGGTGTCCATGCCATCACCATGGTTCGACAGGGGCGACTGCGGTGTCAAGGTGCATTTTCACATGCCATTTTGGCGGGGTGTTTCTGGGCGTCGGTCATTCCATTATTTGTGGTCTGCTGGTGGAAATTTAACCAGGATAAGATTTGGGCTGTGATAGGTATCCTGGCAGCCATGGTGATTATCTATTGTTGTGCTTCGAGTACGCCTGTGCTGGCTGTGCTGTGCGGGGGGCTTGGCGGCTGCATGTTTTACTTGCGAAGGCAGATGAAGGTCGTTCGATGGGGCCTTCTGGGTGGCTTGTTCATGCTCCACGTGTCAATGAGAGCGCCTGTGTGGCACTTGATTTCCCGAGTGGGTGCTGTGGGTGGGTCCACCGGATACCATCGTTTTGTCTTGATAGATCAGGCTATCCGGCATTTTGGTGATTGGGGTTTCCTGGGATGCTCTGGGGCCAGGGTGGCGTCTTGGGGAGTCTGGGCCGGCGATGTGACGAATCAGTATATCCTCGAGGGGGTCAATGGTGGTTTTGTCACCCTGTGCCTGTTTGTGTATTGCATTTTAGTGGCGTATAGTGAAGTCGGTAAGCTCTGGAGGCGTCAACGACCGCATTCTTATGAACTGAAATTAACCTGGGCCTTGGGTGTCTGTCTATTTGTTCACTGTATGAATTTCATCGGGGTGTCATACTTCGGACAGATCAATATTTTGTGGTACTTGCTCCTGGCCATGATTGGTAGCCTGTCGCTGGTCAAGACAAAGAAAAAAAACGTAAAGGCCAGACTGGCCGATTGAAGGGACTATGGACCGGGTAGAGGTATCAATACTTATTGTCAACTGGAATACCCGTGAGCTGGTGTGTGAGTGCTTACGTTCCGTGTACGACCATGCCTGTGGCCTGGTGTTTGAAGTGATTGTGGTTGACAATGCGTCCACGGATGGGTCGTGTGAGTGTATTGAGAAGGCATTTGCCCCGGTGAAGCTCATCAGGTCCCCAGAGAATCTTGGGTTTGCCAGGGGCAATAATCTTGCGGCACGCCACGCGAGTGGGAACCTCCTCCTTCTCTTGAATCCCGATGCTGTGTTGCGAAGCGATTCCATCAAGACTTTGGTGGCGTATGCCAGGGCCCATGCCGACGGGGGCGCCTGGGGCGGGGTGTGCGAACTGCCGAATGGTACGGTGGATCCGGGATGTCGTCAGGTTCCGCCAAGTCTGAAGCATACCTTTCGATCTCTGTTGGGACTGACAGCCAGGCGAGTGATGCATCTTGACCGAAGCGAGGCCTTTGAGGGACCTGTGCCTGTGTTGTCCGGTGCCTATATGATGGTGCGTACGGAGATCTGGCGTCGGGTTGGCGGGTTTGATGAAGCCTTTACATTGTATGCCGAAGAAACTGATTTGTGTTATCGGATTCAGAAGACGGGTTGTGACATATATATGACAGGCCAGTCCAGGATATTGCACAATACGGGTAGCGGAAATCCGTATGATCCCAAACGCATGTTATACCAGACTCGCGGAGTGATGCAGTTTTATCGCAAGCATTTTACAGGCATGCAAGCCACCTGTGCGGCTGTTATGATCTGGCTGCACAGTTTTGAGCGTATTGTGGGTTCCTGGGTGCTGATGCCCTGGCTGGGCCAGGTTCGATGCGTCTGTCTTCGCAAACGCATGTCTCTGGTATGGCGCCATCCCGGATGGTGGTGGCAGGGCTGGCTGGGGCAGAAACTCTAGCCTGCATGAAGAAACGCACTGATGCTATGGAGACACTGGTACCGTCCATGCATTGTTTCTTTTTTGAGGGTCAGAAGCCTCGCATTCAATTGTTGAAAATGTGATCACGTCATAAGAGAAAACCTATGCGAACATGTAGATATGTGATTGTTACACCGGCCTTTAATGAAGCTCAGTATCTTAAGGATACCATTGAAAGTGTCATTTCACAGACCACGTTACCCGTATCTTGGGTGATAGTGGATGATGGATCTACAGATAATACGGCAGAAATAATTCAATCCTATACGACAGTCTATCCGTGGATTCACTACCTACGTCGTGAAAAAAAGGCGGGCCAAACATATTATGCCAGTAATGTGTACGCGATTTTGTATGGAGTTACCTCTCTTCGTCATGAGCCTTACGATATGCTGGCTGTATTGGATGCCGACATTACATTGTGTCCTGATTACTATGAACAAATACTGCGTCGATTTGAGAAAAATCCGGAACTGGGTATTGCCACAGGTGTTTATTGCGAAAAACAGAATGAACAGTGGGTTGAGGTTCAAATTGATCGGCAATCAACACCCAAAGCATTGCAGGTCTTTCGACGGCAATGTTATGAAGCATGCGGCGGCTATATCCCAATGATGTATGGCGGTGAGGATGCTGCTATCGAAGTAACTGCCAGACAGAAAAAATGGCAGACATGGTCTTTCCCTGACATTGCAGTAAAACACAATAGACCACTGGGCACTGGGTGTGGATCTAAACAACTCAAAGCAAAATTCAATAGTGGATTAACAGACTATGCCATTGGCATGCACCCATTATTTGTCGTGTTTAAATCCCTTAGGCGTTGTTTTTGTGAAACGCCCCTGTTCATTTCAGGTATTGCGCGATTATGTGGGCATGCACATGGTGCATTGAGCCATGTGCCTCGTCAGTTACCACTCAATACGAGGCGATATTTAAGGCAAGAACAAATGTTTCGTTTGTTGCGAGTCGTTCGCTTCGTTCAACCCTCTTGGAAACCTGTTTCAGAGTCAAGTAATCATGAAAAAGAAAATCACTCTTCTAAACATAAATATCGACAACTTAACGATGCAGGAACTTTTGGAGCGATTTAACTCTGGTATTCTTATCACGCCCAATGTCGATCACTTGATGAAACTGCAAAAAGATAGAGAGTTTTATAAGGTGTATCAAAAGGCGCAATATGTTGTATTGGATAGTCGAATACTCTACTTTCTGATGAAACTAATCAGAAAACCGGTTAAGGCTGTGATTCCAGGCTCTGATTTGCTGCCCTCATTTTGTCAACATCACCAACATAATAATGATATCAAGATATTTCTCTTGGGCGCTGCATCTGGGGTTGCAGACGAAGCGATGCGAAGGATTAACGATAGGGTTGGACGAGAGATTGTTGTGGGCGCCCACTCGCCAAGCTATGGGTTTGAAAACAACGATTCAGAATGTCTCGAAATCCTCCGGATCATCAATGAGACTGATGCCAATGTCCTGGCCATAGGGGTTGGAGCACCCAAGCAAGAAAAATGGCTGGCAAAGTACTTTGGCTTACTGCCCAAGGTTAAAATGGGGATGGCCATTGGGGCAACTATAGACTTTGAAGCCGGGCATATTGAGAGGGCGCCACGCATTTTTCAGGTGTGTGGAATGGAGTGGTTCTATAGGATGTGCCAAGAGCCTAAACGGTTGTGGCGAAGATACCTCGTGGATGACACAGGGATACTTGTTTACATGCTTAAACAGAAATTGGGCTTGTATCACAATCCTTTTGCATGAGTACTTTCGCCCATTAATTATTCACGTCATGAATGGCATTCTATGCCTATGTCAGGAGACATCATTTTGCACATGATATGGTGTTTCTGAGGTCAAGCCACAAAACGGAAAAAGGCTTGTCGAGGGTTATGGAATAGACGGTTGATTGCTGTGTCGTCAAGTGATACAGCCAAGCCAAAACCAGTAAAAAAGTCTGCAGTATTAGAGAGCCCAAGACAAACATGCATTATCGAAATATACAAAGCCATATTAAAGAAGAGCTCAAGGGGAGGGCAATAGTCGTGCAAAACATGTTGGCAAATGCCTTGCCCGATACACGGTTCATCAATCGAGTCGTCAGGCCCTGTATTGTTCGCTGTCTGGGCGGCCAATGCGGAAAGGCTGTGATGCTTCGCAAAGGCAGTTTCTATGGCAATGTGAAAAATATAAAAATTGGTGATCGCACGGGTGTCAATCGGGAGGTGTTTTTTGACGCTTATGACAAGATTACGATTGGCTCGCATGTGGGTATTGGTTTTCGAGTGATTTTTAATACGAGTACACATGAGATGGGGCCTTCTGAGGCTAGGGTTGGTGATTTGATTGGCAGCCCGATTGTGGTGGAAGATGGTGTGTGGATTGGGGCTGGTGCGTATATTGGCCCTGGTGTGACATTAGGACGCGGGTGCATTGTGTCTGCTGGGGCAGTAGTGAGCCGTTCAGTGGAGCCCAATGTGGTGGTTGCTGGGTCTCCGGCGAGGGTGATTCAGAGATTAGAAGGTCATGAGGTCCAGGCTATTTCGAAGTTTGAAGAGTGTAAAGCGAAATAATCATAGTGAATAAAGAAAACATACATGTAGTGATTCTGTGTGACTGTGTTGATGATGAGCGTTCGCCATTGATGTCGCAAAGTTCCATGGCAGGGTGGCCGGTCTGGGGCAAGTCTTCTTTTCTGGAATTTCTAAGGCAAGTCTCGCACTCTGATGTGTCAGATGTGACGGTGAGTTTTTGGGGTCACCAATCATTCTGGAATCATATGAAGTTGAATGAGTGTTCTGAAAACGTCAGGTTTGTTGAGGAAGAGTGGCCTGCTGGATCCGCTGGTGCCGTCCAACAGGCATTGTCTGGTGCCAAAGACGGGCTGACTGTGATTTATACTGGTAATCGCCTCTATTCGCCGTCCGTAGAGGTTTTGGTGGCCGAGCATAGGGCTCAGGGAGCCGACTTTAGTGTCGTCGTGAATCCAGATGGACAGAGTGCCGGTATCTATGTGTGCGATGTGGCAGTCAAGGAGTTGATCCCGGAAGAGGGCTATAGTGATATCAAGGAGTTCTTAATTCCTGCGCTGATTCGACGCGGTCAGGTTGTTAAGGCTCTGGTTTTGTCCGAGGATGTGGGTGCTTTCTCTGACTGTAAAAGCTATTTGCATGTGGTTCTTTCCAATATTGAATCTCTGGTAAGCCAGACCAGTGGGATGGTGAAACAGGTTTATTCTGAGGACGCATCTATCTGGGCTGGCGAAGAACTGGACCTGCCTGATAACGCTATGATTTCTGGCACTGTTGCGATTATGCCTGGTGCCCATATTGGCCAGTGTTGCACCATTCAGGGGCCTGCGATTATTGGGGCTAACGCCAAGGTCCAGGATAATGCCGTCATTAGCCGCAGCATTCTGTGGGATGGAGCCTGCGCAGGGCACGACTGTTTGATGAGAGAGTCTGTCATTGGGTATGATGTCGGCCTGTGCCCTGGGACAGTGATGTCTTCCAATGAAACCCTGGCCGGCTATGCCATTGCCACGGAATCTCAAAATAAGGCCAAGAAAACCAATCACATCGCCCTTCGAATATTCCGATACCTTCAGAATAGTCAGCCCCGTGTGCCTTTGGGTTTGACGGCAAGTGTGCTGGCCTTGACAGGTTGTTTTCTTTGGTCCTATTGGACGAATTTGCTCGATTTGTGGCATGTCTGGTTGAGAAACGATGAGTACTCATCAGGTATGTTGGTCCCTGTTTTGGCCGCTTACGTTCTTTGGCTAAGGCGTGAGAGTTTGCGACATGTTCATGTAGGACAGAGTGTGCTGGGCCTTGTGGGTTTGGTTGTGGCTCAGGCTTTCCGGCTGTTTGGGTTGATATATATGTATCAGGCAGCCGAAGCCTTGTCGATTGTGATGACTATCGGATCTTGTGTTTTACTGCTGGGCGGCAAGGCACTGTACAAAAAAACACTACCTGTGTTGTTCTTTTTATTGTTGATGCTGCCCTGGCCTATGCGTCTGCAGAGCAAAATCGCTTTTCCGCTTCAGGGATACGCAACAGATTCTGCCGTATTTTGCCTAGAGACATTTGGGTATGATGTCATTCAAGAGGGCACTGTGATTCATATTGGTGATACAAGTGTGGCAGTGGCTGAAGCCTGTAATGGTTTGCGCATGATAACCGCTTTCTTTGTGATCGCAGGATTGGTGGCGTTGATAGCCAATCGATCACTATGGGAAAAAGCGGTCATTCTTTTTTCCAGTCTACCTATTGCATTGGTTTGCAATACAATACGTTTGGCGGCGACAGCAATCGCATTTACTATGATCAAGGGCGATCTTTGGGAACAGGTGTTTCACGATTTTGGTGGTTATGCCATGATGCCATTGGCCTTGGGCATCATTGTTTTTGAGCTATGGATATTCAGTAAACTCACCATGCAGCCAGCGGAAGACACGCCATTGGTGATTCGGAGGGAACTCCAATTAAGCCAGGAGAAAGCAAGATGAATCATCTTGAAAAGTATCTAGATCGAATTATAGATCAACGCTCTCATCGACCTCGGTATGATGAGCGTATTGAGCCATCATTGCCCATACCTTTCACTCCACCTGTTGAAGTGACTCCTGTTGTCGTCACGGACTCCGGTGAAGGAGATCAAGGAGACCATGGCCCTGATATATTGGGTGCCATGAAACGACGATGGTACATCCTCTTGTTGATGTTTATTCTCCTGGCGCCTGTTGCCATATGGGGCGTGTGGATTTTTGTGCAGCCGGGTCACATTGTAGTGGGACGCATCAAAGTGGCGCCTGCTGTTCTGGATATTATGACGGGTGATGAAAACAGAGGGTCGATTGGGAATTATGCAGAATTCATGGCCACTCAGGCACTGACGGTGATCAGTACCAGTGTGTTGCAGAATGTGGTGGATGACCTGTTAAACAAAAATCTTCATTTCTTCCAGGAAGAGCCCAGCGATTTGTCTCGCAAACTCAACGAGATTTTGGGCAAGGAAACCCGAAGCATGGATGCCATGGAGGTGTTACGCGGTGCTACCACAGCGGGCATTATCACGGCATCTCCCAGACGAAATACTCATTTCATTGAGGTGAGGATGAAATCTATGTATCCGGAAGAGGCGATACAGATTGTAGATATTATTATCCGTAACTATCAAAGTCTTTACGACGTCGGGGCTAATCTGGAAGGCCAACGGAATCTGGAAGCATTGATCCAGGAACATGATCTTATTGTCAAACGCATTACTTCAGCCAAATCGAAAATTCGTGAACTGGCCCAGGAAACGGGCGTTACTTCTGATGTAGGGCCTGGGCAGGAAATGTTATATGCTGAACGTTCAATAGAGTTAGAAGCCAAAAGAATTGCTTTGGAAACAGAGATGGTCATGATTGAACAGACCATGGATAGTAATGCGACGGAAGTCGGATATCGTTTGGCAGAACGAGAATCCTTTGTCAACTCTGATGCCCATGTCATTGAATTAACCCGTCAAGTTGTCACCATGGAACAGGAATTATTGGTGGCCCGAGCTAAACTGGCCTTGTCAAATCCTCTGATTCGTGAAAAAGAGAAACTGCTGGCTACATTCCAACAGACATTGCAGGACAAAGTGGGAAAACGAGGTCAAGACTATGATCTGCTGATGGCAGATCAGGCCGGTCAATTAAAGCAGAATAAAATTGATCTGCTCATGACAGATTTAAATCAAACAAAGGAAGAAGAAAAACGTTATAAAGAACTGCTTTCCGCCGAAAAACTGAAGTTGGCTCAACAGGGAAACACCTTGTTGGCCATTAAAGATATGCAGTTTGATGTTGATATGGATATGGAGCTTCGTGACACACTGGCACGTCGTATCAAGCAGATGCAGATGGAGAAAAACCAAAAGCCACGTATTGCCATTGATGATTCTGCCACTCGTGAGCGATATGAGGACAAGAGGGTGCCATATTCCGCAGGCATGGCCATGGGTGTCCTTGGATTGGGATGTATGGTGGCCTTATTTGTTGATAGGGCTGACAAGCGTGTAAAAGATCCAGAAGATGTGGTGGCTCAAACCAATCTTCCACTCATAGGTACTGTGGCGAATGCTCGCACTGTCAAGTCGTCCAAGTTTGCAGAGCAATTAGCCAGTGACTATCAAACGATTCGAACTAATTTGACGCTTCTGGGCGCCAGTGGCATACCTAAGTTGCTCTGCGTTACCAGTCCTGGTCCTAGAGAAGGTAAGTCGTCCTTTACAGTCAATTTGGCAACCAGTTTGGCCAAATCTGGTAAGAGGGTGCTTCTAATTGATGGTGACTTGCGAAAACCGGATGTGCTTCAAAAGATGAGTTTTTCGCACATGACTGAGCAGGTCAGTCATGCACCTCTTCAGGATGGTTTTGAATATTCGATCTGGACTGTTGATGCGACAGGGTTGGATATGATGGTGCCTGATGTAAGCAAACATGGAGATGTGTATGAATTGATTGCTTCTCCAGTGATTGCTCATCGCATTGTCCATTTGTCACAAAGATATGATCACGTCATCATTGATACATCGCCGGTTCTTGCCTTTCCTGATGCTTTGATATGGGCTCGTATTGCAGGGTCTGTGATCTTAATAGGATTTTCCGGAAAAACCACAAGGGATGATCTAATTGATGCGAAGGAACGCATTGGCCAAACCAACGCTCAGATATTGGGCACAGTTTTAAACAATGTCAAGGTGTCACATGGATATCAACGCTATCACTATGGCTATTACGATCAGAAGCGCGGGCGACGTGATAAACGCATGAATCAAAAACTCGTGATGGCTGCCCGAGAGACCATGAAAACTGGTAACGCCAAGAAACCCAGAGAAAAGAGCGCCTAGAAAGTCTGGTACCTAATTGTATGAATCTAGTTTTATTCCAATCTGAAGCAGTGATGCCTCGTAACGAAAGACGACTCGTTCAGGCATTGGAGCATCCTTTGCTTGCAGCGATGCTTGAGGTGTGTCATGCCCAAATTATGGGGAATGCGTTATTTGCATTACCATCATCAACATCTTCAGATGTGCAATTGAAATCGGGATATTGTACATACTCTGAAGCAAAGCAGGTTATTAAGTCATGGATTCCTTCCTTGGAAGATAATGCTGATTGGGTTTGCATTTCACAAGGAGAGCTTATACATCGGGTTGATGAGGCCAGGGTGACGTCATTATTGTGCCAAACAAGTGCCTCTGTGGTTTGTTTGCGTGTGGATGATCAATTGGTTGGACACCGAGAGCAGATTTGGTATACGCATCACGATCAAATTGTGGGATTTCGAAGGCATTACGAGGATTCAGTTGTGCCAGTGCCTTCATTTAAGGACTGGCCACACAGACTTTACATTCGAAGCTGTTGTGTGTCTCATTTTTTGGAATTGTCCCTCGACTATGGGGATGTTAAGGCCACATGTCTGGCAAACGATTTGCCTATGCAATCATTTTCTGTGGCCGGTGTGTCGCATGATTTGAACACCACTGAAGGCCAATTAGGACTGGTTCGGCTGATCAATGAGCATGAGGATCATATGCGCGAGATACTAGAGATTGTGCCAGAGTACCGTTGCTTGAGTCATGAGAACCGCCATACAAGATGTGGGCCGAGGGTCATTGGACGGAGTTGGGTGTCCAAGTCTTCCAACGTGTCTTCAAAAGCTGTGTTGATTTCTCCAGTGGTGGTATCAGAACAAACAAAGGTTGAATCAAGAGCAGTACTTGAATCCTCAATTATTGGGCCAGCACAGACCGTCCAAGAAAGATCCGTGGTGAGCCATTCTGTGTTTTCAAAGAAACAAGATGGTGGCTATCAATCGTTTGAAGATAAGACGTTTTACAGACTTGAGCCTCAGCAAAGTCGATTTCGTTACTGGCCTAGATGGGCTTACATAAATACACTGAAAAGAGCTGTTGACATTGTAATTTCCCTGATGGTTCTGGTTCTTTTTCTGCCCATCTTTCCCGTAATTGCTTTGGCAATCAAGCTAAATTCACCAGGTCCAATCTTTTATAAAGCGAGACGACAAGGCTGGTTCGGAAAAGATTTTGACTGTCTGAAATTCAGGACCATGAAGGCGGGGTCTGATCAGCTACAGGACAAATTACGTGCCATTAATGAGGTTGACGGGCCTCAGTTCAAAATGGCTGATGACCCCAGAATATGTGCTCTGGGAAAGTTCCTGCGAGAGACTTATATAGACGAAATTCCCCAGTTTATCAACGTCTTAAAGGGAGAGATGAGTGTGGTAGGTCCCAGGCCTTCGCCTCAGAGTGAAAATACTCAATGCCCAAGATGGCGTGATGCCAGGCTTTCCGTACGCCCTGGAGTGACAGGACTTTGGCAGTTACTGCGAACGCGAGAACCTCTGAGAGATTTTCAAGAATGGATTTTCTACGACATTGATTATGTTAAGCGAGTGTCAGCTCGTTTGGATTTATGGATATGCTGGAAGACCTTCCTGCAAATGCTTGGGAAGTTTTCAGAACAATTCTGATTCAGTGAAACCTATCAGGTTTTTAATAATGAATGAGAACAGACTATGAGATATTTCAATTGGAAATTGGCCACCGTATTGCTTCTTGGATTCGGAATTATCGCCGGCACAGTTGTGGGTCTGCATAGTATTCGGAAGTCCGGTCGATATGAAGAGTACTATGATCAGGGCATGCAGAGTTTTGAACAAGGGCAATGGAAAGACGCTACAGAAAATCTGGGAAAGTACATTAGGATTGATCGTCAAAACTCTGATGTACTTCACAAATATGCCCAAGCTCAGCTCAAGATCAGGCCGTCAAAAAGGGGCAACATACAGCAGGCATCAGAGGCTTTTCGAGAAATACTCAGAATTGACTCTGGGGACAAAAAAGCAGTAAAACAACTGGTTGAAATCTACCTCCAGACCGGCGCCATTGGAGAAGCTCGTTTGGTGGCTCAACGTTTCTTGCAGGATCGAGAGGGTCAGGATAGTGACGTCAAGCGGCTCCTTGCGGAGGCCATGATCCAGCAAAGAGAATTCAGTGAAGCCTATTCAACTCTAAAATCTGTGATTGAAAATGAACCCAATCAAATAAAGGTCTACGAACGGTTGGTTGGGGTTACCCTGGGTCATCCAGACGATTTTGAAGAAACTGCCATGTTTTGGCTTGATTTGGCTATTCAAAACAATCCAGAGTCAGCTTCTGCCTATCTTGCGCGAGCGCGTTTTCATTTGCGGAATCAAAAAGAGGCCGCAGCGACTCGTGATTTGGAAGCGGCATTGACACAGACACTGTCTGATCCCGAGGAACATTTGAATGCGGCGGTATTGTATCGGGCGGTTGGGCAAATGGAGTTGGCCAAGGAACAACTGGACGCTATACAGGCATGTCAGCCGGATCACCTGGCCATGTGGGTTTTTCGGGCTGGTGCGGCTTTCTTATCGCAGGACAAAGAGGAAATGCGGCGGGTGGCAAATCAAGGCCTGACCCATCTTAGTGAAAACAAGTGGGAGTTTTATCCCCTCGCGGCTGAGTTGTTTGTACGGGCTGAAACATATGACAAAGCAGGTGATTGCTTACGCATTCTAAGTGAGCAGGGTACTTACCCTGCCGAGGTCGCATTTTTGGAGGGTCTCATAGCCATTCAAAAAAAGCACGCGCAAGCGGCTGTTCAGAAGTGGCAACGTGCATTGGCACTGGGCTATGGTTCTTTCTCAACTTACAGGCAACGATATTTGGGATTCAAACCTGCTTCACTCAAATTACTGCTGGCATCAGCGCAGGCACAGTTGGGGGATACCATGTCATCTCGTCAATTGTTGGAATCTGTGGCCAGTGACAATGAAGAGGATATGTCAGTTCAATTGTCCTTGGCCAGACACATGGCCCAAATGGGTGACTGGACACAAGCCAAAACCTATGTCCAGCGAGTTCTAGAGAGAAATCCACGCCATGCAAAAGCTGCTTTGCTCGATCTAGAGGTTGATGTCAAGCTACTTAACCGTCAGGGGATATCCGTTGATCCCAGTCAGTGGGAAAGCATCGAACAGAGACGTATACAATTGTCTGAGTTTGTAGAAGATGCCGTGTCTTTATCTCTCTTGAAGTTCCAGATTTCCCTCAATCGACAGGACCTGGATACCGCGACATCTATCCTGGAAGAAATGA
The DNA here is from genome assembly GCA_964494325.1 of uncultured Pirellulales bacterium. Lineage (GTDB taxonomy): Bacteria > Planctomycetota > Phycisphaerae > Sedimentisphaerales > Anaerobacaceae > JAIPFM01. Next base: position 38,315 of record CAZBTJ010000005.1, read on the forward strand.
ACCCCAGTGATCCTGTTGACCAGCGCAAAGTGACTGTGGCCTGGGTGAATCTTCTGTTTGCACAAAACAGAACCGATGAGATTATCACGAGGTTAAGAACGGCGGTTGAGCAGCATGACCAGTCGGCACAAATGGTACGATTGTTGGCCGACTTCCTTTCTGAAGCGGGGGACAATAATGCCGTAGAAAAAGTCCTTTCCGACGGCATGCTCAAAATCAACGACCCTACACAAAGTTTGAATCTCGGCATCATGCTGAGCGATTTCCTAACTGAATGGGACCAGGAAGGTAAGAAAAAATCCTTACTGGAAAGGCTTGATCAGAAATTTCCCAATACCATCTCAGTTCAGAGGAAACTACTTCAATGTGCCAGTCTGATTGAGCAACCCCAAAAGGCTCAGACGATAATTGACAAAATTCGATCTCTTGAAGGGGATGAAGGGTGGCAATGGCGGTATGAGCAGGCCAAGTTGTGGTTTATGCAGAAAAACTTTGAAAACAAGTATTCAGAAGCTGTCTCCTTGCTGCAAAAGAATTTGCGGAACAATGGGAATGATCAGTTTAGTCGAAGAATGCTGGCCGCCGTTTACAGTAAAGCGGGGCAATCATCTCAAGCACTGGCGACTTATCGAAATGCATTAAATCGAGAGCCCTACAACCTATCCATCATTATTCCTGCTGTAAGAACCTTGCAGGCTGCCAAAGAATTTGATGAAGCCGATGCCATTTTGAACCGAGTGGCCAAAAAAGATTTGACAGATCCTACTTTGGACAGACTTCAAGTCAACAGTTATTTGCAGCGAGGACAAGTGGCTTCGGCTGCGAAGCTCATGCAATCTTGCTTAACCGATGATCCCAACAATATTGGCATTGCGATGGATTTGGCGAAACTCAAGGTGAGTCAGAAAGAATATGATGTGGCCAAGGGCATGCTTGAAAAAATCAAAGAAAGCACGCAAGAACAGTCAGTTACTTTTGGTGCTGAACGCCTTACAATTCAGATGCTCCTGTACCAAGGATTACCAGATGAGGCGTTACAGCGCTGTAATGATCTGGTGACTCAATGTAATAATGCTGAGAGTCTGGAGTTGAGATACACCGTAAAACTGCTGTTGGGTCAGGATAAAGGGGCCGTTTCTGATCTGGACAAAGCCCTTGAGTTTAAACCCGACGATGCCGACTTGTGGGTCAAGAAAAGCTCACTCCATTGGTCACTACAGCAAAAAGAAAAGGCAATGGCTGCCATAGATAAAGCGGTGGTGTTGTCGCCCAGCGATCCCAATGTGGTAGTACAGGCCATCAATATTTTCGTGGCTACGCAAGAATCTGATCGAATTCAGGCGGCACAAGCCTTGTTGGAGCGGGCCACCAAGCAACATTCTGATGATCACAGGCTTAAGATCCAAAAAGTCAGGTTCATGCTGATGGATGGTGATGCAGCGTCACAAATCCAGGCTGAAGTTTATCTGGAGAAGCTGACTATTGATCATCCAAAGGAGGCTGCTGTATGGCAAATGTTGTGCGAATTGCTGATGGCACGTGAAGATTGGGCCAAAGCCCAAAGTGTTGCCATTCGAGGCTTGACACAACTTGAAAACAATCTGAGGTTGTTAAACCTAAAAGCCAAGGCTGAAATGAGAATTAGTCCCATGTTTGCCGTTCAGACGCTTGAGGCTATGCTCGAACAGTTGCCAGGCAATGTGAGTGTTATTCTGGATCTGGCTGGTGCCCAAATTAAAGCCCGTAGGCCCCAAAGAGCCATTGAAGTGCTCAATGTTCACCGGGACATGTTTTCGAAAAAGACAGAGGTTGCCACCTATCAGTTCACTATGTTAAATGCGCTGTTGGCTTCAGAATCCGAGGCCGAGGCCAGTATCTTGTTGGCCAAAATAAAAGAAAAGTATCCTGATGATCCACGTATAGTCATGGTCCAGATTTCTCATTGGATCGGACAGGATAAGATGGATGCCGTGGAGCAAGCTGTGATGCATGGGCTCGAAATCAATCCGGAAGAAACCGAGTCCGTTGAATATGCTGCCAGGATGTTAAGACGTGTTGGCCAAGCCAAGGCCATGGCATTGGCTTCTCATCTATTGTCAGCTGCGTTGAAAAAACAGCCTGAATCAGAGACATTGTTGATGGATCTGGCTCAGTTGTGGCAGGCTCAAGGGGCTCCGGAAAAGGCCAGAGAACTTTATGAGAAAGTACTTCAAATTAATGGTGACAATGTGATTGCCCTGAATAATCTGGCCTGGATCTATGGAAAAGATCTCAATCAACTAGAAAAAGCACTGAAGTTGGCTCAAAAGGGAGTGGCCCTGGCCCCTCAATACACCGACGTGTTGGATACGTATGGTACGCTCTGTTATGAGGCGGAGAAGTACAAAAATGCGATCAAGAGCTTGAAAGAATGTCTGAATCGACCGTCTTACAAAAGTTCAAGTGCACTGGCTGCCACGATGTATACATTGGCTAAAAGCTATCTGGCTATAGGTGATCGGTCCAATGCTAGTCTGGTGTTTAGGCAGTGCTTGGATCGAAATCGTCAAGAAGACAATGGTGCATTGAATCCTGAGCAGTACAATGATGCTGATAGGCAACTGGTCAGCCTGATGGGCAATTAAGAATCGTTAATGCCTATTCTTGTGTAGGTTAATGCTTGCTCAAATCGAGGATTAACCGAATTGAATTATCTCGCGTGAAGTGGCATTCTAGTAGCCATATCGTTTTGACTCTGAAAAATGGTTTCGGATTCGAAACAGAGTTACGCGTGTGGCCTGAAAGGTGTATTTGGGAAACCAACAGAAACTCTTGGTGGGGTGGCCATAGGCAAGGATGTCTGTAATGTGACTAGACTCGCCGAGGATGAGTTCAAGGCAAGAAAAAGGGTGAACAAAGGAATGCTATAAATTTCATAATTCCCAACTTTTTGTTGCCTTGGAAATAATTAGCGTCTTAACTGACAATGTCGGTGAGACGCTTTTTTTATGCGCACACACAGATGCTAGACTCGTACGTTGAATAGCCCGTGATGTATGTCTATGGGCTGGCCATGATGCCTCGCTCTGCGCCATGATCCTCGACGGCCTCATCAAGCGGGAGCATGTTGAGCTCTTCCAAAGGCTTTGTGCTCGTGGTCGAGGGAATTGCCTGGTCCGTGCCAGATCGTTAGGAAATGGTGTGTAGAAAAAAGAGGATGCTGGTCGATACAATCCATAGAGTGAGGAACGCTCTGGCAAGAGTATCAACGCAAATTCGCGGTTCATCTCAAACCACCTCGTTCAATTCAGACTCAAACTGTTTTACGCTCGATTCAGAAGACGGCATCCTGGTCAGTTCAAAATATTCTATACCAAGAAGGTCGCCGGAAATAAATAGCCAATAAGTATCGCAATCTATGTGCAAGGAGTGCAAGGGCATGAAGTTTTTTTCAGCCAAATTTGGGATGATTTTGCTGGTCAATGTGGTGGGTTTGTGTGTCATCTATGTGGGGCTAGCCAATCGATCTGTCTCTGTGATGCACGTGAACACCGTGCGTATGATGCCGGATAGGGCTGACGCGGATCGTTTGCAGGTGGTCTTTGACCGTGAGATCGTGCGGGAAAACCTTGTGGGGCAACCTGAGCTACGTCAGTTATGTTCTCTTAAGCCGGCTTGGCCTGGCACGTGGACTTGGTCTGCATCGGATACACTGGAATACCTTCTGGATAAGCCATTACCGTCTGGGCGAGTTTTCATGTTGAGCGCGACAGAGGAATTAGAACAAAGCACAGGCCGTGTTCTTAAAGGCAAGGAACGTTTTGAGATCAAAACTGTGCCTTTGACGTTTAGGGCCTGTGAGTTGATGGCTGCGGATGCTCGGGATGTAACGGTTCGAATCGTGTTTAATCAGTCAGTGGAGCCTGATCTCCTTCTGAAGCATCTGACGTTAAAGGATAAACGGTACAACAGGACATTGAGGCGAGTTGTGTGTGTGACAAGGCAGCCCGAAAAAGAGCTGGTGGTTAGGTTTGCCTATCCTGCGTCCGGGGTATTTCAAATGTCTATTCAGAAGGGATTGATCGGATATCTGGCTGATGTGGGGTTGGCAGAGGGCGTTGTTTTTGACCAGGAAGTCAAGTTGGTCTTCTCTGTGTATGGTGCGGATGTCGAACGGCTTGTACCGGGTGAGCCAGTACAGATCGACGTACGTTTCTCGGACCCCCTGGATGAAACACAGACCATCAAGGGCGTCAAGGTCGATCCGCCAGTGGCGAATCTGACAGTGTCGCAGAGATGGTCCTATCTGACGTTGACAGGTGAGTTTGAGGCAGGGCGTGGTTATCGCATTTCAATTCCGGAAACGGTGGTTTCCAATGAGGGACGAACACTGGGCAAGACGCATACTGTCTCCGTTGACGTACCAGACTATCGTTCCCAATTGATGTTCAAGCATACCAAGGGAATTCTCTCACCCCAGGGTCAACTGGCACTCGAAATGAGGGCCGTGAATCTTGAAGCCCTGAAGATTGATGTGCATAGAATTTTGGAGAATAACCTGGTGCCGTATCTTCACGGTCCAGACATAAATACGGTGTCACGCGTGGTTGTAGACAGGACCGTGAGCCTGGACATGACGCACAACCAGCCGGAGGATGTTCTGCTAGAATTGAAGAGCCTGGTTCAGGGCACAGGCGTGTATCGAATTGATGTTTGCAATGCCAACAACCATTGGACACGGGACCAGGCGATTGTGGCGGTCACTGATTTAGCCTTGACCTCTAAATTTGAGAAAGATGGGGTCTTTGTCTGGGTGACCTCTATTCGGACCGGAAAACCTGTGGGACAGGCAACCGTCAAGGCCCTGACATACAACAATCAACTATTGGCGGCAGGCAAGACCAATGACCAGGGGACTGCCAAACTGTTTTTCAACAGTCACCATCCAGACGGGTCGGCGTGGGTTATTACTGCTCAAAAACAGGACGATTTAACCTATCTTCAACCCAAGGACTGGCAATGGATGACAGAAAAGATGGCGGTCTTGAGTCGTGCCTATGCCAAGAACTACGAGGCCATGCTGTATACCGAACGAGGTGTATACCGGCCCGGAGATACAGTGCATCTTACGGGCATTATCAGAGAGGCTCACGGGAGTATTGCACCGACCTTTCCCTTGGTGGTGCGTGTGTTTCGACCGGACGGCGTGCCTGTCGAAGACATACCCATTACACGCAAGGAAGGGGACCAGGGTATCTTTCATGCTGATTATGAGACATCAAAGGACGGGTTTACAGGCCAGTATCGCTTTCAAGCCCACATTGCCGGAGATGACCAGACCCTGGGTCGTACGCATGCCATTGTGGAGGCATTTCTGCCGGTGCGAATGGAGGTCAAGGCCAATCCTGTGGCTGAGTGGCAAGGGCCCAATGATCTACTCCAGTTGAACGTGTCTGCTCGCTACCTGTGGGACCAACCAGGTGCAAACCTGCCGATTTCGATGACAGGATGGGCAAGACGCCTGTCTTTCAAATCAGAACGCTATCACAGGTATCGGTTTGGCCAAACTCAACTGGGCACCAAGGCCCTCATGCCCATCAAGGGGCATTTGGATGAGGCAGGCAAGATCGAGATGGCCGTTCCAGTGCCAAGCTCTTTGCAGAAGGGCCTTTATAAGCTCCATCTAAGTGCTACGGTGACAGAGCCTGGCGGCCATTCAGTGTCTGACAGTGCCTCCACAGTTCTGGATCAAATGAATCTCCATGTTGGACTGTCTTTCCCGGGGGGGGATTTGATTCAGGCCAGAGAGCCGTTCGACGTGGATTGGGTTCGACTCACTGGAAAGGATGAACTGGCCCAATCCGGGGCCATGGCCGTGCACCTGGAACGTGTAGAATATGAAACCCTGTTCAAAAGGGTGAACAACAAGCCTGTCTGGGAGACCGTTGAAAAAGCAAGGCATGATGTCAATGAGTTCCAGATTCAAGGCGAGGCCGCTGTGAATCAGTTTGTGCTCATCTGTCCTGAGGCAGGGCGATATCGACTCTCAGTCAAAGATGTTTCCACCCAGTCTCAAACAAGCGTAGAATTTGATGCGTGTAATCCCTTGACTACGGACTGGACCGTCCCTGCGGATCGCCCTGAACAATTGACCATCACTGTGGATAAAAAAACATATCGCCCAGGGGCCACTGCCCAAGTGCGTATCCAGACCCCTATTGAGGGGACACTCTTGTTGACGATGGAAACAGATCAGGTGGTTGACCGAAAGGTGATTGAGACCACGGGAAAATCCATGGATCTTGAAATACCTCTGCCTGAAACTCTGAGAGGGTCATTCTTTCTGGTGGCCACCGTGGTGCGGCCAGTCGATCCTGCGTCTGAGGATTGGACGCCGCACAGAGCCATGGGCGCCTTGCAGGTGATTGTTGATCATTCAAATCGTGCGCTACCCATAAATATTGCCATGTCCTCAAAGGCAAAGCCCGGCGAACTTGTAACCTGTACCGTGGAGATGGCGGAACCCAATGACCCCAACAATCCACCCTATGTGCATTTGTGGGCCGTGGATGAAGGTATTCTGCTTTCGGCCAATTATCAGATGCCAGATCCTTTTCAATTTTTCCTGGGCCCGCGTTTATTGGGTGTGCAAACGGCTGACACCTTTTTCCAGTTACTGCCTGACTTCCAGAGGCCCGAATCCATGGCTCGTATTGGTGCCGGTGAATTCCTGGAAGAGAGGCTGCAACGTCGCAGTCCAGTCCCCATGAGATCTCGTGAAGCTGCGGTGCTGTGGCAGAAGGCCGTACCGCTCGATGCTGCTGGTCGGGCGGTGTTTAATCTGACCATGCCGGATCTTATTGGGCAAATGCGGGTCATGGCCGTGGTGGTTGATCAAGATCAGTATGCGCAAAAGAGGCAGGATCTCACCTTGACTCAACCCCTTATTTGTGAGGCATCCTGGCCGCGTTTTATGGCGCCCGGAGATACATGCCGGGTGCCAGTTAAGCTGTTCTGCTCGGCAGAGGATCCTGTGGATTTGAGCATGCAAATCCATTCTACTGGCCCCCTGGAGCTTGTCAGAGAGAGTGACCTGGAGCCCATCCCTGTGTGCTCTGAATCTCCCACTACTTTGTGGTTGAAAGCCAAGGCCACGGGACTTGGCCCTGTGGATGTCACGCTTCAACTGGAGAGCTTGGATCCAAACCGACCCCTAACGGCTCGGACACAGGCCGCACTCGCGGTACGTTCGGCCACATCACTCCACAGTGAAACCCTGTTGAAACAGATTCCAGTGGGCACAGATCCCTACGCCTATGTGGTTTCAAAGGGATTTGTCAAAGAGAGCGCTCGTACCACGGTTTCAGTTGGCGCGTTGCCCGGTGTTCAGCTTGAACCTGCGTTGGAGGCATTGATTCATTATCCCTATGGCTGTGTAGAACAGACAAGCAGTCAATTGAGATCCCTTCTCTATGCCGGCCAGATACTTGGTAAGGATCGGGCTGAGGTGGCTGATGCGATGACCCAGGCAGGCATCGCGCGCCTGTGGGGTATGCAGACACGTTCTGGTGGACTGAGTTATTGGCCTGGAAGTACAGAAGCCAGCGTCTGGGGCACGGCCTATGCTGCTTTTTGTTTGCTCGAGGCCTCTGAAGCAGGGTGCTCTGTGGACACGGGATTGACCAAGCCTCTGACCAGCTATCTGGATAGACAATTGCGAGCCAGGGGTGATGGAGAGGTGGATAACAACACCAAGGCCCTTTTCTGTCGAGTGCTTGCCAAGTATGGGAGAATGCCCATTGGCTGGATGACGCGATTGGCAGAACAGCCCGATACCCTGGATATGGCAGGGCAGGCCCATCTGGCGGCCGCCTTTTTTGCCGCTGGACGGAGAGACCAGGCCCTGTTGCTGTTACCAGAGCGATTGTCAGACAAATCTGCAATCACAAGTACTATGGGACGTTTGACCTCCCAAACCTGTCAGGAAGGTGTCTTGCTGGGTGTTTTGCTCTTGATACATCCTGATCATCCGCTCATACCTCGGTTGGTCACGCGTCTTGAAAAGGCTCAGTCAGATGGTTCTTGGCAGAGTACCTTAAACGATGCGAGCTGCATTTCTGCTTTGTGTCAATATCAGATGGCACAAGAAGGGCAGGTTCAGGATTTTTACGGTATGATTCGGGCGGCGGGTTGTGAGCCTTTGTCGTTCGATCACAATGAATGCGAGTCGGCCGTGTTTACAGGGCTTGACGGCCCTGTCACCGTGACCTCTCAGGGGGTTGGGACGCTGTTCCTGACGATAACGACTGAGGGGCAGACCTCTGGCCAGGTGACTCCCTATGCCCATGGGTTAGATATAGTACGACGTTGGACAGATTTGGATGGCCATGACGTGGATGTGACACAGCTGGCTGTGGGAGATCTCGTTTTGTCAGAAATCACCATTCAGACGACAGGGGCCGACGTGCACAACATTGCCATTGTGGATGCCTTGTGTGCGGGGCTTGAGGTAGAGAATCCCAGCCTGGCTACGTCCTGGCAAGGGATCGACCAAGACGGGCAAAAACCGGATCGAACGGAGTTTTTAGATGACCGTGTTCTTTTGTTCTGCAGTGCTGACTCAACACCAAGGACTTTTAGATACAGCTTGCGAGTCGTCACCATCGGAGAATTTGATCTGCCCCCAGTTCAAGCGTCTTGTATGTATGATCCTGAAGTCGCCTGTTTGGGGGAAAGAGGCCGGGTTACGGTGACAGCAGAGCACGCGACCCATGCGTCCAAGGAGGACTGATCTATGGCCTGGTTGATTCGTCTTAAAAGAGGCTTTCGGTTCGGCAGTCTGTTTGTCCTGCTGTGCAGTGTTTCGTTTGTGAGTCTATGGATTCTGTGCCCATTCCCGCAAGCACGATTAACACAGTGGGCAGTGAGTCCCATGGTCCAGGATGTCACAGGTCAGCCCATGCTAGGACGTGTCAGCCAAGAAGACACCTGGAGACTACCGGTGCCTCTGGATCAGATGTCTCCCTGGTTGGTTCAGGCCACGATTGCCGTGGAGGACAAGCGTTTTTTTGACCATTTGGGCGTTGATACCCTGGCTGTGCTCAGAGCCGTAAAACAGAATGTTCTGTCACGCAAGGTTATTTCCGGAGCCAGTACCGTGGATATGCAGGTGTGTCGCATGATGGACGGGCGGGACCGGACTCTGAAATCAAAGCTAATTGAATCATTTAGGGCACTGCAACTCAACCAGCTAAAGAGCAAAAAAGAGATACTGACTCTTTACCTCAATGTGGCGCCCTATGGCGGGAATCTTCATGGGGTTGAAGCGGCGGCGCGTCGCTATTTTTCCAAGCCGGCCAAAGATCTGAACCTGCCAGAGGCCGCCTTAATTGCAGGTCTTCCCCAGTCTCCGGCAAGATATCGACCGGACAGGCACCTGACGCGGGCCCGCCTGCGTCAGCATGCGGTCCTGGATCGTATGTTCGAGGAAGGGTTTATTTCGAGTCAGCAGCGGGACAACGCCAAGCTTTTTCCCCTGGTCATCCATGGTGAAGTCCTTGGGAACAAGGCCTCACACGCCTCATGGTGGGCACTCAGAAGACGATCCCATGGGGGCCAGACCACGATTGATCCCACGATTCAGAGTATTGCCGAACAGTTGGCCAGCGAGCAACTTGCCGAACTGCCCGGTGACAGCGAGATTGCTGTGGTGGTCATTGATATCTTTCACGCCGAGATCAAGGCCATGATTGGTTCCGGCAATCCTTTGGATCCTGTGGATGGACAGGTCAATGGGGCCCTTGCCAGGCGGAGCCCGGGGTCGGCACTCAAGCCATTCATCTTTGCTGCAGCCTTTGAGGCAGGGCGTCTCAACAGGCACTCCATTGTTTATGATCTGCCCATTGATCGAGGCGGCTGGTCACCGGAGAATTTTGATCGTCAGTTTCGTGGTCCTGTGACTGTCGCTCAAGCGCTGCGTTGGTCTCTCAATGTGCCTGCGATCTTGGTGGCTGAGGCCATGGGACCAGCCCGATGTTGTGGCGTCATCGAGTCCGTTGGCATTCCTCTTCCTGCGAATGCCGCTGTTCGGGGTGGCCTGGCTTTGGCTGTGGGGGGGATCGAGGTGACTTTGCTTGATCTGACCAATGGATATGCTACGCTTGGGCGGCAAGGTCGGCAATGTTCACCCCGTCTTTTTGTGGATGAGCCGAGTCAGTCGTTTCCTGCTTTGACCCCCAAGGTGTGTGCTGCTATCAATGACTGTCTGTCCAGCAAGCGACGCCAGGCAGTGGGCATGAATCCTGGAGTGCCAGCCCACGGCCCCTGGTTCATGTGGAAGACAGGGACCAGCTCAGGGCGAAGAGACGCCTGGGCCGTTGGCCACAACGGTCATTATGCCATAGGTGTCTGGGCCGGAAGGTTCAAGGGGACTGGTCGTGTGGCTTATGTGGGCGCTCAAGCTGCGGAGCCTCTGCTTCTCAGCTTTTTTTCTCATCCGCATTTGAGAGTTAATTTGGACCCGTCTCAACCTGAATTGCTGACTGTGAGCCATCCGTTGAATCTGCCCAAGGAAAAACAAGACGGCCTCAAAATCACCAAGCCCGGCCAAGGAGAAGAGTTCCTCTGTCGGGTGCAGGGAAAAGCGGCTGTTCATATCTCAGCGAACCGCTCACAGGATATACAATGGTTTTTGAATGGTCGTCTGCTTGGGACTGACGTAGACCGTTTGTCTCTTTCGGCAGGACAGTACGATCTTCGTTGTCTAGATACCCCAAAACGCGATTCATCCCGCGTGCAGTTTGCCGTGTATCCCATGTCACAGCCAAAATTTTCTAGCGTTTTACAACCCTTAACTTCATCTCCTGCACCGCACAATACAACACGGGTACCACGAGCATGGTAATCACTTCTATGGCCATGCCACCCACTGAGGGGATGGCCATGGGGACCATCACATCACTGCCTCGACCCGTGCTGGTCAGGATGGGCAGCAGGGCCAGGATGGTGGTGGCCGTGGTCATGAGGCAGGCACGTATGCGTCTTTGACCTGCCTGGACAGTCGCATCGCGGAGCTGGTCTATGGTATCGTGTTTGTTCTCTCTGAAGGACTGCTCGAGATAGGTGGCCATGACCACGCCATCGTCCGACGCAATACCGAATAGGGCCAGGAATCCGACCCACACTGCGACGCTGAGATTGATGGGGTGGATTTGAAATAGGGTCTGGAGGTTCACCCCAAATACGGTGACATCCAGGAACCAATCCTGTCCGTACAGCCAGAGCATCAGGAAGCCACCGGACCAGGCCACAAAAATGCCGATGAAGACAAGGCCCGTGGTGATGACGGATTTGAACTGAAAGTAGAGGATGATAAATATGAGGAAAAGAGCCACAGGCAGGACCACGGCAAGAGTCTTTTGTGAACGGATCTGGTTTTCATAGTTGCCTGCAAAGGTATAGCTCACGCCGGCGGGTAAGACAAAGTTACCTGACGCGATTTTGGCATCCAGAAAGGCCTGGCAGTCTTCCACCACATCAACCTCTGCGTGGCCGGTCTTTTTGTCAAAGAGGACATAACCAATTAAAAAGGTGTCTTCGCTTTTGATGACTTGAGGACCACGCACATATTGGATGCTGGACACTTCGGCCATGGGAATCTGTGCGCCATCTGACGCGGGCACCAGGATTCTGCCCAGGCTCTCGATCTGGTCTCGTAATTCACGCTGATACCGCACTTGCACGGGAAAGCGTTCTCGGCCTTCCACCGTGGTGGTGACCTTCTTACCGCCTATGGCCACTTCCACCACATCTTGAAATGCTCGCATCTTGACGCCATACCGAGCCAGGGCTGGCCGGTCCGGTATGATCTCCAGGTAGGGCTTACCCACGATGCGGTCGGCAAACACGGCCGAGGCCTGCACACTAGGCACTTCTTTGAGAAGACGCTCCAGGTCCAGCCCCACCTGTTCAATGGTTTCCAGGTTGGGGCCCTTGACCTTGATACCCATGGGGGCACGCATGCCACTCTGAAGCATGACAATACGTGCGGCAATGGGTTGAAGCTTGGGCGCACTGGTTGTCCCTTCTATTTTGGCGGCCTTGACAATCTCGTCCCAGATGTCATCTGGCGTCTTGATGTGGTCACGCCATTGGCGGTAAGGACGCCCGTGACCGTCCGGGATCAGTTCATTGAATTCATCGCGAACAAATTCTCCAGTCTCTTCATGGACCTGAAATTTGACACGATGTCCATCCTTGTCTGTGATGTATTCGGATTTGTAGTTAATGACTGTCTCGATCATGGAGACCGGGGCCGGATCCAGCGGTGTTTCAGCGCGGCCAATCTTGCCGACCACACTTTCGATTTCCGGCAGACTTTGCAGGGCCATGTCCTGTTTGCTCAGTACATCCATGGATTCGCCAATGGAGGCATGGACCATGGTGGTGGGCATGAGCAGATAGGATCCTTCATCCAAGGGTGGCATGAATTCCTTGCCCAGGCCAGGAAAAGTGTCTTGGCTCCTTACCCAGAAAGCCGTTGACTTCACGGTTGAGGGGGCCGCCTTGAATACTGTGTCAAATCCAAGCCAGGCACAGGCGCCTGTAGCCAAAAGTAACGTGGGCAAACACAGAAACAGCACCTTGTGATTTAGACACCATCTAAGAATGGCAGGATAGAAGTGTTGAAACAGACGGAAGGCCGTGAGCAACAGTCCTACAAGCAGGGCCACGAACACGAAGTTTCTGAGAAATCCATATTCTGCGCCAAGTGGTTCCCAATGCTGACTGAGCAGGACACCCACAAAGAGAACTGCCAGGATATTGGCTATCCAGGGGGCACAACGACGAATACGTTCAGGCAAGTAGTCAGCAGCTAGATAATAGGCGCCGAACAGAATAAGTACCAGGCCTGCCCACCAGTTGAGCAGGAAACCAGCACCCACACCCACCAGCACGATCAGACTGTGGAGAATGCGTTTCACGGTCTTGCCACGACCGGGCAGTCGACCGCAGAAGAGTATGTGCGCTGCAGGCGGGATAACCATTAAGGCCACCACCACAGAGCCGATCAGGGCAAATGTTTTGGTGTAGGCCAGGGGTCTGAAGAGCTTACCCTCAGGGCCGATCATGGTGAAGACCGGGAGGAAACTGATGATCGTGGTGGATACCGCCGTGAGCACCGCACTGCCCACTTCACTGGCCGCGCGATGGACCACTTCCAGGCGGGATTCCTTGGGATCGGCTTCGTCCAGGTGTCGAAGGATGTTCTCACAGATCACAATACCCATGTCCACCATCGTACCAATGGCAATGGCAATGCCTGACATCGCCACAATGTTGGCGTCCACGCCAAAGAGTTTCATGGCAATAAAGCACATCAATACCGCAATGGGTAGCAGACCGCTGATGAGAATACTGCTCTGTAGGTGCATGACCATGAGAATGACCACCACGATGGTGATCAGGATTTCTTCGCTGAGCGCCGATTGTAATGTGCCGAGTGTTTCGTAGATCAGACCTGTGCGATCATAAAAGGGCACGACTGTCACATGGCTGATCGTGGCCCAAACCGGCCAGTCTTCCCGGGGTAGATCCCTCAGATGGGCCAGCCAATCCTCCTGGTTAAGAGATGCGCCTTTGTAGGCCTCAAAGAAGTTTTCCAGGGCGTAGGATCTGACCTGATTGGCTGTCACCTGGGTAAAGTCAATGGCCACCTTGGACGGCAGGCCTGGAGAGATCTCCTGAATTTTCTTCTTCAGATTCTTGATCACGGCCAGGGGATTGTCCCCGTAACGCGCCACCACCACACCACCAACCGCCTCAGCGCCTTCTTTATCCAGGGCGCCACGTCGCAGGGCCGGACCTGTAGCTACAGATGCCACATCCTTGACCAGGACCGGGACATTGTCCACAACCTTGATCACACTGGTTTCAATGTCACTGATCTCTTTGATAAAGCCAATGCCGCGAACAAAGTACTCCACACGATTGACTTCCAGGGTTTTGGCACCCACATCAATGTTCGATCCCTTGACCGCCATCACCACATCAGCCAGTTTTACGCCATAGGCACGCATGGCATCCGGGTCCACATCAATCTGGTATTCCCGGACAAATCCACCCACAGAGGCCACTTCGCTGACACCCTCGGAGCTGAGCAGACCGTATCGCACATACCAGTCCTGAACCGTACGCAATTCTTCCAGATCCCAGCCGCCAGCCGGGCCACCGTCCGGGTCACGTCCCTCCAGCGTATACCAGTAGATCTGGCCCAGGGCTGTGGCATCAGGACCCAACGCAGGTTGTACGCCTTCGGGCAAAGTACCTGCTGGCAGGCTGTTGAGTTTTTCCAAAATGCGACTACGCGACCAGTAGAAATCCACCTCTTCATTGAAGATGATGTAGACTGTGGAAAATCCAAACATGGAATAACTGCGAATGGTCTTGACACCCGGCACACCCAACAGGGACACGGTCATGGGGTAGCTGATCTGATCCTCCACGTCCTCTGGCGACTGGCCCATCCACTCTGTAAATACGATCTGCTGATTTTCACCAATATCCGGAATCGCATCCACAGGTACGGGGCTCCGCATTGCCCCACCCAGGTCCCAGTCAAAGGGTGCCACCATGACACCCCAGCCAATGGAAAAGAGCACCACCAACCACACCACCAGTTTGTTGGTCAGGCAATACCGCATTAGCTTGCCCATCAGGGATTTTTGTTCATCTGTCTGCTTATAGTCCATAGTTAAAAGTCCAGAGTCTCAAGTGCGTAGCCCTCAGATTTCAGGTCTCATTCCTCATCCCTGTTTTTATCAGTCTTCAGTCCCAATGACTTCTTCCAATACGCCGCATTTCAGCATCATGTCGCCAAAGTAGGGATTTTTGATGTCATTGACATCCTGGAGCCAACTGGCGCCCTGGTTGTCAAAGGCCATGGGACAGTGGAACTGGTAGACTGGTTTTTTAATCGGGACGCCAAAGCGTCTTGTCAGGCTGGTCAGGGTTTGTGACAGTTGATGGAACTGTTCGCGAGCTGTTTTGATGTTCTGTGTCTTGGCGGCCCGGGGCAATGTCGTTTTAAGGGCTTTCCCAGCCTTCATCCAGGCCATGCGGTTCTCGTCTGTCACGAGGGTCATGTCCACCAAAGACAGGGCGGCTTGTGCTTTTTGTGCTTCAAGTGTGGCCTGTGCGACATTATCATTGGCCAGAGCCGCCTGTATGGCAAAGTAAGGCGTGAAGAGACCGGATAATTGTGTTTTGAACTCGGGGTCAACTGGCTCATGTGACATCAACTGATCATGGCCATATTGGGAGACCTCAGGGGACATGGACATCATACTGGGCTTGGCCTGGATCTGGAGACTGCTGTCGATCTTGAAGTTGCCCTTGACGACCACGAGTTCTCCTTCAGTGAGGCCACTTGTCACGAGGTAGTGGTCACCGGCTCTGGGGCCGAGTACAATCTCGCGTCCTTCAAAGGTGGGCTTGTTTACATCTGGGACCTGAACATACACAATCGCACGCGTGCCTGTGATCAATGGGGCAGTGGCCGGAATGACCAGGGGTTTATCCGAGTCGAGGGGTGTGGTGCCTACATAGCCCAGGGTCTCAGTCTGGACCAGTGGCATCTGGCACAGGTCGCAGCTGTCAGGGCCCTCTTTGACGATTTCCGGGTGCATGGGGCAGATCCATTTGCCTGCCAGGTCTGTGTCCAGTACGCGCGCATTGGTGGCAATCTGGGCTTGAGCCACGGCCTTGATGAACATGCCTGGTTTGAGTCGGCCGTCTGTGTTTGCAACATTCACACGGATCTTGACAGTGCGTGTACGCTGATCCAGGACCGGGTCGATAAAGCTCACTGAGCCAGTAAAGGTTTCACCGGGGAATGAGATGGCGGTAAATGTCACATCCTGGCCGTAACGCAGCCACTGCAAATCTGATTCGTACGCATCCAGCTTGACCCAGACCTGCGACAGATCGGCGATTGTGTAGATGCGTGTTCCTTCCTTGACGTACATACCCTCCATGGCATTTTTGTGGATGACGATACCGCTCGTGGGGGCGTAAATAGTCATGTGCTCGGAGACTTGACCTGTGGTTTCGATTTGTTGGATCTGTTCCGGCGTCAGTCCCCACAAACGCAGTTTTTCCCGAGACGCCTTGACCGTGGATAACGTCATGTCCTGCATGAGTGACAGGCTGCTGTTTTCCATGTTCTTGCCGGCCTTCAGGGCCTGGAGCAGGGCTTCTTGTGCACTGATCAATTCTGGACTGTACAGCCAGGCCATGTGATCATTTTTTCGCACAGGCAAACCCGTGTAATCTACATAGAGCTTGTCCAGTCGTCCAGGTATCCAGGCCGTGATATAAGACAGACGTGTTTCATCGTAGTCTACCTTACCCACCATACGAACTTCCGCGCTCACAAATCGTTTTTCCACCGGGACCGTTTCCACGTCCATGAGTTTCGCGGCATTTTCACTGACCCTTAACTGACCTTCGCCCAGAGGGTCGTCACTGTCATCTGTGGTAAGAGGAATGAGATCCATATTGCAGATTGGGCACAAGCCCGGTTCTTCCATTTGAAACTGAGGGTGCATGGAGCAGGTCCACCAGGCTGTGGTCTGCTCTTGCGCAGCTTCTTTGTGACCATGAGGATCTGCGGCATTTTCAGGAACGCGAGCACCGCTGATAAATCCCCTGACAACGAGGCCAAGGGCAAAGGCCAGGATGAGCCCAATGAGTTTGGGTATGGCTACCCTGAGCCTGATGCCGATCTTATTTGTTTTATTTGACATGGTTGTGTTCCAGTTTACAGTATTCAGTATTCAGTTTTTAGTTTTTAGTTCACAGTTGGGGACTGGGGACTACTCATGATTCTCAGAGCCATTCATCGGGCGGCCCACAAGCCATTCGACCTTGGCCTGGCTTTGGGCGTAATGGGCCAGGGCCCGTTCCCTGGCCAGAGCAAATTCCAGCAGAACGCGTTGTGTTTCGATCAAATCCGTAAAATTACCTGACCCTCCACGAAACGCAGATTCTGTGACCTTCAAAGATTCGTTGGCCTTGGGCAGCAGTGTATCGCTATAGAGACTAATTTTACGCTGTGCATCCTGAAGTTCATAGACGGCCATCTGAAATTGGCCGGACAAGCGGTTCAGTGCGTTTTTCTTTTTTTTTTGTGCCACCAGATGTCGGAGCTTTGCTTCACGAATGGCGGCCTTATTTTTGCCCCGCCACAGGGGAATGGTCATGGACAATGAGGCGATTACGGGGTCCTTACCGCTGTCCGGTGGTGTGCCATACACAGCACTGCCTGTGTCTATGGCACTGAGACCCAGGACAAAATCCGGGCGCGTGTTCTTACGGGCCAGACGAATGCTGCGTTCACTTTTTGTTACATCAAACCCCATGGCCTTGAGCTCTGGATTGGACTGGGCCAAAGACGTCAAAAGTGTGTCTTCATCCACCACGATGGGGTCAAAGGCCATGGGGCCAGGCCAGGGTAAAGGTGCTTTGGTGGGTCGATTCAAGGCGGCATTCAACAAAGCGCATAATGGCTTACGAAGATCCTCCAACGTGCGTAGGCGATCATCCAGTTTGCCCCATTCCACCTGGGCGCGAATCATAGCGGGGTGACTTCCGGCCGATGCCTGATAGCGGCTGAGCGCCACAGACTCAAGATGTTTGACAAGATTGACATTCTCCCTGGTGATCTCAATGGCCCTGGCCAGATAGGCATATTCGTAATAGGCATTCTTCACCTCGTAAAATAGTCTTTGCCTGGCCGCTTCATATCGCTGTTGTGCAGCCAATGCAGCCTGGCCAGCCACGTCGCCAGCCAAATCCAGCTTCCCGACCCAGGGGAAGGCTTGTTTCAGAGTAAAGCTCTGCTTCTGAGGTCCAACACGCGTCTCAATCTCTTCAATGAAATACTTATATTCAAACTTCGGATCCGGCAGGGCCCTGGCTTGAGGTATCCGTTGCAGAGAGGCTTTCCATTGGTTAAACGCCGCCTCCAACCCAGGATTGTGCAGGGCTGCGTACGCCAGATAATCCTGTAGGGTGGCGTTGTCGTCCAGTGTGACTTGAGTGGCCTTTGGCTGTGAAATGGTGGCAGTCACAGAGGCACTGAATCCCAGGCTGGACACAACCACCACGGCAAAAATGACAAATCTAAACTGCGTATTGAGTTCCATAACTGTCTCCATGTTCAGAACCCTGTTTCTCTTAACGGTTCAATCCTTTGCAAACGTCTGAAAACCACCTACCCCCATTAATCTTCAGTAATCATGGTATTTGACTCAGGATTGTCAATGATGCATCAAAAAACCGTATCTTTAATGAAGTTTAGTCAACTCTCTATAGAACGGGCGGGGAGGCGGCAGGGTTCACCAAAAAGGGCAAAAAATGAATTAAATCCATGAAGAACTGGAGATTGTGCGTGTTTGGAGATTGCGACTTACTTATTGCTTGTTGGCGATCAGGGCCTTGGTGGACAGCAGACCACAGGCGGCATAGATGTCTTGACCACGCGAGCTGCGAATGGTGGTGGTGATCCCTTTTTTGTTGAGTTCATCCTTGAACCAGGCCAGGGTCTTTTCGTCTGTGCCTTCCAGAGGACTGCCTGGGATTTTATGAAAACGAATAAGATTGATGCGACATCGAATCCCTGCGAGCAGACGTGCCAGTTGCTTGACGTGTCGTGCCGTATCATTGAGGCCATGAAAGACAATATACTCAAAGGAGACACGACGCTGGCCACCGAAATCCCATTGTTTGATTTCCTCAATCACTTCGTCCAGGGGATAAGCGATCTGCACAGGCATGAGCTGCTGGCGTTCTTCGTGGAAGGGCGTGTGCACGCTGATCGCCAGATGGGCCTCACTCTCCTGCAGAAAACGAATGAGCCCAGGCGTGATCCCCACACTTGACACGGTAATACGGCGGGGACTCATCGCAAAGCCCCAGTCAGACGTGAAGATCTCAATGCTCTTGAGCACCTCGTCGAGATTGTCAAAGGGTTCGCCCATGCCCATGTAAACGAGGTTGGTCACCTGGCGTTGCTCCGCGATGCTCCGCACCTGGTTCACAATCTCGCCGGCACTCAGCTGGCCTTGAAATCCCTGCTTGCCGGTCATGCAAAACAGACAGCCCATTTTGCAGCCGATCTGGGAAGACACGCACACGGTCACCCGGTCTTCGCTGGGAATCATGGCGGTTTCGATAAACTTGTTCGCCTCCGTGGGGAAGAGATATTTTTTTGTGCCGTCCTGACTGGTTTGCACCTGGGTTGGCGCATGCAGGCCAATGGTATAAAGATCTTCAAGCAGGGCCCTTGCTTTTTTTGAGAGGTTGGTCATCTCTCCAAAGCTGAAAACATTCTTCTGGTAAAGCCATTCTGCCAGTTGCTGCCCTGTAAACTTCGGCAAGCCAAGTTCTAGGGCAATTTCTGTCAGTTCTTTCAGGGTCTTTCCAAATAGAGTCGGTTTCATGTGGGGTATCTTGAACCAGGGTGGCGTTTTGGGCAAGTCTAAAAATAGATTTCAGTGAGGATATTGCCAAAGGGGACGCCCTTGGCAATCAGAAGATCTCGGATTTCAACGCACATGGTGGCCTGGCCACAGATATAGACCTTGCCTGTCAGAGGCACGTGAGGCTGTTCGAAGAACTGGTTTATACGCCCATACGTGATGCCTTCAGGCCTTTGGCCCGAGCAAAACCGGTGATAGCGTGCACCCAATTCTGTTTTCCACTCGGTGTCAAAATAAAACTGATTGGCATGGCGCACCCCATGCACCAGGGTCTTGTTAATTTGAAAATCCCATGGGAAATACGAAGTATGAGAAGGGCAAGAATAACTCCCGTCTGTCTGTCGTGTTCACTTGAGATCGCGGTGTTGTATCCAGGGGAAAAACAAGTTGGATTTCTGGCATAAAAATTAGTTTCTTCGCTGGAGAATACATTATCAGTCGTTTATATTTAAGGTTTTGGGTTAAGAGAAGTTTTTCGTAGCTGAATGTGGGGAGGGCAGGTTTTTCCCGATGTGTTTGAGAGAGTCTGGTACAAGGTGGTCGGTATTTTGGTTTTTTTTAAAGCCCATGAGCTATAATCTCGATAGCTTTTTTATACAAATAAACGATGATTAAGGAGATATGTTCATGGGACACCTGCAGCAGCTGGCCCTTAGCGATGATGGCTTTGTTTTTGATCCCACCAGCGGACAGAGTTTTACGGTGAGTGATACTGGGCTTTTAATTCTCAAGGAACTAAAGCAGGGCAGAACCACCGACCAGATTGCTCAATCGCTGGTTGAGCTCTATGAGGTAGACCCTGATGAGGCTCGCCAGGACACCCTGGATTTTGTTATGCACTTAAAAAGCCACCGACTTATGAAGGAAGCCTAGGTTCTCACTATGACGGAATTGACGATTGGTATTTCAGGCATCAATGCCATTGATAACCCTGGTCCCGGCGTGGGTATTGCTCGTAGCCTCAAGGAAGATCCGGATTTGTCAGTTAAAACGATCGGGTTTTCTTATGATGCACTGGAACCGGGCATGTACATGGATTGGCTGATTGATAGGGCCTTTATCTTGCCCTATCCATCGGGTGAGTCGGAAGGGTATTTAGAGAGGCTCCATCAGATTCAAACAAGCTGCGGTCTGGATATGGTGATCCCTAACCTTGATGTGGAATTACCCCTATACATCAAATATCAGGATACCTTGGCTCAGCAAGGGATCAAAACCTTTCTGCCAAGCCTGGAGCAATTTCGCTTGCGTGGCAAGGATCGGCTGGATGCTATGGCAGATTTAATGGGTATTGGCTGTCCCCAAACTGAGATCGTGGGTTCCTCTGAGGAACTCACCCGAGCCGTAGACAAGATTGGTTTGCCAGTGATGATCAAGGGGCTCTACTATAAGGCCAACCGAGCTTACACGATGCAGGAGGCCCATGCCAACTACACGGAAATTGTGTCTGAATGGGGGTATCCGGTGATTGTTCAGCAGGTTGTCACAGGTGAAGAAATGAATGTCGTCGGCGTGGGCGATGGGCAGGGGCACAGCTTGGGTCTTGTTGGTATCAAGAAGCTATCCGTCACTGCCCTGGGCAAGATCTGGAATGGTGTGACTGTCAAACATTCGGGTATGCTCAACGCGGCACGCAAGTTTGTGGAACAGACCGAATGGCGAGGTGGGTATGAATTGGAATGTCTGGTAGATGGTGACGAAATTATTTTGATCGAGATCAATCCCCGACTGCCAGCCTGGTCCTATTTTGCCACAGGTGTCGGGGTCAATCTGCCGGGCCAGTTGGTGCGAAAGGCGTTTGATTTGCCAGTGACCGCGTCTTTGGACTATGAGGCAGGCAAGATGTTTATTCGTTATACGTATGAATTAGTCACGGACATGGCCCGTTTCCAAAACATCAGCATGCGGGGAGAAATATAAACATGAAGAAACTCTATGAAAAGCCAGTGATCGTAAAACTACAGACCGGATTGATGAATAAGTTTGGCGTCAGTCCCATCTATACACGTCGCGTTCGAACCGAGATTGATGGTGTGTCCGTGAATGAGCTGGTGGACCATTATGGTTCACCGCTATTTGTCTTTTCGGAACGTCGTTTGCGTGAACGGTATCAGACTCTGTATCAGGCTTTTGCCACACGTTACCCCCATGTGACCTTTGGCTGGTCCTACAAGACCAATTACCTTCAGGCTATTTGTGCCATACTGCATCAAGAAGGGGCCATGGCCGAGGTCGTTTCTGAATTTGAATATGATAAGGCCCGTAAGTTGGGTGTTTCGGGAGAGAATATTATCTTCAACGGCCCCTACAAGCCAGTGGCTGCTCTGAAAAAAGCGGCTGTTGACGGGGCTAAAATACATATTGATCATGCCGATGAAATCCAGGATTTGGAACAGGTTGCTTCATCCCTGGGACGTTCCATCCGCGTTGGCATGCGTCTGAACATGGACACCGGGATTCATCCTCAATGGTCACGCTTTGGTTTTAATCTGGACTCCGGAGAGGCACTGGATATTGTCAAGCGTCTGGCCCATAGTGGCAAACTTGTACTGAACGGTTTGCATTGTCATATTGGCACCTTTATCATGGAGCCATCAGCCTATGCCAAGCAGGTGGAGAAAATGGTGACCTTTGCTTACCAATTGGAAGACCTATTTGGCTTCAAGATCGAATATTTGGATCTGGGAGGTGGCCTGCCCTCACGCAGTAAGTTGAAAGGAGCTTATCTGCCCCCGGATGTCGGTATTCCGCCTATGGAGGAATATGCCGAGGCCATAACCAATGCTCTGTATCGACATCTGCGTCCTGGTGATCAACCGCAACTTATTTTGGAAAACGGTCGGGCTCTGGTGGACGATAGTGGTACCCTGATCACCTCGGTGATCGCACGCAAACGCCTGCCAGACGGACGGCGGGCTTATGTTGTGGATGCAGGCGTCAACAATTTGTTTACCTCGTTCTGGTATCATTTTAACCTGGAAGTCGATCGTGAAGCCCACGGCATGAATGAACCCTCGGTTGTCTATGGACCGCTGTGCATGAATATTGATGTTCTGGATGAAGGTACACTTTTGCCTCGACTTGAACGGGGCACCCGTCTCATGGTGTCACCCGTAGGGGCCTATAATGTGACGCAGTGGATGCAGTTCATTCACTACCGTCCCAATGTGGTGCTGATTGGTAGTGAGGGACAAGTGGATTGTATTCGGGAGGCCGAGGATCTTAGCGATATCGAACGGCGTGAACGTTTGCCGGAGCGACTTTTGATACCATGATAAAGCACCACCTTAAAACTGTCTTGTGTAGTTATTCGGAGATATTCTTTCTGAACCATTGGGGTGTCGGCCTGATTCTACTGGGCTTGACCGTTGTCAATCCCAATGTCTGTGTCAATGGTTTGGTGGCCGTGTTGGCTGCATATGTTTTCGCGACATTTCTGGGTCTTGACAAGACCTTTCTTGCCTCGGGTTTCTATACGTACAATCCGCTGCTCGTGGGGCTATCCATGGGGTATTTGTTCCGCATCTCTCCGCTGACATGCCTGATTGTGGCCCTGGCTGGCATACTGACATTTGTGGTGACACACATGCTGCATAGCATCAGTTCGTATTACCTGCGCCTGCCCATTCTAAGCTTACCTTTTGTGTTGATAAGCTCTCTGGCCTATCTGGCTTCAGCCCGATATTCCAATCTCTTGGTGAACGGCCTGTATGCCCATTCTTTTGGCAACCTGGAGCTGTATCTTCCCGTGTGGTTCAGCGGACTCTTGAAGTCCTTGGGGGCCATATTTTTTATGCCCCAGGTTGAGGTGGGACTGGTGCTGCTGGTCCTGTTTTTCTTCTGCTCACGCATTCTTTTCTTTCTGACCATTTTAGGGTATTATTGCGGCAGCCTGGTGACCGCATTGTTGGTCGGTTCGTTCCAGCAGGCCTTTACCGATGTCAATCACTTCAACTTCATCTGGATTGCGATTGCCTTGGGTGGGATCTTTCTGGTTCCGTCTCTAAAATCCTATGTGATTGCGGTCGTGGCCGTGGCGACGTCAACTCTGCTCTTGCATGCCATGGAGGTCTTTTGGGCAAGCTATGGTATCCCGGCCTTTGCCCTGCCGTTTAATCTCGTGACTCTGGCCTTTCTTTATGTTCTCGGTGTGACCGGTTTTCCTCTGATCAGTCAAGTTATCAAGGCGACTCCCGAGGCCACACTCGATCACTATCTGGCTGTGACGCGTCGTTTTAAAGGCACCGTGCGTACCCTGTCCCTTCCCTTTGCCGGGGCATGGACTGTGTGGCAAGGCCCCAATGGGCGATGGACCCACAAGGGGGCCTGGCAACATGCCTTTGACTTTGTTATCGCGGATAAGAAGGGCAGCACGTTTAAAGACAGTGGTCAGAGTCTCACCGACTATTATGCCTTTGGCAAACCAGTTCTCGCCCCTGTACGGGGACGAATTACCAGTGTCACTAACAATCTGACTGACAATCCACCGGGGCACACGGACAAGGCCAATAACTGGGGCAACCTTGTTGTCATCCAGGATCCTCGTGGGTTCTGGGTGGAAATCAGTCACTTCAAGCAGGGATCTGTTGTGGTTACTGAGGGGCAATGGGTGGAAAAAGGGGGCCTGTTGGGGCATTGTGGCAACAGTGGTTATTCGCCCCAACCGCACATTCATCTGCATGTCCAGATGACTGAGAACGTGGGGTCGGCCACGCTCCCCTTTAGCCTGACCGGCTACACCTCCAAGGGACAGTTTTTCGCCAATGATCTCCCTGCGGAAGAAACGATCGTGGAGGCCGCAGCCCCCAACAAGGCATTGATTCGGCAATTAACCTTCCCCCTGGATCAGACCCTGAGCTATGACGTCTATCAATCCGATCGATTCATTGAGACCATCACCTGGACCGTCAAAATGGCCTCGGACGGGAGCTTCTATTTTGATTCCGGTAAGGGACGGTTGTATTTTGGCACGCATGACGGCACCTTTTATCTGTATCATACCGAAGGATCTGATCGGTACTTGAATCTTTTGCAGTTGGCCTTGCCACGCCTTCCCTTATGTTATATCCCGTTCCTGCGATGGAAAGACCATGTGCCCAGCAGCGCCCTACAGCGGGGGCTAAAACAGACTGCACTCTTGTTTTTGAGTTCCTTTTATCATAAACTGAATTGCATCAGTGTTTCATGTGCCTGGTCGGCCCCTCAGCAGATCCATGGCACTGTGACTGCACCGTTTCTGGGAGAAAACATGCGTACCCAGGTAGAACTTGATCCGGAAAATGGCTTCAAACGTCTTGTTCTTGACGAATGGGAGTTAAGGCGACACGTGACTGAGGAGTTGAAAACATGACACGATCTGCAATAAGGCACATGATTCTTGTCCTCTTGCTAACGATTCCGGTCGTCGCAGAGACAGCGACCCGTCTAGACCTCATACCCTATGCTGGCAGCATACAATATGCAGACACCTTGGCCAAGGACCGCAGTACCATCGCGGGTTTGTACGGATATTATGGCATCGGTGCAAAACACTCAATCGAAGGTGATGCTGGCTGGACACGTATTGATTACGATTCTGGCACCCTCTCCAGAATCAACCAATATGACACCACACTTGTTTACTCTAATTACGGCCTATTGGATTGGAAGTGGCGGGCTGGCGCACATCTGATTACTTCAAACGATGCTGCTTCTGAGGGGGGCATTTTGATGGGGGGATTACACAATTATGAGCCCAGTCGTTTTAGCCGAGGGGTGGATATCTATCTGTCGCGTTATAAAGATTATGCCCCGGCCTTGGATGTTCAACAGGTCACAGGGTCCTGGGGATTTTATCCAAGACAATTCCCAAAAACCTACGTTCAGGTTCAGGGGCACTATATCCATTTGTCGGATGAGATCGGTTTTGATCAGCAGTCTTTTGGGTCTGCCGAGTTGTCCCTGGTTCGTCCAATCCGGGATTGGACTGTTACTCTATTTGGCTGGGCCGGCCAACAGGTTTTTGGTGTCCAGAAAGAGGGTTTTGTGGTCTACAACTTGCCTGAAAAACATCAGGGGGCTTACGGTGCTTCCTTAAAATATGCGGTTGCTTCGACCTCTTCCATCAAGTTGGAATTTGTACAGAAACATTTTGAAGAGTTGGGGGCAACCGTCAAAGCCCGTGCATCTCAGTGGTTGTTGTTTTGGCAACAGACGTTTTAGAGAGGCATAAGTCCTATGAGAAAATTAGTCGTTATCGTGGTATTGCTGTGCACATCGGCCAGCTTTGGCCTGTCGGACGAGACAATTCAAAACGCCTATTACAAGAGCTACAACTATGAAAAGATAGAGAACTACAGCAATGCCATCAAGGCTCTGATGCCGGTATACAAGGAATACAGCAATACCTATACGGTGAACGTGCGTTTGGGGTGGCTCTATTATCTTCAAAAAAAATATGGAAACAGCCTGGAGCATTACAACAAAGCCATCCAGATTGCGCCGGCCTCTCTGTCTGCCCAGTCCGGCCGTTTGCTGCCTTTGCTGGCTCAAGAACGCTATGCCGAGGCCGAACAGGGGGCTTTTGGCATTTTAAAGGTGGACCACTACAATTTCTACGGCAATCTGCGTCTGGCCTATACCCTTCGACGGCAGAAGAAACTCAAGACTGCCGAACAGATCAATCTCAAGATGCTGGCTCTCTATCCGCTGGACGTGACATTCCTTAGTGAATATGCCCTGGTCAAGCATGCCCAAGGTGACATCGCTGCCTCGGTCAAGGCCTTCAACAGCGTCCTTATTCTGGATCCGGAAAATGTCATTGCCAAGGACTATCTAAAATGATTGATTGACGTGCAAGTATTCGCCAGAGTTGTTCTGGGATCAGATGGCCATTGCGATCTTGAGTGCTTCCTTGACGGTCTTGACATATTCGAACGTCATGTTGGTCTTGGCGTCTTTGGGAAGATCTTCCATGTCCTTTTTGTTTCTCGATGGCAGGATGACGGTTTTGATGCCGGCTTGTTTGGCGGCGAGAATTTTCTCTTTGAGTCCGCCAATGGGCAGGACCAGTCCACGCAGCGTGATTTCGCCGGTCATGGCCACATCGGGCCTGACCGCTTGGCCTTGCAACAGTGAGACCAGGGAGATAAACATGGCCACGCCTGCACTGGGGCCGTCTTTGGGTATGGCACCGGCTGGGACGTGGATGTGGTAGTCACATTTGCTAAAGACTTCGTCGTCAATGCCAAGCTTAGGTGCATTGGATCGCACCACAGAAAACGCAGCTTCCGCACTTTCCTTCATGACGTCGCCAATTTGGCCAGTGAGTTGAAGGTTGCCTTTTCCAGGCATGGATGCGGTTTCAATAAATAGTAATTCGCCGCCCACAGAGGTGTATGCCAGGCCAGTGGCCACGCCCGGAATGCCGGTTCGCAGGGCCAGTTCCGATTCAAATTGGATGGGGCCCAGGATCTTGGCAACCTGGGCGCGTCCGACGGTGGCCTTGCGTTTTTTACCTCTGGCAATGTCTGTGGCCACGTTACGACAGATGGAGGCCATTTCCCGTTCCAGGCATCTGACACCCGATTCTCGTGTATAGTTTTCGATGGCCGAGAGAATGGCTTCATCTTTGATAATGAGTTTGGCTTTGCTCAGGCCGTGATCCTTGAGCTGGCGAGGTACCAGATAGCGTTTGGCAATGCAGAGCTTGTCCTTTGTGGTGTAGCCTGGCAGCTCAATGATTTCCATGCGGTCGTACAGAGCCAGGGGAATCGGATCAGTGTAGTTTGCCGTGGCAATGAACATGACCTTGGACAGGTCAAAGGGCTGATCCAGATAGTGATCAGAAAAGGTGTTGTTCTGCTCGGGGTCCAGCACTTCAAGTAGGGCACTGGCCGGATCGCCTCGGAAGTCCGCACCGATTTTGTCCAGTTCGTCCAACATGAACACGGGGTTGCGGCTGCCGCATTTGCGGAGCTCTTGAAGAATCCGTCCAGGCAGGGCCCCGATGTAGGTGCGTCTGTGACCCCGGATATCGGCTTCGTCGTGTACACCGCCCAGGGACATACGGACAAATTTGCGTCCCATGGCCCGGGCAATGCTTTTTCCTAGAGATGTCTTGCCCACACCGGGAGGGCCCACAAAGCAGAGGATCGGGCTTTTGCCCGTGGGATTGAGTTTACGCACGGCCAGGAATTCCAGGATGCGTTTTTTGACCTTCACCAGATTGTAGTGGTCTTTATTGAGAACACGTTCAGCTTTGTCAATGTCCAACTGGTCTTCCGTGCTCTTGGACCAGGGCAGTTCACAGGTCCAGTCCAGGTAGGTTCGGATCACACTGTATTCAGGCGAGGCGGACGGCAGTTTGGCCAGTCGTCCCAGTTCACGCAGGACCTCGGTTTCCACCTTTTTGGGCATGCGAGCGTTCTTGATGTTTTTGGTGAGTAGCTTGATTTCATCAATCTGGGTATCCCCGTCGCCCAGTTCCGATTGAATGGCCTTGAGTTGTTCCTGGAGGAAATACTCCCGTTGGCTTTTGTCTATGGATTCTCGGACACGGCCCTGGATCTTGTGGCTCATTTCCAGGACTTCCAGCTGATTGGCCAGGGCTACCGAGATGAATTCCAGGCGTTTGGTGGCATTGAGCTCTTCAAGCAGATTTTGCTTTTCAGGAATGCTGAGGTTGAGATTGGCTGCGAGAAAGTCGGCCATGGCAGAGGGGTGGTCGATGTTTTCCAAGAGTACGGCTGCTTCTTCCGGCACATTGGGGCTCAGTTCAATCACTCTCTGGGCGGTTTGGCGTACTGTGACCATGAGTGCATGGAGCCTTTTTGTAAATCTGGATTTGACCTCTAGTGCTTTGACTTCGGCTTCCAGGTAAGGGTCCACAGACAGGGGCTTTGTAATTCTGAATCTGGACAGGGCATGGACCACCACGTGGATGGGACCATGCGGCATCTTGATGACCTTGAGTATGGAGGCCGCAGTGCCGGTTGAATAGATGTCGCTAAAATTGGGGTCATCGATATCTGCGTCTTTCTGCGTGACCAGGCCAATAATCGTGTTGTTGGGTTTGGCTTCGAGGATTAATTCTCGGCTTGCATCTCGCCCAATGGCCAGGGGTGTCACTGTGCCTGGATAGGCGACTACATTTCTTAAGGGCAATATCGGGAGAGTCTCCGGGAGGATGAATTCCTCATTTTGATCCATTGAGTCGGAGTTATCATCTTCAAAATATGGTTCTATTCCAGCAGCTTCTTCGCCTAACATATTTTTATAGCCAACCTTATGATAATTCGAGTGTTTGTTTAAGTGGTGTCTCTTGTACTCTGTAGACACGATATTTATAAAGCCTGTGGATGATACACGATTGCTGGGAAAAAGCCAGATATTTAAAGTCGGAAAGAGGGGGGGCTGCGTAATGTGGGACGATTCCAATAAAACAATATTTCCAATTTCTGCTTATTAGTGCATACTATGACATCATAATTGGTAAGCAATTGTTTTTTTTTAACCATGGCGCACATGAGGTGGAATTGTGAAATTGTTGGCCTTTGGTGAAATACTCTGGGATATCGTGGGTGAGACCAAACACTTGGGGGGCGCGCCGTTTAATCTGGCTGCCCATGCGGCCCGATGTGGTTGCGAGGCCACAATTCTTTCCCGCCTTGGCCAGGATATGCTTGGGGAAGAGGCCCTGGCTGCTGTGATACACAGTGCTGTTCATGATGTACTGATCCAGCGTGATACAGACCATCCCACCGGCACTGTTGAGGTGACGGTTTCAGAGGATGGGCAGCCAAGCTATCAAATTCACGAGTCTGTGGCGTATGACTACATTGAGCTGTCGCAGTCTGTGCTTGACAGTATTCTTGCTCAATCTTTTGACGTGTTTTGTTTTGGAACCCTGGCTCAGCGTGCGCCAGTTTCCCAGAAGTCTCTGGCCAGGGTGTTAAAGGGGATTCGTGGTACGTCCGCGCAGGTTTTTTGCGATGTGAACTTGCGCCAGCACTATTATCAGCAGGATCTGTTGGAGGTGTCGCTGGCAGTCTCCGATATTGTCAAGTTGAATGAGGACGAGGCTGCCGTGCTGGGGGGCCTCTTGTACAAAGACTCGGATTTGGCCCGGCCAGTCCTGTGCAAACAATTATCGCGGGATCTGGATATTGATATTGTACTTGTGACGCTCGGCGCGGAAGGTGTGGGTGTCTATTCCGACGGGCAGTATCATACCGTGGCTGGATGTCCCGTCCAGGTGGCCGATACCATTGGGGCTGGAGATGCCTTTTCTGCGGTGTTTTTATACAGCTTGTTTTACGGACATGATCCTGTGCAAGCGGCAAGTTTGGCCAATCAGGTCGGGGCCTATGTGGCTTCAAAACGCGGAGCACTGCCTCCATACAACGAGGCAATCAAGACATGCTTGGCAGAAAAGATTAACAACCTAAGGTAAGTGGAGTATCGATACCATGAAATTAAAAAGAGCCATGGCAATCATGACAGTGATCAATGGTGTTTTATTCTGCGGAGGCATGCATGCCACGGCCTCTGAATCAGTCGCTCATGTTTCATCAGACCCTGCCCTGGCACGGTCAATTCTGGCTGACAAGGATTTGCCCGAGGTGTTGGAGCGAGCCAAGGCGATTCTGAGGAGCGGTTTGAACGCCGGTAGTGGATATGCCGAGGTTTGGATTCGCGATTTGAACACGTTTATTGAGTTGGCCTTGGACGTGGGCGATCAAAAGAAGATCCGCGAGTCTCTGCTGGTCTTTTTTCACTTCCAAGGTGAAGATGGCAACATCATTGATGGGTACGTACCCACGTCGCAGGCAAAAGTCGGGTATAAATATATTGAGGCCAAGAGTAGACCCCAATTCAAGGGGCACAAAAACACAGTTGAAACAGACCAGGAAACATCGTTGATTCAGGCCCTGTACAAATATGTCCAGGACACGGGGGATCGTGCCATTTTGAGTGAGCCCATTAATGGAGCCACGGTGTCTGACCGATTGGAGCGAGCTCTGACCTTTCTGTTGGAACATCGCTTCAACAAAAAATATGGGTTGATCTGGGGGGCCACAACCGTGGACTGGGGCGATGTACAGCCTGAACATTCATGGGGTGTTGAATTGGATGAAAACAGTCACCTGACTGTGGATATCTATGACAATGCCATGTTGATTATTGCGATTAACAACTATCTTGATCTCCTTGGAGACGACCCCGTCAAGGCCTCCAAGTGGAAGGCGACCAGGCAGCGCATTTACACGAATGTGCGAACGCACCTGTGGGATGCTGATTTGCACAAATTTCGCCCACACCTCTATATTGACGACTCTCCCTTTGGTGTTGATTTCGATGAAACCCGCATTTACTACCATGGTGGAACAGCCATCGCCATTGAGGCGGGCATACTGACCAAGATAGAAATCGGACAGACGCTTCGTGATATGATCAACAACAAACAGTTCTCTGGTGCCGCATCCATTGGCTTGACCATCTATCCCCCGTACCCTCAAGGCTTTTTCAAGAATAAAGGCATGGGGCCGTTTTCGTACCAGAACGGGGGTGACTGGACCTGGTTTGGTGGACGCATGATTCAGCAACTCATTGTCAATGGATACGTGGAAGAGGCCTATCAGGAGCTTCGTCCCATGGTGGAACGTGTCATCAAGAATGAGGGCTTTTTTGAATGGTATACAGTGACCAATGAACCCAAGGGCTCAGGGACCTTTCGAGGGTCCGCTGGTGTATTGGGGCGAGCCATTGAATTGTTGCTGGCCTGGGCTGACTCAAAGAGTGAACTTGTTGGTAAAGGGTTCTGAGGTATGGAAAAACGGTTTGTTCTAGTCTTTGTGGTAGCGTTCTTGCTGTACGTCCCCTGGGTCGTTGTAGCAGTCGAAGACACCACTGAAGAGGTGTGTCCCTGGGCAGGGGATCAGGAGGTAGCCCTCCTGCTCAAGACAGTCCGGGGTACGTATGACGTACCCGCTGTGGCCGGAGCCATTGTGACCAGTGAAGGCATGATGACAATGGCAACCGTCGGTGTACGTAAGAGGGGGAGCAAAACGCCTGTGACACTCGACGACACCTGGCATTTGGGTTCGATTACAAAAGCCATGACTGCGACCCTTGTTGCCAAATTAGTGGAGCAGGGGATCCTTGCATGGCATACCAGGATCGTGGATGTCTTTCCTGAATTGATGGATCAGTTCGATCCAAACCTGGGGGAGGTGACAGTGCTTCAATTGTTGTCTCACCGGTCGGGTTTGCCCAAAGATCTGGATCTTGACGCATACCGTGGTGCTTGTGTGCTGCAGGAAAGACTGCGTGCCGTCACAGTCGAGCTGGCAAAACCGCCAGCTACAGAGCCTGGCCAGGAGTATGTGTATTCCAATCTTGGCTATATTATTGCAGGCGCCATGATTGAAAAGTTGACCCACAAATCCTGGGAAGAGAATATGGTTGATCGGGTTTTTACCCCATTGGGAATGGATGACACCGGTTTCGGAGGTGTTGGGACACCCGGTTTTATTGATCAGCCATGGGGGCATACTGAGCAGGGCGATCCTGTGGAAGGCAATGGCCCTGATGTGGACAATCCCCCGGTCTTGGGACCCGCAGGGCGGGTTCATTGTCCGCTTCAGGATTGGGCTTGCTTCGTGGTCGACCAGCTTCGAGGGGCACGAGGGTGCTCTTCGTTGCTAAAGCCTTCGTCCTACACCACTCTGCAACGGCCGCATTTTGGGGGTGAGTATGCACTGGGATGGATAAAGACGGACCGGGATTGGGCCGGTGGGCTTGCTTTGCACCACACCGGATCAAATACGATGAATTATGCCAACGTGTGGATTGCCCCCAAACGAGATTTTGCCGTGCTGGTATGTGTGAATCAAGGAGGAGACAGGGCATTCAAAGCGAGTGATGCCGCAGCCAGTGCCCTGATCGACACCCACAAAATTTTGCTGAGCGGAAAATAATACCGTATCACCCTAGCCGAGCGATTTGCTTGACGCACTGTGCTATGGATTACTGCCTCGTCAGTATTTTTCGTATTCTTTTTTGCCGGGACTCTTGCTGCCCTTCACGGCGTGACCCATAGGAATAAACCTTTCTTAGGCCCATATCCCACATGATACGATTGTGATACCGATCGAGCTGTCGGCATGCATCAGGGAGAGCCGAAACCCAAAGTTTGTGAGTTTTTTCCTCAATACCGGGCCAATATCGCCGATTAAGCGATGTCAAATGTTGTCTTGGTCGCAATATGATTGTCGATTTCAGAGTATGTGGTTATAATGATAATGGCAGTACTTTTTTTGTCGCAAGGATTGAAGGTGTAGTTTTTGAGGATGAGGACCGCAGAGGTCATTGGGGTCGGGGAGCAACTCACCAAAACTGGAACAGAATTTGGGTGCTTGAAGGAGATCGAACTATGACAGGGCTCACAACACGGCGTACAGCGTTCACTCTGATTGAACTACTTGTTGTCATTGCGATTATTGCTGTATTGATGGGCATATTAATGCCCGCCCTGGCGCAGGTCAAGGCGCAGGGACGCAGTGCTGTATGTCGTGCGAACGTACGAACCTGGGGCATGATCTGGCGAATGTACTCCGATGAACATGATGGCAAGTTTGCTCCGGGGAACCGTGTCGGGTGGGCACGCGGAGATTGGGTATTGTCCTTGCGACAGTACTGGAAAGGAAAGGATCAGATTTTGTTGTGCCCCAGCGCCAAAAAACGTCTGATGACAAGCAGTGGATCAGACCAAGCCTATGGAGATGCGACACACTCCTACGTGCAGGGAGGGTATCAGGGCGAACCTCCAGAAGAGTGTAGTTATGGATATAATTTGTGGTTATTCACACTTCCTACTAACGTGAGCCAGCTGCAGGGTCGCCCGGCAAGCCTTCACTTTCGCACTATGTTTGCAAAAAACACGAGTAATGTGCCCCTTTTCCTGGACAGTATGTGGCGAGGCGGTGGCCCTTGGTATGGTCAAGAGAATGGCAGCTCAACCAATGCCACATTTGCGGGCATACGTCCTCCGGATCGCAATGGACAGTGGATTAGTTATAACAACGAAATGATGCATTTTGCCATTGATCGACATAGTCACGGTGTGAATGCTGCTTTTCTGGATGGGTCCGTTCGCCATGTGGGCCTCAAGGGACTGTGGAAGCTGAAATGGCACAAGAAGTTCAATGACAACGAAGGATATACAGGCGAATGGCCTACTTGGCTGGCCGGTTTTTCTGACAAATAGTGCCTGATAATCCACCATGTTACGTTACGTTAGAATAAAGCAACAAGACTGTTACCCGCAGGCTCTGACCCTGAACTATGAGGGAAATCTGTATTATCCCCTTGTTCATCACACCACCATTGGCCAGGACCGTGCCATAGGCCAGGCTGAAACGTTTCGCCAGCACAAACATGATCTCTATCATATTGTGATCTACACGGACGGCCAAGGTGTGTGCCTTATCAACGGAACGCGAATTGACGCTGTGCCTGGGCTAGTGGTCCTGGTTTCGCCGGGACAGGGGCACGATTTTGTGACTCTGCGCGGGTCCACTGTTTATTCAGAGGTCACTTTTTCATTTGAGACAAAGACTGATCAGGTCTTGACTATGGGTTTTGAAAAGCTTCTACAGGTCTATATGGGTGTGCCCGTGCAGTTATCCGCCAATCATCTGGGCACCAAAGAGGCGAGTCATCAGCTGAGTTCCATCATCCTGCAATTGACTGATCACGCCAGTAGTGATGGACAAACCACTGATTACTATATCCAGCAGGACCTCTCTAAAATCCTCGATTGGATTGTCTGGTCCTGTACCTCGTTCAACGAGCCCACAACAAAGGCCGATACAAGACTGGTCAAGGTCAAACGCTTTTTGGAACGCAACTATGCCCAGTCTTTGACCATTGATCAACTGGCTGACATGGCAGATCTTTCAAAAGGCTATCTGTTTCGAGCATTCCGGAAGGCCTATGGTCAGCCTCCTTTGGCTTATCAAAAGCAACTTCGCATGGAAGCTGCCAAGACTTTCCTGCGATCCACTGCATTACGATGTCACGAGGTCAGCCTGCGTTGTGGATATGAAAACGTGCCGTTGTTTCACCGTATGTTTAAGATGACCACAGGCCTGACACCTGGCCAATATCGAAAACAGAGCCAGGGGGATCTGCCCTAGTTAGAGTTTATCGTTGGTAAGCCCAACCCTTGGCCATATATTCAATATCCTCAGTTTGCCCTTCTTCAGCGGGTTGCTGGCCGTAGTTGCCTCCGCCTTGGTTTAATACTTTGTCTACCCGTTCGAGGGTAAATTTATTGGTCCAAACATGTTTTTCCGCGTGTCCGTCACAGAATCCCAAGACACTGCCTTTGTTGTGGTTCACTGCCATGGGACCCCACCACATCCATTCCGATGACCCGGTATATTCCGGTGCGCCCATGACAAAGCGTCCACCCATGTTATAATTTCGCGTTTCCGCAGATTCAATGAAGTTGTATTTTGTGGAGGGTGATTTAATCTTGTCCAGTTTCTTGATCTGCGGATTCTCATTGTTCATCCAGCCATTGAGGCAGGCGGGTACGGCATAGGTGGTGAATACCTTGCTTTGGTCGTGCACGCTGACACGCATATTGTCCGCAGGGCAGTGGTAGATGTCTGCATCTCCCACATATTTGTATAGGAGGCCTGCTTTTATGCCCCTGATTTCATCCTCGTCTTCTACCGCAGGTGTGACCTGCTGAGATGAGTACAGAGCCCCTTCCTCTGATCGAGGCGTGCCAATCCATCGATCGGTTTCGGCCATCAAACCCGGCACTATCCGACCTTCATTATCGCCAGCATACATAAACCAGGCCATGGACAGGCTGCGGCAATTGGCCATACAGTTAATGGCAGCGGCCTGTTGCTTTACAGCACGCAAAGCTGGCATGAGAATCCCCATGAGCACTGCAATGATGGCTATGACCACGAGCAGCTCAATCAGAGTGAAGCCTGCTTTACTCTTTGTGTTCATTCTAAATCTCCTAGATAAGATTAGAAATAGTGGCAACTAAAGACTGTTTGGTGTTAAAAAACAACTCAATATGGGGCCCTATAGGGTTTATTTTTGTCTACCAATATTATAATATAGTTTATTGATCGATTATTTAAATGATTAATAGTCACTAATTGCTGCACAATAATGACCTTATGTGGATTAAGCCTTCAAATAGTCACTATTGAGCAACAAAAAGTGACTATTATCCATTTTTTTGCTTGGCTGAAGATACGATAATACAATAGGTGGTTGGTGTCCCCAATCGGCGATGGCTGCAATTTCTGGCCTTGAACACGAGGGGTTTTCAGTTGTCGCTCTTATCTGTCGATACGAGAGATTGACGGGTGGCCATCTGACATGGATGGCAAAAAAATAATGGATTTGGGTGTATCACAACGAAAAGATGTAAAAATGTACCGTATCAGGGCCATTGTTTCCTGAATAAAACACGAGAACGCTGTTCAATTAGTTTCAATTTTTTGGAGGAATTTCATGATGATCAGGCAACGAAGCAAATCCATGTGGAGTCTCGCCGCTGTGGCGATGGCACTCCTCATGCTCACGATGACTTCGGCGACTCAAGCCGGCGTCATATTGCGAGTAGATTTCAATTCTAGTCAAGATGGTGGGGGCGATTCAACCACGGATGCTGATCCCAGCCTCTCTGTGGCTAACACCAATCAAGAAGATTGGTCGTCTTACCACGCAAACCATGAAGCGGCTGCTGAATTTGTCACGGCTGATTACGGTGGTATCACGGTGACTCCCGCCTGGCCAAATACGACAGACAACCGTGTTCAGCAGTCTATTGACCGCAGTGCTGGTAATGACAGTAACTGGGACGATGCTGATGGCTGGCTCAACCTTATCACTGACTTTATTGGTATTGACACACGCACGGGCAATGGAGGAAACGGCAACTGGGATGGCACCACTGGTACACCCACGTACATGACGCTCGCTTTGGGCGGGCTGTCCGGTGGATTGTATGAGTGGACTTCATTTCATCACGACACCGAGAATGTTCATGGCCCATTTGCAGTCTGGATTTCCACCGATGGCGGCGATACGTTCGAACAGGTCGATGATGGTGTTATGACTGATAGTACTGAGGGCGGAAGCCCCGACTCCGGTGCCTTGGAATTTGGCCCCGATATATACGCACTGTCTTCCACGTATAAAATGACATTTACTGCAAGCGGCAATGATGATGTTGTCTTGCGTTTTGCACCCTATGCCGCTGAGGCTGTTCATAAACAGATCTGGGGTTTGAATGGTTTTGAACTGGCGCAACTGGTATCAGACAGTGCCGGCGTTCCCACTCCCAAAAATGCGGCTGCAGATGTCCTGCGTGATTCTGTGCTGACATGGATGCCGGGTACGTCCGCCGTGTCCCATGATGTGTATCTCGGGTCAGATTGGACCGATGTGAATGATGCTTCGACCGCCAGTGTGGTATATCAAGGTCGTCAAGACGCTAATAGCATTGATCCGGGTCGCTTGGATCTGGACCAGACTTATTACTGGCGCGTGGATGAGGTGGCCTCTAACGGTGATGTTTTTACAGGCTCTGTCTGGAGTTTCACCATTGAACCACGTTCCATCCAAATTCCTGGTGCCGACATTATTGCCACAGCTTCCAGCGATTCAGGCGACACGTCAATGCCCGAAAAGACGCTTGATGGGTCTGGATTGGATGAAGAGGGTGCCCATGCCATTGCCACCGAGACCATGTGGTTCACGGCCATGGGTGATGCAGACCCCTGGATTCAATACGAATTTGCGGGTGTCAAACAACTGGATATCATGAAGATCTGGAACTCCAACAGTTCAGCCGAGAGTTTTCTTGGCTATGGCGTTCAGGGTGTTGAGATTGCCTATTCACAGGATGGTGAAACCTGGACTGTGTTTGAAGATGTCAATCAGTTCAGTCAGGCTCCGGGTGTACCCACCTATACTCAGTATGATGAAATTGTCCTGGGTGGTATTGCAGCCAAGATGGTTCGTTTGAACATTCAGAGCAACTTTGGCGGTTTCTTGCAGTCCTACAGCCTCAGCGAAGTTCAATTCAAAGCCATTCCTGCGGCGGCTCGTACGCCCATGCCGGAGTCTGGATCAGTGGACATGGCTCCGGGCACCGAGTTATCTTGGCGTTCAGGTCGCAATGTGGCTGAAAGTCTGGTGTCTATCAGTACAGATCCCAATGAATTGGCTGATGGTCTGGCAGCTTCTGCCACATCCAATACCAATAGTATTAACCTCAGTGTGTTTGATATCGAGCTGGGTGAGACCTATTACTGGCGTGTGGATGAAGTGAACAATGCTGATGCTGTCTCTGTTTGGCCAGGTCCTGTGTGGAGTCTGAGCACTGTCGAATCGATCGTTGTAGACGATTTCGAAAGTTACACAAACGACAGTCCTAATCGTCCTTTCCAGGTTTGGCTTGACGGCTATGGCTATTCCGCTGACGAGTTCTTTGCCGAATACAATGGTAATGGCACGGGTGCTGGCATTGGCCATGATATCTGGAGTGTGGCGAGTGAGCATTATAATGGCTCCATTATGGAGACCACCAATGTCAAAAGTGGTGGACAGTCCATGCCGTTCTATTACAGCAATTCAGGTAGCGTGGCGTCGCAGACTGAGCGCACATTTGCGCCAGCGCAAGATTGGACCATTGCCGGG
Source organism: uncultured Pirellulales bacterium (assembly GCA_964494325.1). GTDB lineage: Bacteria > Planctomycetota > Phycisphaerae > Sedimentisphaerales > Anaerobacaceae > JAIPFM01. Next base: position 76,558 of record CAZBTJ010000005.1, read on the forward strand.
GTAAAGACCCTGTCAATCGCCTTTAGTGGCCAAGAAGGCAACACTGGCACATTGTATGTCAAGATCAACAACACCAAGCTGACCTACCCACACGCTGCAACGAACATTGCTGTAGGCGCATGGCAGGCCTGGAATATTGATTTGACTTCCATGAATGTTCAAAATGTTACGACCCTCCAGATTGGTGTGGATGGGGCCGGTGCCTCCGGTATGATCCTGATTGACGATATCAAGCTGTATCCCATGGCTGGCGAATTGATCGTGCCGGCTGAGCCGGATGCTGCAG
>CAZBTJ010000006.1:0-71287 GCA_964494325.1 uncultured Pirellulales bacterium
GGCGTGAGCCCTTGGTGGCTTGGTGTCTTCCATGGTTGAACAGTTTTTAGTTTTTAGTTTTTAGTTTTTGGTTCTTGGTTTTTAGTTTTCAGTTCTTAGTGCCTTTGTGGCTTGGTGTGAGATTGATTTTTAGTTTCAGGTTTTAATCCGTGTCATCCGTGAAATCCGTGTCAAAAACAAAGCGGTCAGCTATTGGCCGTTGGCTCTCTCAGCATCTTCCATCCGATTCACGTTAAAAAGGAAAGAGCCCGTTCGCTTACGATTCCAAGCCGTCATCCAAGTCCAAGGCAGTCAGTGTGATCAAGTTTACTTGAAGAACACTGCCTACCACAGGACGACCTGTCCCTGACAGGTAGCACGCACAGCGTGCATGACGGCAGACCTTCGCACAGACAGAAACTTGAGCAAAAGGCGACAGCCCTCCGTGGTCCCCGTGCCTCCGTGCGAGGAAATAGCTTTTAGTTCTTAGTGCCTTAGCACACGTAAGGTACGACAGGACCGCCCCGCTGCAAGGCGGGTTCAGCGTGGGACGGTCGTTCGCATAGGCAAAACGTTCACATCTGGCGAGAGCCCTTTGCGGCTTGGCGTCTTGAGCGAATCCCATGAGCGGGCGCGAGTAAGAATCCTAATTCGCAGGCACTGCGAATCTCTGTGACACTCAGTATCCTCTGTGGTTGAAAACATGGTTATTGGTTTTTAATTGTTGCTTGTTGCTGGTTTGTTGACCGCTCTGCGGGCTGGTTAAATAGACCCCTCAGTGCTTCGGGGTGACGGCCACTCGCATACACAGGACCATTCAATCCTAGCGTGAGCCCTTGGTGGCTTGGGGACTTTGTGGTGACACCCAATGACAATGGCTCCGAGCATAGGGGCATGGACCGAAAGATAATCCATGTGCCAGCGAAGAGGTTTATGCTGGCGTGCATGACGCTCAATTCGTGCCGTGAGGTTTTTCTGGGCACTGCCTACGTACAGGTAATAGCCCGGCCGGAATTGAAAAAAACCGAGCTTCCCGATGCGAATGTGCATCGCATCGGGAAGCTCGAATAAAGCAATGTATAAACCACAGTCCAGCATCAAACAGCATGGCCAAAGCCCATCCCATAACAAAGAACTAAAAACTAAAAACCAAAAACCAAAAACCAAAAACCAAAAACCGCTTTTAACCCATTCTTTGAACAATCGCCTTGCCAAAGCCTGAGCAGGACACTTCAGTAATATCTTGACGCCCTTCTTTTTTCATCATACGGGCCAGATCATAGGTGACATGCCCGTCTATGATGGCCTGGCCCACGCCCTTGACAATCAAATTTGCCGCTTCTTTCCAACCCATGTGGTCGAGCATCATGACAGCCGACAGAATAATCGAACCAGGGTTGACCTTGTCCATACCTGTGTACTTGGGGGCTGTGCCGTGTGTGGCTTCAAACAGGGCCACGTCTGTGCCAATGTTGGCCCCCGGTCCGAGACCCAGCCCACCGACCAGGGCAATGGCGGCATCTGACATGTAGTCGCCATTGAGATTCGGCAGGGCCAATACACTGTATTCTTCCGGGCGGGTCTGGATCTGCTGGAAGATGGAGTCGGCAATACGATCCTTGATCAGGATCTTGCCTGCAGGCATCTTGCCGTCGAACTCGGCCCACAGAACTTTCTCTGATACAAAGGTATCGCCGAATTCGTCGGCAGCCACTTCATAGCCCCACTTGGCAAACGAACCTTCCGTGAACTTCATGATGTTGCCCTTGTGCACGATGGTCACAGAGGGCAGATTCTGATCCACGGCCCACTGACAGGCCATGCGTACCAGACGCTTGGTGCCTGTCTCAGAAATGGGCTTGATGCCAATACCGCTGTCTTCACGGATCTCGCGACCGGTCATTTCCTTGATCAGGGCGATCACGGCCTTGGCCACATCACTGCCCCGTTCAAAATCGTGGCCTGCGTACACATCTTCAGTATTCTCGCGGAAGATCACAAAGTCAACCTTGTCCGCAGACTTGTTCGGACAGGGTACGCCCTCGAAATATCGAATGGGGCGCACACACGCATACAAATCCATGCGTTGGCGCATGCCCACATTGATCGAACGAAAACGCGGTGTCACACCATCACTCTTGCCGCAGGCATCGCAGGTCTCCCCGTGAAACTGCTGATGGGCACAATGTAGACACACAAACGTTTCCTCACCAATGGGCGTAGTAAACGGGCCCTTGATCGCCACCTTGACATGCTTGATCGCGTCAATGGCTTCCTGGGGCAGCACGTTCTCACCCCCGTACATCTGTAAAGCCTCCAAACCCGCATAAATCGGGCACCACTGGATTTCTCGCTTGCCATCATAGGCCTTGGTCACGGCCGCCTTGACCACAGCCTGCATCACAGGTGTAATATCAATGCCAATACCATCGCCCCTGAGCAACCCAACGATTGGACGGTCACCGACGACCAGCTTCCCATCTTGACTCTCAATCAAATCACCCTCAGGCACCTTAACATGCATAAAGTCAGGCATTATTCTGTCCTTTTATAAAACTCTAAATCATGCGTAAAAGAGTGATTTTAGCACACCTAGGTGAATTGATCAAGGATGGTTCACACGAGGGAAGTGACCATTGATTTCAGCACATATTCGCGGTAGAATGTAACATTCGCCTCAACAGAGGCGATTCCAAAACAAGTTTGAGTGTTACTGCATTGAAGGTTTGACTATGATTATCGGCATACCCAAAGAAATTAAAGATGACGAATATCGCATTGCCCTGCTACCCGTGGGAGCACGTCTGCTAACCCAGAACGGACACCGTGTTTTGATCCAAAGTGGGGCTGGTCAGGGATCAGGATTTGAAAACAGCGACTACACAGCGGCAAGTGCAGAGATTGTGGACAATGCCGAAGCCATCTATGACCAAGCCGACCTTGTGGCCAAGGTCAAAGAACCCCAGCCCAGCGAGATCGGTCAACTACGATCTGGACAGATCCTGTTCTGTTACTTTCATTTTGCCGCCAGCGAAACTCTCACCCGCGGATGTTTGGGCGCGGGTATCACGGCGATAGCCTATGAAACCCTGGAAAGCCCGGATGGCTTGCTTCCCCTACTGACACCTATGAGTGAAGTGGCAGGCAAAATGTCAATCCAGGAAGGCGCCAAGTACCTGGAACGCCCCATGATGGGACGGGGTATCCTACTCGGGGGTGTCACGGGTGTCGCCCCGGCCAATGTCCTGATCCTCGGAGGCGGCGTGGTCGGCACCAATGCCGCACGCACTGCAGCCGGGCTCGGTGCGAATGTCACCCTCATGGACGTTGATCTGAATCGTCTACGATATCTTGATGAAATCCTTCCCGCGAATGTCACGGCCATCTACAGTGACCCGCACGCCGTCGAAAAATACGGCCAGCTGGCAGATCTTGTGGTGGGTTCGGTGTTGTTGCCCGGGGCCCTGGCACCCAAACTGATCCCTCGCTCTCTGTTATCCAGGATGCAGCCAGGCAGTGTGATTGTGGACGTGTGTATTGATCAGGGCGGTTGCACAGAGACCTCCCGCCCCACCACACACCACGATCCCACCTACATGGTGGACGGCATAGTCCATTATTGCGTGGCCAACATGCCCGGTGCCGTGGGACGCACCTCCAGCCAGGCCCTGTGCAACGCGACCCTGCCCTATCTGCATCAACTTGCCGCTCTGGGTGATGAAGCATTCGCCCAACAATCCCCAGGCCACGCCCTCGCCATCAACATGAAAAATGGCACACTCACGAATCAGGCCGTGGCCCAGGCCTTTGATTCAAACCTTTGAGTCAGGACATTACCCCGGACAAAAAAACCCTAAGGCACTGTGTAGTGTCGTCGTTTGATAGGTTCATGAATCACGCCCTGGGCTGTACGAAAGGCCACGGGAAACGATTGCATGGTTGAACTGTCCTTGGGAGAATATACGCCAAAATGGAGATGAGGCGTACTCGAATACCCTGTATTGCCAGACAGGACAATTGTCCCTCACAGCGTCTTGCATAAAGTCTCAAGCATTGTTGTCTTGAGAGGTGACACCGGCCCCCATTAAAAAGCCACGCGCCCGTTCGGTGAGGTGATATCGATTGACAAGTTCCCAAAATTGGGGGCCATGATTGGGCTCCAGCAGGTGCGCCAGCTCGTGAATGATCACGTAATCCAGCACGAAAGTTGGCATTGAAGCCAGTTCATCTGAAATGCGAATGGTACCTCGCATGGAAGTGCAACTGCCATAAGAACGATTTTGCGTGGTCACCCATCGGATAGACTGCCATTGAAGTATCCCATCAAAATACTGTCTGTTAAACCGCAAAGCACGCTTTTGAAGATCGTCATCGCTGAGCACACTGGCCTTTTCATTTTGGTCAATACGTTTAACCAAACTGTCTATGTGGGGCTGCAATTGCTCGTCAGTCATGTGCGCAGGCGCCAGTATCTCAATGCGATCATTGCGTTTACGAGCCTGAATCGTTTTACGCCTCTTACGGCTACGAATTATTTGTATATCCATGTTAGCGCCAGATATTGCCTGGGTTGGCTATTCATTTTCATTCAACTCCAAAGTCCATTGTTTGGCAGCTTGCTGCAAAAGGGCTGGGGCTTGTTTGATGCCTTTGGCTTTCGACATGCCTTTGGGTGTACAGGCTGTGGCGTATTCGATGCCAGAACGTTTGTATTCTTCTTCAGAAAGATTCACCTGTCCTGCAAAAACAGCCACCTTCGCAGATTTATTGTGGCAGGCCTGCAAAACTCCGGATACCACCTTACCGCTCAGGGATTGTTGATCCAGGCAACCTTCACCGGTGACCACCCAGTCGGCCCCTTCAATCGTATCGTGAAAACTAGTACGCGCAAAGACCTGCTCAATGCCCTGCACCAGATTTGCATTAAAAAACACCTTGGCTCCAGCGGCCAATCCACCGGCAGCGCCCCCGCCTGGTATCCCTTGAAGGTCCACTCCCAACTGATCCTTGATCACACTGACAACTTGAGTCAATCCCACCTCCAACAACACCACCTCCGCCCGACTTGCGCCTTTTTGCGGTCCAAACACCTGAGCAGCACCGTGATAACCAAGGACTGGATTGATCACGTCACACAACACATCCACGGACACGGAGAATGGCACAGCCGGTGGCACAATACTCTGGATTCGCAGCAAATTCTTACCCACAGGCTCCAGGGACTCCCCATCATGATCCAAAAACTGCCACCCCAAAGCACTGGCCATACCAGTCCCCAGATCCACAGTGGCACTGCCTCCCACAGTCAAGAGAATGCGATCAGCCCCCTTCTCAACGGCTGCCAAGAGCAGCTGACCCGTGCCCACAGAGGTGGTCTCCATGGGGTTGCGATGTTTGGATTTTAACCGCTGCAATCCTGACGCCTGCGCCATTTCCACAATGGCCGTTTTGTCCTGCTCACACCAGACGTACCCGGCTTTTACACGCCGACCTGGCGTGGGTCCGTTGACCAGCTTGACAATCCATTCCCCACCCATGGGTGTTTTCAGTACGTTGGCAGTACCCTCACCCCCATCTGCCAAGGGCACACACACCAACTCGGCCTCTGAATCCGCCTCCCGAATGCCAGACGCAATTGCCTTACACACAGCCTGTGCATCCAAGCAATCTTTAAATGAATCCGAAGCCACAACAATTTTCATCTGAGCATCCTTTGCAAAGCCATTACTCTAGCGAACCTCTTTCTGTATAACAGAAAGGCCCTGTTGGGTCAACGGGTGCCCGGCCATCACTTTTTCGCTAGCGTCGTCCGCATAGCATGCCCCACACTGATTCCAAGGGCACCTCCAGGACGAACTCATTTGTAACGGTCAGCAAAGCCGCCTCCACAAGTGTGCTTGTCAGCACCGTAGGGTCAAATCCACAACTATCGAATGAGAATCAACTCTTTCTGCGGATCAGAGAGATACTCGGCACCCTGGTCTGTAACCACAACCATCTCCTCGATGGTGGCGACACCTCGATTCGGCACAGTAAGTCTCGGCTCCAGTGTAAAGACCATGTTGGGCTCTAAGGGCTTGAAGGGTTTTTTCGCATATTTCTCCCAAGCCGGACCGAGTAAGGCCGTGCCATCGTGGGCATAACGCCCCACCTGATGGCCCAGACCATGGGGGAAGGGCTCATAGCCATTCTTGGCGAGTACATCCCTGGACAAAGTATCCACATCCAGACCAATTACACCTGGTTTCATGGCCAATCTGGATTGCTCAATCGCCGCGACAATCGTGTCAAAGCCCTTTTGCACGTCGGCTGGCACCCTGTCCTGGCCAGTCTCCATCACATAAAAAGTACGCTGCATGTCCGAACAATACCCATCAACCTTGACACCAAAATCCATATTCAGAATCTGGCCCCGCTCGACGGGTCTGTCCGTGGGGGCATAATGGGCCTCTGCTGTTTCCGGGCCCGTGAATACAGAGGGACACACGTCAGAGTCCCAGGCCGTGTCCAAGCCTCGCTTTTTCACCTGGGCCAGCATGAACGCGGCAATCTCCTTTTCGGTCTTGCCAGGTACAATAAACTCTGTGACCAAGGCAAAGATATCTTGCGTGTGCGAGATGGCCTGGGCAATGGCATTCAATTCAGTCTGGGACTTCCGCTCACGCAGGGCTGATACAATCCGTTCGGCCGAAAGGAGGCGGTCCGCCATGCCAATCTCATCCAGCATGGACTTTAATGTGAGATACATGCCATGCGTCAACCCATCACAGATCTCACTGTCCTCTGAGTAGTTAATGGCAATGGTTGAGGGATTCACCTCTTTCATGAATGATTGAAAGGGTTCCTTGACCCCTTCCACGTACCCGATGACCTCATCGTAAGCCCCTGTCTCCTGCACAGTGATCTGGTCGTACTTGCCCACAATCGCCAGGGTCCGCCCTGTCTTCGTGATCACAAAGGCAGAATGCCAGGTCACAGGTGCCCCGACCAGAAAGGTCAATACGGGATCACCGTTAATCGCACTTTCACGGGTAAATGTCACCCAACAATCCACATCGAATGCCTTGAGCAAGCCCTTGGCTTGATTGACTTTTTCCTTGATGAGCATGAGATACCCTTTTTGAACATGATCGCTACTTACTTGGTTTTTCCATGAATTCGTCTGCCCGCAGATTACCACAAGTCCAGACAATTGGCCAGAACGGAGACATAAAACACAGGGCGATCGCATGTAAAATATAACGCCATTTATCCGCAGATCGGACGGCTTTTTCTGCCGTTTGAAGTGCGTCTTATCTCTCTAAACACCCAATATCCAACACGGAACATCCAATGTCCAAGGAAGGAAGTCGCTTCGCTCCGCCTTTCTCACTCATCCGTTTGCCCCTTTGCCTGGCTCAATGTATCTCCACGAACCCTGGATCAGTGACAGAACCCTGGCATATTCCACGAGATGGTCACGTCCGGTACCACTTCACCCCAGCAAGGCGTCAAGTACCTTGAAGCGGTTGCTACCCTCTTGCTGAGTCAGTGTCTGGCCTGTAAACATATATCATGAGCCCGACTACACTTCAATTATGAATCCACCCAAAAAAAGCGGGCAGATCTAGGATCTGCCCGCTGAATGTTGCTTATTATGGATAGGCTGAAGCTTAGTTTTGGCCGCATCCACCGCCCATGCCCTGACGCATCATACCCACGCCTTGGCCCATGCCGCAACCTTGGCTGGTTTCACATGCAGCGTCTTTTTCCTTGTCACAGGCCTTTTTGCATTCGCCCGCCTTGGGGCAATTTTCACATTTTTGTCCCTCTTCACATTTTTTCTCACATCCCTCGCATTCCCCGCTGGCTTTTTTGGGACAATCTTCACATTTCTGCTCCTCTTGACATCCGTCCTTACATCCCTGTCCTTGGCCCTGGCATTCACCCTGGCCCTTTTCACACATGGCAGCCTTGGGACAGCTGGACTTCGAATTGGTTGTCTGAGCCACAAGAGGAATGATTCCAATGGCTGCAACTACAACGGCAATAATGATAATTGAACGTTTCATAAAATATCTCCTTGGTTTACAGTATAGTATTTGATTACGTTTTCAAATATTACCGTTTAAACGCCCCAATACCCTACCCCCTGCGTTTTTTTCATAAACAAAACTATTTTTTTCGCAGGGCAGCCTTATGGCCTACGTTTATCAGGTGTATACTCAATTTAACCACATAATCAGGAGTACAAAATGTCACAGGCCACACAAACCAGTTTCAATTGGCGGGGTTTCACCTCCATCACAACAGCCCTCTCGTTTCTGGGCCTGGCCTTTACGGGTATGGTCCTCTTTTTTGTGCCACCAGGTCGGATTGCCAACTGGACCGGCTGGACCTATGCAGGTCTTACCAAACATCAATGGACCGGGCTGCATGTCTGGTTCAGCATCCTGTTTGTGGCAATCTGCGTGGTTCACATATTCTTTAACTGGAAGTGCCTGTTAAACTATTTCAAGGACAAAACCCACCAACATTTTGCCCTGAGGTGGGAATGGGTCGCGTCTGCGGGGCTTTGCATTCTCCTTTTGGTGGGCACAATCAGAGATTTCGGTCCATTCGCGTCAGTCCTGGCCTGGCAAGAGTCTATTAAAACATCGTATGATCGCCTGCCTGAACAGGCACCTATTCCCCATGCAGAACTGCTCACACTCAGCGAACTTGCCAAAAAGGTTGAGGGCGTGGATGCTGCCACATTGGAAGCCAATCTCAAGGCCAAAGGTACTGAATTAAACACCCCGAACGAGACCATCGGAGACATGGCTCAACGCACCGGAAAAACTCCGTCAGAAGTCTATCAATTGGCCATTGGCGAAGTCCGTGTACCAGGGCAAGGGCAGGGACAGGGGCAGGGCGGTGGCCGAGGTGAACACGGTGGTGGTATTCAGCGATTTGGGCAGATGACACTATCTGAGTACTGCAAACAAACAGGTCTTGATCTGGCAACAGCCACAGATAAGCTCAAACAGGCAGGATTAACAGTCTCAGACACCATGGTCATGCGAGACATTGCAGTATCAGGCGGACTGCACCCCTCTGACCTCCGTGGTATATTGGAATAGTCCGAAGTGGCAAATGATAAAGCAGAATAGCAGGCCCTGTCATGGGGCCTTCTATCATTGAAGAGTCTAGCATCCATGCTTGGAGAGCCCGATCAGACGCTGCTGTTGATCGGCGGTCAGTAGAGATCTGATGCTTATCACGTAATCTATGGTATGCTGTTCGAATGCTGTCCTCGCAGCAATAAAAGATTCAAGGGCCTGCTCGATAGATTCTGCAGAACTTTGAGTGTCTTGAAGTAGGCTGGACAAGGCTACATGAGCGAGCCTCACCTGTGTCATAAAATCAAGACACTCTGTCTCGAAGTTGGGCGCGATTTGATTGATGGTTTCCTGCTGTGCTTCCGTTAATGATAAGGCTGGAGCCAGAGCACCCTGTCCGTGCATCTGCCGGTGTCGCATGCCCATCATCCCCATACCCCCGCCAGGCCCCATGCCGGGTCCCATCCCCCTGCCAGGCCCCATACCCATACCAGAACCTCGACCTTCGCCACATCGCATGGCATTTGAACAGAGTGCCTTGAGACGAGCGCCTTGACTGACATCGGCAAACTCCCTCATCACCAAAAGGTGACGCAGCGAACGCCGCATGAGCGCGTGGTGTGCCTCCAGAACCAATTGAGCCTGGTCAGAAAGGGCCTCATCCGAAGTTTGCGCATCGGCCACCAAGGTGGCCATGACCAAGCGTGCCTCGTAAAGTGTCAGAAATAGAGCCTGAGCCTCTTCACGAAAGTTCGGGTCTTTGCCGCGGATGTTGCGGCATTGTTGTCTGGACAAATCAAGCCATTGCCGGGCACAGTCCATGGGCCTGTGATCAGCTGATAAGAGATTCCTGCGAACGGCATAGCTCGTAACACCTGCCGCCAGCACCACACCTAGCAACCCAAGATGAAAGAGTTTTCGAGCCATGATTCTACTCCTGCCCCTCTTCCAACAACGGCGATGTCCAGCCCGTGGAAGAGTTCAAGGTCAGTACGTCCAGATACATAGCTTCAGTCACCTGCTGGTCTGAGACAGGGTGGGCTGTGGTTTGCCCCAGCCAGGACCCTACACCCACGCCGATAATAATGGACGCGGCAATACGGATCAGGGCCCTGGGCTGCTGTAGGAAGATAGGAGCATCGGCCTGAACCTTGCTCATAATTCGATTTGTCAAGTCAATATCGGGCGAATCCACAGCCCATTGGCCCAACACATCCCAGGGCTCCTTCAAGGATTGGAGCCTCTGAGCGCATGACTCGCAACCGGCCACATGGTCTGTTAAATCCCGGTCCAGGGTTGGCTGGGCCAGTATATTGAGTAATTGTTTGTCAGTTAGATGGTCCATATGATCACGTCTTTTCTATTTAAACGACTGTCTTGCCGGATTCCTGCGATTTATTTGTCGATTTATCAGAAAATGCGGCCAGCCCCTGCCTCAACTTGCGATAGGCCCTGACCAGCAGAGATTCTATGGCAGACACGCTGGCATCCATAATGTCTGTAATCTGCCCGTGCGAATGCCCTTCAAAACGGTGGAGAATGACTGCCAGACGCTCGCGTTCACTCAATTGGTCCAGGGCCTCGTAAACGGCCTGCTGCAATTCTTTCACTTCCTGGGCATGCTGCGGATTGCCCTCTGACGACACGTCCCCTGCCAGGGCGTCATCCGACAGCTTCGCACGCCGCTGAAGCTTGCGCAATTCATCCATACACAGATTGACCACAATCCGATAAAACCAGGTGCTGAACTTCGCATCCGGCCTGTATTGGGGGGCCGCTCGATTCACACGTAAAAAGGCCTCCTGCACCACATCCTCTGCCAGATGCCAGTCCCCCACCGACCGAAACGCCAGGTGCAGCGCCCGTTGCTGATGGCGACGAACCAGCTCGGCCAAGGCCTGGGTACGTCCCTTGCCAACCTCGAGTACCAATTGCTCGTCAGATTTCAATCGCCACGTGGTCATACCATACTTTATCACAAGCAAGACGCCTTTGCCACCCCAAGGCTCGCTGCAGATAGGCCCGCTCAATTTGTACAGATCTCCGGGCCAAAACGACAAATAAACCCCTGCGCTCCTTAAACCTAAGCTGCACAGGGGTAGTTTTCCTGATTTAATTATGAGTAAACTGGCTTAAGGACTCAGAGACCGGCTGGCCTGAACAGTCCCTCCAAACACACCAAGATTACATCTATCTCCACTGGGTTCTGTTTCCAGAAAGTCATCAGAATTTGGATCTGCCATATCAATCAATGGGCTGGTGACAGCATCAAGCACCCAGACCATTTCATTGGGATCATAACGCCCAGCCTCTGACTGCGGATGATAATCGCCTGGCAACCAGATGTCATCAACGATCTCTACAGTGTCATTAGTATCCCAGATACCTTCGAGTGCAAATAAGGGATCAACATTGATGATTTGGTCACCTTCGATACCCCCCTCTACCAAGCAATAGTTGAAAAGCCCGGCCTCTCCAGACTCAATGTAAACAGTATCAGGCACATTATTCCATAGCACGCAATTGACCAGAGAAGGAATACTATCCCAACTTATCAATCCTCCTGTATTAGGATCAAAACCGTTATTGGCAATTGTACAGTTGATTATATCAGCCAAGCTATTATTCAGCATAACGCCACCGCCGAGATTACCAGATACCAAACAATGTGAAATGGTTGGGCTGGCATCATCACAGAGAAGCCCCAAACCCACGCTTCCTGAAAGCGACAATCCTGACAATACACTGTTAGCATCTTGACCTCTATTTATTGTGATAGCGGGCACCTGGCCAACAGGCGTAATCGTAGGCAGCCCCATATAATTGCTATCCACGAGCCATTGCCCTTGGATCTGTAATTGCTTATACCCAAAATTCACACTCTCTTCATAAAGACCTGCGCCAACAATGATTGTCACGTCATCCAGAGCCACGTCAATTGCATCCTGGATAGACTGCCAAGGTCGTTCTTCGGACCCATTAGGCACAGGGACATTGGCGTCGGGGTCATTGGGATCTGGGGCATTGACATAAATGGGGTCCAGTGCACTGACAAAATTTGCACACAGAGTCAGAGTGCTGTCCACATACACTGTTGTAGCCAAAGCATTCGAATCTGCAACATATCCAGCATCCACAGCAGTACCTGTCCATCCCAAGAAAAGACTGTTCCCATCCATTGGCTCGGCTTCAACCGGCACAGTGGCTTGGTAGACACAGCCATGAATTCCTTCGCCAGGCACAATGACAGATCCACACAATGTGGACGATATAATCAGTTGTGGCAGAGTTGCATTGGTAAAGATAATCTCCTCTCCAGAGCCAATGCCGGCAGGGTTTTGGGCCTGAGGAATCACATGATAGTCAGCTCCCGGCTCCAGGTTTTCCATTAACTCGGAAAAAGACCACGATGTTCTCAGAGAATCCACCCAAGGTGTACATTCTTCTCCTGCCCCTTCTTTCCAGTATTTAAAGCGCGTTTGACAGGCAATCCCACCGTCATTCTCAATAAAACCTCTAAAAAGAACTCGAGGAGGATCCAGATCGTAAATTGACACGGTCTTTATTTTTGGCGTCCGTACAAACTTGGCAATTAACGTATAATCTGAATCTACCAGTACGGTCGTGGTCTCAGCCAAAGGATTGGCGACCTTGCCCGCGTCCACAGCAGTACCGATCCATTCATAGAAAATAATATTATCTGTCCACCCATACTGACGGGAATAGTCTTCGGCCTTTGCTGTAATGGGCACAGTACTGTAAGCGGCACTATCATATTGAATATACTCATATTTTCCCTCTCCGGGCGTCACCACACTGCCCCAGAGAGTAGAGCCTATCAATAGACTATGCTTGGCCTGAGCGTCCATTCCTGTGGAGTCATGCGATAACACGTCACCAAACGTGGCTATCAAACCAGCCACAAGGGGCTCCAAAGTGTCGGAATCCAGAATACTAAAGACGAGTTGATCTAAACCGAACGGCCCACTTGTCACACTTGCCACAATGTCGTACACAAATGAAAGCATGCCATTTTCGGATCCTTCAAAATCTGCAAATGTAAATGTGGGAGTGACCAGAGGATCTTCATCAATCCGAAGCACATAGTTCCCTGCGCCATTGAGGTTCCCTTCCACAGCATTCACACTTCCTGGATTCAAGCTGGTATCAAACATACCTGGCGTTCCACTCTCAAAACCCTCACCCATCCAGCCAAAGAACACATCATCCAGCAACACCCAGGAATCCCCAATCACACCGGAATTGTCATACAAAGCCACTTCCAACTGAAAATCAGCACCATTAAGACCTGACAGGTCAATAAAGATGTTATTCGGATCGGCAATAACGATCGGCGAAATAACGGCGGTACAGAACAAAACGCACAAAAATCTGCGAAGTAATTTATTCATAATCATAATGTTCTCCTGTTATGTATTTATTTCACGTATCCAAATATATTCGATCTCGTGGCATCTTTCTGCCAACCATGATTTAGTGTGCTAGACCATATACCGTTGCTGTGAAGGTGAATCGCTCACGTGCAGGATTCGCAAAGAAAACTCGCGTGTTAACCGTTTCACCAGGAGACAACTCACCCTCTTCCAGCAAACTGGTAATATCATAAAAAGGATGGCCATCTTGGGTCATTCCGTCAGAATTAACAAGAGTCACCGCCAACGTACTGATTGATTTGACCGCAAATCGTACAGGTGTACTAATGACCTGATTCGAGATATTGCTTAAGGTCACTGTAACACTTGACTGATCAGTTGCCCGTAAATGCCTTAATTCACTGAAAGAGATCTCAACCAGATCACTTATATCCCCTGCATAGATCAGAACCGTTTCTGTATCCGTATCCTGGAACCCGTCGTCATCTATTGTTCGCAACTTGACGAGACCCGCATGCTCTACCCACCATACGTGTGTGCAGACAGGATCAACCGTACTAAAATCGTATATACCGTCGTTATCCCAGTCCCACTCGTACAGGACAATACTGCTATCAGAATCATGGGAATTGCTGGCGTCAAAAGAAACCGCCTCTCCAGTATTGCCCTGATAAGGACCACCGGCATCGGCCACTCGAGGAACACCACTCATCTCGACCAAGGCAGTGTCCGTATCGATAAATCCCTGATTGTCAGAAACCCTTAACCTGATGTTACCCGTGAATTTGCTACTCCATGTGTGCGAACAGGTTGCCTGAGCAGTACTGTAATCGTATGTACCATCACTCTCCCAATCCCATTCATACAAGACAATACTTCCATCAAGATCATAAGACTTTGACGCGTCAAGGATGATTGGAATCCCTGCCATTCCCTGATAGGGACCATCAGCATCAGCCACTGGAAGAACCCAATCCACTATTGTCACAGTTGTGTATTCATCCTCATACTTACCGAAACTATCCATCACACGAAGGCCAATGTCATAAACTGTGCCAATAACCGCACCAACAGTAATTGCCGGCGTACTACTCAGGCTATCGCTAAAGTCGCCATCGTGATTAAGATCCCAGGCATAGGTAATACTGTCACCAGGATCCAGATCACTGGAGCCTGTGCCATTCAATGTGATCGTCGAACCGGGTAATGCGGTATAGGGTCCCCCGGGATTCGATGTGGGAGTGTGATTGCCAATCTCAACCGTTGAATAATCAACATCAGAACAGCTGTCATAATGGACCCCTTTGATGTCTGAAGGCGCATCTGTCACCCTCAATCCAATGACACCTTTGTAGACAATATTCCATATCCATTCCGGCTTTACACCCACAGCATCAGAAGACTGCCCAAAGCAATCATTGTCGTCTGTTCCAAACAGACCATCATTGTCAAGATCCCATTCATAACTGATGATCTCATTGTCAGGATCCCTGGACTTAGATCCATCCAGCATAACCGGTACGCCAATCCAGCCCATGTAAGGGCCACCGGCAAAGGCATGAGGGCAATGAGGCGGCTCGTGCACATCAACTTGGCAGACCGTTATATCCGTCAATCCGCCAGAGGGATTGTCATCAATGACTCGAAGGGTCACTGGATAAAGCCCTATCCAGGGAAAACCACCAGGAATGGAGGCTGTGGGACCAACTATTTCAAAAACACCATCATTGTCCAAGTCCCATTCATAACTGACAATACTCCGAGCACTGTCTGGATGGTACGAACAGGTCCCATCCAAATTAATATCTTGATTGAGCATATATTCCTGCTCATCATCATCGCAAATAACAGCCACTGGCGGAATAATAGTCACACCTTTTAACAGAACCAGAACTCGCCAGCCAGTACAGAAAGCATCTCTAACTGGATTAGGACCGGATATATCATCCCAACTGCCATCTGCCTGCTGAGTCGCCACACAATAAGAAGCCAAACCCTGCTGTGATTGGCCTAAAGGCGTGGAATACCAATCGAAGCTATTGGCGTCTTGTCCGGGAGGAACGGCAGCATAATTATACTCGGTAATTTTCGCAATATCAGGTTGACGACACGCCTTCATGACACCATACATACCGTAACTATTTCCGTGCAGTTTGGTGTAATTCCAACTACCTCCATTATCATTCCAATGACGATATATGAACCCGATCGCCGATTCCACCTTGGAGTCTGTCAGAGGTGTGCCCAGAAACTTATGGCAGATGATGCCAGCAGCAGCTTTTGTCACATTCAAATAAGATGTTGGAGAGGCATAGCCAAAAGCTCCGTGATTACTGTTTGCACCGGTATATTGCAAAGCATTCAAATATAAAGCCAATTCGTCACGCACAAACTGAGGTACATTGGCATCCATGTTGTCTTCGGCAGCTGTCATTCCCAAAGGCGGCCATTGTGCTGTGGACATATCTGCATTACCATAGTTGGCGTGATATCGCCATCCTCCCCGATGATAAGAGGATGATGACTCAACCTGTCCCCAGGCAAAAAAATCCACCATATCCTGAACAATGTCTTTATAGAATCTTCCATACACGTTGGCTCCACCTACACCTGCAATGTTGTTACCTGCACCGCTACTGGCCAGTGCAGTCAGACATATACCGCCTATATAGGTCTGACGACTGTCAGAAAGATTTGAGCTGTAGTTAGTTACTAAGCCAATGCCATTACCATTTGTGTCCGGATCACCAGCCGACTGCACACCAATATTAAAAGAATAGGTGTGAGTGAGTAGATAATTCAATGCTCGCTGCACTGTTTCAACATAGGGATCACTGTCATAATCTTTGTTCACTTTGCTGCCTTGAAGCTGAAATGCATCCACTGCAACGCCTGTGGATGCAATGTGATAGCCATATTGTGTATCTGTCCAATATCCGTAGGGCTGCGCATATCCAGGACTGCCACCGCCATAGGTTGCACGATTAAGATGTGTGTGCAGATACCAGAGTCCCTCTTCAATGGCCATGTTAATGCGGACGTTCAGGTGCGCCTTGATGCTGAGATCTGTAGATTCATAGATCCGGACGCCATAATCATCCTGCCCCAGACTGCCACTGGCATCTCGCACATACAAGGTCGCATGAAATAACTGCCCCACAATGCCAATATACGTATGTTTTACCCCGAGATTGTAGGGATCAGAAATCGGCATCCAAACCGTGCCTGTGCTGTCTCCAAAATCCCAACGATATTCAACAACTCCATTGCGAGCAATCCCCTTCAGCGTCACCTCCGCACCTGAATAGGCGTTGTGACAACTGGCAGGGCTGCTATAATCTTCGTCATCCACAAGCCAAGGAACGCAGATGGCCTGGGGACCACCCTGTGCATACAACCCCGGCGACATATTGCCGAATAAAATGATTAACAAGCATAGCATAAGAACGGTCTTCAGCTTCATCATTGTTCTTCTCCTATTGAATCCTTCATTCCAATTTGTTTACATTCTCAGCAAAACATACGCATCTGAAGTTCAGCTAAGTCACATCCTAGATCTGAACACAACATATCACCATGCAATGTTCTTTCTGAATGATGCTACAGCTGTCATACATTAATCTCGAAGAAAAATGGCTCGTTCTATTTCTACCTCACAAACCTTTTGTAGACATTCAGAGTCTATTTCTTTAAGATATTCACATACCAGACAGCCAAAACTTTGGATAGACACTCGCTGCTTTAGGATGTCTTAACGTGACATCTTGCCTATTCAAAATATACATCTCACAGATGGACTTAAAGATCCCAGCTCACAAAAAACGCATTCACTAAGCTGATGCCGATTGAGAGGTCAGATCTTAAAAAACATGAGATGGGTTTTAAAGTAGTTTTTTATCCACAGTCCTCTCCCGTCCCCACTTCCTCAGGGGGGGGGGCCATTGAATACTCTCCACAGATTCCCTTAACAACGAACATGCCACTGACTGTGCACTGCCTGGCAGTCATAACAGGATAAGTCACACTTAGACAAAAACTATCCATATGCAAGTCAAGTCCTGCTGCCACAAATACAACAGATTTAGACTAACTTACATCCTTTACCAGATGATCACATAAATTATGGTAAGCTCGCTACAAATGGATTGTCAAGCCTTTTATCTTTATACCTCGCGTAATTATAGGACTAAACTGAAAAACTAGCAAATCTACTTACTTTCAGACGAGTATGGACCCGACGATCTAGACTAGAATGGCAAGATCACCTGGATGCGGATCAAGGACAAACAAGGCACATTCATTCTGGACCCTCAGGAGAACCGTCTGCTTTTCAAAGCCGATCCCCTTAAAGACGAGGTTGGTCAATGGCGTTACCCAAGACGCTTTCCGAAATTTGGATCACACTGGAAAACCAGCGACTCATGGCAACCCGATCCCAACAGGATATCACCAACCATATCACGGCACCGGACAAAGTCTGCCTCCAGAGTAAGACCCTCAAGGTGGTGTCTTCAGGCATTGTCAAGGATCAATTCTTCAGAGACATTGAGCCAGTCAAACACCGCCCGCAATGCGTCAAACTTGAATGCATTCCGGGCAAGGCCGCAGCCCGTGTCCAATTTATTGTCACTGGTACAGGCGACTTTTCTGTCACCTACGACTCTGTCAAGGGTGGTTTCCTGGAGAAGACGTCGGCCACCGTGACTACAGACAAGTACTGAGCCCAGCCTGGACCAAGCCAATCAAGGCGCCCAGGATACCACCAAACAACGTGATGTAACGGAATTGTTTTTGGGAGAAGCCTAAAACCAGTTCTTCCAGTTTTTCGATGTCCATGGCGTTGATTTTGGCTTCAATCTTTTCAGCGATGTGAAGATCACCACCCTGCTCAATGGCATCGCTGGCGACTTCTTCAATCCCCTCCAGGATTTTCTTGATGATGTCACCCTTCATAGGGGCTGCTATCATGGCCAGAGGGCCAAGGCCTTGGAGGAATTCATCCACCTTGGACTCAAGGGCAATCTGTACCTTGTCACCGGTGATCAAGCTGTGAATTTCCCGGCCAGACAGCAGGTTTGCCTCAAAGGTTTCGGCCATGTTTTTGGCAATGATGTGACGCTGCTGAGAAATGACACCCGGCGTCAACGGCACACGCCATGGCCCAATGGTCCAGGCCTGATAAGGCCGAAACAACATTTTGATCGCAATCTGATTGGTTAGAGCGCCAATCAGGGCCCCCACGGGAGGAAATACAATAAACGGCATTACATCCATATTTTTCGTTCCTATTTCTATACTTCTGGATACACACAACAACGACTCTTTCCAAAGGCTCTTCCAGACGCTGCCCGGAGAAAACCGTGGATTATACCGCAATATCAAAGTTCCGCAAGTCATTCAAGACAACAGAGTTGCCCCCGAAACCCCATGGCCAAAGTCAAAGATTCTTTGCACAAATGATTTTTTTGAGGTTAAATACGTCCTGTTAGAGAAGAGTCAGTGCTGCAGTGAAAAGGCAGTATCTGATACCCTTGTGATTTAGGATGCGATTATGGATTGCCCTGCGTGCCGAGAGGCCATGATAACTCTGGAACTGCATAACGTGGAAATTGACCACTGTGTGGGCTGTGGAGGTATTTGGCTGGATGCCGGCGAATTGGAGACCTTAATTGATGATCAAGACAAGGCTTTACAGCTGCTGAGGACATTTCAAAACCAGGTTCATTCTAAAGAAACCTTGCGTCGGTGCCCTATTTGCCGAAGGAAAATGCAAAAAAATCTGGTGGGGTCGGCTCAATCCCCGGTATTGATTGATACCTGCAAACGCCATCATGGCTTATGGTTTGATCAGGGAGAATTGGACGATATTCTGGCCTGTGCAGATCTTGACGACGAGAATAAGATAAGACAACTGCTAGCGGATATGTTCGGAAAATAAAGGAGAAACCTCATGGGAATCGCAATAGGTGTAGGTGTGACTATTGGCATCATCATGCTGTTGTTGCTGGTGCTGGTGGGTATTTACAACGGCCTGGTCCAGGCACGCAATCGGGTGGACAATGGCTGGTCACAGATTGATGTTCAGCTCAAACGACGTCACGATCTGATACCCAATCTTGTGGAAACGGCCAAGGGCTATATGAAACACGAGGCAGACACCTTCAAGTCCATTACAGAAGCCCGTTCCAAGGCCCTGGGCGCCAACAATATCAAGGATGCTTCGGCCGCAGAAGGTCAGCTTGGCGCCGCTTTAAGTCAGTTTCTTTTGACTGTGGAAAACTACCCGGACCTGAAGGCCAACCAGAATTTTCTGTCTCTCCAAGAAGAGCTGTCCAGCACTGAAAACAAAATCTCATTCAGCCGCCAGAATTACAATGATCAGGTTCTAGGCTATAACAACAAGACAGACATGTTCCCTTCCAACATCGTGGCAGGCATGTTCAACTTCACCAAACGAGACTTCTTTGAAATCGAAAACAAAGAAGAACGAGAGGCACCAAAGGTCCAGTTCTAAGAACCAAGAACCAAGAACGAAAAACGAAAAACGAAGAACTAATACACCATGTGGGAACTCATCAACGCCAATAAACGCAACAGCATCATATTGATGCTCACCCTGGCCTTTGTGCTTCTGGGCCTTGGCTATCTCATTGGATTTGCCTTTGCGCCTCAGGTGGCATGGATGGGCATGGTGGTCGCCGCAATCATCTGGGCCGTTATGGCCTTGGTGAGTTTTTTATCCGGGGACAAAATCCTGCTCAGTGCAAGTCGTGCCAAGCCTGTGACCAAAGAAGTACACCCCATGCTCTTTAATGTGGTGGAGGAAATGTCCATTGCGGCTGGTCTGGCCAAGATGCCAAGAATCTACATCATCAATGATGCAGCACCCAATGCCTTTGCCACGGGACGCACGCCTGAATCGGCCTCGGTGGCTGTCACTGCGGGCCTGCTGGCACGTCTGAATCGTGATGAATTACAGGGCGTAATGGCCCATGAGATCAGCCACATAATTCACCGAGACATCCTTTACGTCACAGTCGCTGGTATCATGCTGGGCACGATTGTGATGCTGAGCCACGTGTTCTTGCGGGGCATGTTTTACAGTTCCCTGGGTGGCTCGCGTCGATACAGCAGTCGAAACAACAATGGTCAGGCTCAATTGATTATGATGGGTGTGGCCCTGTTGGCTGCCATACTCACCCCTATTCTGGCACAACTTCTCTATTTTGCCCTGTCACGCAAACGCGAATACCTGGCAGATGCCGGCGCTGTACGTCTGACCCGTTACCCCGAAGGTCTGGCCAGTGCCCTGGAAAAAATTGCCAATGATCCGTCACCCCAGCTATCCGTGGCCAATAAAGCCACGGCACCCATGTATATTGCCAATCCTTTTAAACGCAAGGGCCAGAAGAGACTGGCCAATCTGAGCAGTACTCACCCCCCTATTGAAGAACGTGTCAAGATACTCCGGGCCATGTCCGGGGCCTCTTATGTGGATTATTCCAGAGCCTTTACGCAAGCCACAAAACAGCCCACCGTGCTGCCCGTGTCATGTCATCAAGACCAGGCCGCGATAACAACACGCCAAGCCTATGCAGAGACCACCACATCCAGCCAGTCTCCTCTATCTGAGCCTCTCCAAAAGACAGGGGACATTATACGAAAAGTTAACGGTTTTGCATTTTTAGAGTGTGACTGTGGCCTAAAACTCAAAATCCCCCCAAACTTCAAATCACATAAAGTACAATGTCCGCGATGCAGACAAACCCTTGATATTGTAAAATAAGCAGTGACAGAGTCCTTTCCAGCTTTGCCTTTTGACTCAAGAAATCGCCTTGGTTCACGCTTTCTGGTTCACAGTCCACATGTGTAAGAAAAAGCTGTTTTCAGGCTTTGTTCCTTAATAGCGAACAGTGAGTCGAAAAACCCATTGCTTATTACTCAGAAGCCCTTTACAATCGCACTTCCATTGTTTACTCTTTGATCTTCTCAATCAATGAATATAGGTGGGAACTGTTTTTGATATTATATAGCCACGAGACTAACTCCATGGGGCGAAATGTGCTTAAACCAGACGTTCCAAGATTAAAACCTGCCTGGACAGTCCTGGTCCTTGCCCTATTGCTCTATCTAATCCCCAGCATCACCTTCGCAGAAAAGATCACGATCCGTCTTGCCACAGGAAGCAAAACCGGGGTCTATTATCCGATGGGCCATGGCATCAAGAAGGCCGTAGAGGATACATTTCCTGATATCTTAATTGAAGTGGTTGAAACAGCGGGTACCTTGGACAACCTGCGTCTACTCGACAATGAGCAGGTGGATCTGGCTTTGGTCCAAAATGATTCGGCGTACTATTTCAGCCATGGCGAAGCCATGTTCAATCTGCCATCAAGCAAGGCGCTGGCTGTGGCGTCACTATATACTGAAATCATCCAGATCGTGGCCACCAAAAAAAGCGATATTCACTATCTCAACCAGTTAAAGGGCCGAAGAGTACGTACAGGCTCTCCTCCAGCCAATATCACCAACAGCGCCACACTCATGTTTTCTCTGGACGGATGGGAAGCCACAGACCTGACAGATGTTCGATGTAAGTTTGGTGAAGCCAGGGACATGCTTTTTGATAATTCTTTGGATGCAGCCTTTGTCACGGCAGGTATCCCCACCCCCCTCTTGACCACCAGAATCGACGGAATTTCACTGCTGGACTATGTGAACTTTATCCCCATCAATGAGGGACTGGCCAACAGACTCATCCGGGCATTCCCTTATTTCGTCTACACTGAAATCCCAGCTGAGACCTATGACTTCCAAGACAAAGCCATAAAGACAGTGGGAGTACGTGCGATTCTCGTGGCCAGAAAGCACTTTGACCAAACCCTGGTCCAGGGCAAAAAGGTGCCCCCCGATTTTATTCGACAATTGACCCAGCTTATTTTTGAGAAGAGTAAGGTCATCAGAGAAGAGCATGGCATTCCTGGTGTGGATCTCAGCAAATATCAGTTCTCTCTTAAAGAAGGCCTGGACGGCATTCTGGATCATCGGATGCAACCCATCATTCCTGTTCACCCTCAAGCCTGGGCCTTTTACATGGAAAATGGCCTGCTCAAAAAGGATATCTTTGACTATCTGCCCATGATCGTCTGGTCCTGTCTGTTGCTGGTCATTTTGGTATACCTCATTAAATTCAGGTCTGTCATCAGGCATATCATGCAACGGCACATTCATGTGAGGCTGTTTGTCATCTTTATCTGTTTGTACGTACTCGGCACCCTGACCATGTATTTCTTTGAGCGATACAACAATACCTCATTCGATACGTTGGGTGAATCCTTTTGGTCGATCACGATTTACATGCTCAGTGGCTTTGAAGATCGATATCCTGTGACCTGGCCGGGACGCGTTATTTCAATTTTTATATTCATTTTGAGTGTGTTCTTCTTCGGTGCCGTGGCAGGTCGTTTTGCAGCAGCATTTCTGAGAAGAGAGGAGTTTAAGATGCCCAAGGACGTCAATGATCACATCGTCATATGCAACTGGAACGACCGTGGCAAGCGTATTGTCGCTGAATTGAGACACCCAGAGGGCAGGCCCGATGCGGAAATCATCATTATTGATGACAAGCTCCTGAACGAAGAGGAACTCTTAAGCACCACGTCATTCCGTAAGATACACTGCATACACAAAGATCCCAGCCGTCATGGTACATTACGCACAGCGCGGGTCAAAAATGCGGACACCATTATCATCCTCTCGGACAATGAGTCGCCTGATCCAGATGCCAAATCGGCCATGATCATTTTGGCGCTGCTCAGAGAGTGCAAAGACCATCCACCTCACATCATCACAGAGGTCGTTAATTCTGAGAACAGCCAACACCTCAAGGATGCGGGTGCCAACGAGACCATTTGCACCACAGATGTGGGCATTGGTATATTGGCCCATTGTGCCGTTAACAAGCTGCTGTCTGATGTGTACAAAGATTTGCTCACCTACACCTTTGAAGGCAATGAACTGTACATTATCACGCCCGACCATTTCCCAGATGCTTTCATTGGCAAGACATTTTCACAGTGCGCTCAAATACTCTATGAAAAGCGTGATGATGCCAACCCCGTCATACTGCTGGGTCTCCGCCGGGATGATCAGGTCATTATGAATCCAAGAAAGGTCGGTAAAGGAAGCACAAGTGAAGAATACATCATTACAGAGAATGATGCATTAATTGCCATGGCATTTTCGCCTCCTGACATAAAGTAATGAGTGACATGCTACAAGTCGGATTTTGGCATGTAACTTTAAATAAAAAAGCATGACCCAGGTATAATGAGCCATTCAATATGAACAAAACGTTTTACGGTAACACAATCCTTCAATGGATGACCGCATTTGCAATTATTATAGGCGCCATTATCCTCGGCAAATGCCTCTACTGGCTCATCGGAAAAACCGTCAAAAAACTGGCCGCCAAGACAAAGACCCGACTCGACGACATTCTCGTGGACATGCTGGAAGAACCATGTGTGTTCGCCATTATCATTTTTGGGACCTGGCATGGCATCAAATTTCTCAACTTGTCGGGCGTAGAAACGACTATTGATAAAGCCTTTCAAGGCCTGATCATCGTAAATGCGGCCTGGCTGTTGACCCGGTTGTTTGACGCGTTGGTTGAAGAATACCTCGTCCCCTTTGTGGAGCAGACAGAAAGCGACCTGGATGACCAACTGGTCCCTGTGATTCGAAAATCCATCAAGCTTTCAGTCTGGACGATTGCCATTATCATGGCCCTGGACAACGCCGGATATGATGTTTTTTCCATACTGGCAGGGCTGGGTATAGGCGGTCTGGCCTTTGCCCTGGCCGCCCAGGAGACAGTGGGCAATTTTTTCGGCAGCATTGCCATTTTTGTGGATAAACCCTTTAAAGTGGGAGACCGTATTCAAGTCAGAGGCCATGATGGCGTGGTCACGGCTATCGGTCTCAGGAGCACCAGAATCAAGAGCCGATATGAAGGCCGTATTATTACCATACCAAATTCAATGGTCGCAAAGGCCGACATTGTCAACGTGGACACAGAAAATGGACGCCAGGTCTTTTCTGTGTACCGATTGACCCCTGACATGAATGACAAACAAATCTCCGCAGCCATGGATTTGCTCAAACATATTGCCAAGACCGACAACGACACTCAGGAAAAGGTTGTCACGGGCTTTTTTGCCATCACAGAGTATTCGCGGGACATTATGCTGCTGTACTGGGTCAAGCCCGACGCCTCAAACCTGAAAACACGAACCCGTATTAACCTTGAAATAGTGCGACAGTTTGAAGCCAACACGATCGAGCTGGTCAAGAGTAATCCGGTCCATGCCAAGGTGGATCAGGTCGAATTGCTCTGATAACCATCCATCTTGATGTAGATATAGCAGTTTCACCAGTCCGTTTTTGAGCTGCTATTCTGCAAGAATGAATGCTTTAACCCTATAACAATAAGCTTTTTAGCGATGTAACGATCACTTACCCCATCCACGATAAGAGATTAATTATTTGAATACTGACATAAATATCGTTATACTGGGTGGTTCAGTTCAGGTGGTGAATTCGTGTATGGTGCGTGCAAAACGCAATAAATAATCCATACATTCGTAAAATTTCCAGGGAATAGACTATTGATTACAGGCACAAAGCCGTTGAAGTATCGAAAAACTTGTCTATCCCGGATACTCGGAAGGAAGAACTGTTACCATGACCCAATCGAACGTCAGAATCTGGAACACCAAGTCGACCGAAACATACCCTCTTTGCCTCAAATCAGTATTGTGCTTTGTCCTTATGAATCTGATATTCACGCTGATTTTAGACAGTCCTGCGAAAGCACAGGAACCCACAAAGCCTGCGCCTGACAAGGTGTCCGTCTCCTTGCTAATGGTACCTGTTGAGGCCAATGCCACATCCACTTCGACGGAGGCTAGCGCCGCAATTCCGCGCAAGGAAATCCCTAAACTGACTAAAATGCCAGAAAACACGCAAAATATGATCGACACTCTGGGACTGGCAGGCAGGCCTTCAATCCCTGTCAATGCCACAAAACTTGTCACCCTGCCCAAGCTCAGCGCCCTGGAAATTGCTGACCTGAGTGACCGACTTGAGCTACATCTAAGTACCAAATTGGGATACAGCGCTGCACCGCCTGAATTTTCCGACACATTGCCAAGACCTCCCAGAAGTGTCAACGGCATTCGAACGCTCGCCCGTATTGAGGGCAAGAGAGTTCATATTATGCAATTTGGCATGCAGCGATTTGTCTCTCAGCCACCCCAGTGCTGGGCCTTGGGACTCATAGTCAATCAAGACAATACGCTGGCCGAAAACCCCGTCCTGGCGGAAATCGAAGCGACCATTCCCAAAATGATTGCCGCCTTGAATGACATGCGAAAAGGCATGGGAATCCGTGACCTGGAGACCAAAATTGTTCAACTCAGCTATGTGGATGCCAAAACTGCTTTGTCCATGCTCCAGGGCATGGGAATCACAACCGTCGAGACCCCAGAAAAGATTCCTACCAAGGTAGACTTCAATCAACTGCCTTATGTGGTCAAGGTACCGGAACTTCAAAAGGAGGATACCGGATTAATCGGCGGCAAGGGATCCAGTGGAACAATGGGACTATCCTTGACCCCGGGTAATGCCTCTGCCCTGTCGGACAATACAGTGGCCAGCCCCATGACACAAATCATGGTGATGTTCCATCCTGCTCATCCTGAACAATTCAGCAGCGTACGACACATGCTGGACACCTTTATTGATCGTCCGGCCAGACAGATCTTTATCGAAGGCATGGTCCTGGAAATCAGCGAAAAAGGCCTCAAAGACCTCGGTATCAACTGGGCCCTGCATAGCCCTAACCTGAGTTCTCTCTCCCTTACTGGCGGAACAACCGATCTTAAAAACGAAACAGCCTATGCAGGCGTGGCCACTAACACCCTGAACATTGGTGTCGATAACACCTCCACATTCCACAATGTAATGAAGGGCACCATGCCCTGGGATTGGAAGGTCGGTGTTCGCGCTCTAATCCGAAACGGTAAAGCCGAAATTCTCTCACGTCCCAGCATCTTGACACTCAACAATCGCCAGTCCACCATTCGTGTGGGACGGGACATCCCGATTCTCAGCAGTACTGAGGGGATGAGCAACTACTCCAACAAGCTGGTATTCAAGTTTACATACCTGTCCACCGGTATTCTATTGAATATCCGACCTAGAATCAACGAAAACGGCACCGAAGTCAGCATGCTCATCGACACGATTGTCTCTGCAGAAGTTCCGGACGAAGAACTGAAAATCTACTCATCAGACACTAGCCATGTTTTATTAGCCTCGGCACCAACCATCTCCACGCGTCGTGTGCAGACCTATGGACGTATCCGCAATAACACGCCCTTCATCATTGGTGGACTCGTATATCGCGAAAAAACCTCGACAGAGGACAAGATTCCAATTCTGGGCAGCTTGCCTGTGGTGGGCGGTTTGTTCAGGACCAAGAGAACCGCAATGACCAAGCAGGAAGTAATCATTGTACTCACCCCCTATATTCTCCCTGAAAAGAAACTCATTCCCCGGTCCTTGCCCAAGGACGAAGATCTCTTTGACAGCTTTGGTCACGAACTCTTCCGGGATTCCTATCGTATTCGTGCTGAAGACGTGTTTGACCTGACATTCCTCCTGGAAAATGCCCGTATCCTCACCTACAGGAACAAGGCAAGGCTGGCAGTCACAAAGAATTTCCGTCTCGGTGCCCAGGAACCATTCAAGACCTTTGTGGAAAACAGTATCCCAGGCGAACCTATCCTGGTAGCTCGTATGATTTACGAAGTGATCAAACGTTTGAGTCTTGATGCAAGCGTTCTCCCTGACCGCATCATTTACCTGGAAAGTCAACAAGAAGCCGGTGGCTATAACGTCCAGTTCCTCGAAAGATTCTTGGAAAACATCAGTAAAGGCAAGTTCACCGATCTTGGGGACAAAGCAGTGGCCATCACCTTCCTCGGCGACGCCTCTCATGCAGATAGTAAGCTAAAGACGCAATCCACGCCAGAGGTCAGTTTGGTCGACTGTGCGGATCGAGAAGTCTGGGGCAAGCTCCTCTGGGAACTCAACCAGCCAACTGAGAACGGTCAACCACGCCACACCGTATTGATTCAAGATGGATCTGATATTGTGCGTTTGCGTCGTGCCATGGCCTTGAAGAAGATCATCACACTCAATGGCGGCTCTGATCAGATGCTCCTCAAGAATTTCAGTGTCGGAAAAGTCCTACTCATGCCTGAAATGAGAGAAGACCAGACCCATCTCATTGATGCTGAAGCTGCGATGTTCTTTTACTACACAGAGCACTACTATGCTGAGTCGCTCAAGGTCATTGAAGAGCAACTTAATAAACTTGAACTGGAACTGCAGAAACCTGCCATTAAAATCCTGGTAGAGTCAGAATAAAGCCATTAACTAGTGCTTTGTCACACAAGAAATTTAGGATTGATGCGACGCACTCAATGGGTAGATACAAGGAAGAAACCGCAGGCCTGCTGTGGCAGGTCGAGAATTTCTGACGCAGTAGATGCCCGTTGACTGCGAGCAGCATCCTAAACTTAATTATTGACACAGCACTAGGCTCCATGGGACACTTTCAAGGTGTCCCATGGAGCCTTTTTTGTCAGACAACATCCATTGATTCTTCTCCCAAATTCCCTGTGCGTTCATAATTTGCATTATTGCGCAATCTCGGTTACACTGTCAATCTAGAGTTCTAACCCTTCACCCAGTAACAGGAGTTTACATGCATGCAAAAAGACTGACCCTCTGGACCTGTATCTGTGTTTTTCTGGTCGTAGGCCCCCTTTTTGCAGGGGAGCCTGGGTGGAAAACAGATGCCAATGCACGCATAAATAACCTCCGCAAACGTATACTCCACATCCAAATTCTTGACAACTCAGGAACCCCCGTCCCGAACACATCTATCGCTCTAAAACAAACACGAAAAAGCTTTCCCTTCGGCGCAGCCATGAGCAAAGCCGTACTGACCAATGAAAACTACGCCCGTTTCTTCAAAGAGCACTTCAACTGGGCAGTCTTTGAAAACGAATCTAAATGGTATAGTACAGAGCGAAAGATGGGTCATGTAAGTTATGCACAAGCTGATGCCATGTTTGACTGGTGCCAGTCCAATGATATACCGGTAAGAGGGCACTGTCTTTATTGGGCACCCAAAAAATGGCAACCTAAATGGCTCCCTAAACTTGACTCTGCCAGCATACATCAAGCCGTAAAACAACGTATGAACAGTGCAGTGCCCCACTTCCGCAACAGATTCGTTCACTGGGACATCAACAACGAAACGCTGCACGGCTCATTCTACAAAGATCACTGCGGTGACAACATTCGCACTTGGATGTTTAAGCAGGCCCATGTACTGGATCCCAATGCTGTGCTGTTTGTCAATGAATTCAACATCCTATCCGTGGATCAGAGTTTTGAGACTGTCCAGTTGGACGACTACGTGCAGCATATTCGCCAATTGATAAATCAAGACGCCCCGATTGGAGGCATTGGCGTTCAAGGTCACATCTGGAACGAAGACATCCTGGCAACCCCTTATGTCATTAAACAACGACTTGACAAACTCGCCACACTGGGTCTGCCCATTTGGATTACAGAATTTGACGTGGCCCAAACAGATGCCGAGAAAAATGCAGACCTCCTGGAACTCGTTTACAGAACTGCGTACAGCCATCCAGCGGTCGAAGGTATTACGATGTGGGCATTCTGGTCAGAAGCCTCCTGGCGAGGTCCCAATGCCTCTCTGGCCACAAAGGACTGGTCCTTGAATGCAGCCGGTAAACGTTACGAAGCCTTGATGAAAGAGTGGTCAACCCAGGTGTCAGGTGCCACGGACGAAAATGGTATATTGACATGTCACGCCTTTCCTGGAGACTACAATGTCACGGTGGTGGCCGGCCAAGCTATGCCAAAAAAAAAGAACTTCACATTGAACAGAAAACCTGCATCGCAAACCATAGACATCACCGTAACACCATGTCAGCCTGACCAGGTGATCGAGCTGTGGCCCACCAAAATCCCTGGCAATATCACATCTGAAAACTTCGAAACTCGCTCGCTGAGAAACCATGAAGTGCGATACAAACGTGTGTGCAAACCTTCATTAGACCTGTATCTCCCCGACAACGTCCAGGCGCCCACAGGCGCGGTGGTCATCTGCCCGGGAGGCGGATATGGCGGACTGGCCTACAGCCACGAAGGCATCTGGATGGCTCAGGCTTTCAACCAATTGGGGCTGGCCGCAGCCGTGGTCAAGTATCGCTTGCCTGACGACCGGGTCATGACCGAACGCCACAAACGCCCCCTTCAGGATGCACAGCGTGCCATGCAAATTTTGCACACCCATGCCAAGGCATGGAAGATTGATCCTGACCGCATTGGCGTTATGGGCTTTTCAGCCGGCGGTCACCTGGCAGCCTCTGTGTCCACACACTTCAAAGATGTGCTTGTGGACCAAGCCACTCAAGATCAGGTCAAGCCCGACTTTTCACTCTTGATTTATCCGGTCATATCGTTCAATCCAGACATCATGCACCAGGGCACTCGCAACAACCTCATCGGGGCGAATGCGTCTGCTAAACAAGTCACGTATTACTCGAACGAAAAACAGGTCAGCAAAGACATGGCGCCCGTGTGCCTGGTGCACGCCTCCAATGACAGGAGCGTCAAGGTTGAGAACTCACTGGTCTTTTATGAGACTTTGAGACAACATGGTGTCCCGGCAGAGCTCACTATCCTTGACGAGGGGGGGCATGGCTTTGGCCTACGTCCGGGCAGCCGCATGAATCGATGGTTCAAATCCGTTGAGAGTTTTCTCATCGGTCACAACATAATTAATTAATAAGGAGAAACACTATGAAAGTCATTGAATCACCAGAAGCACCGGAAGCGATTGGTCCGTACAGCCAGGCGATCCGTGCCCACCGCATGGTCTTTTGCTCAGGGCAACTGGGCTTAAACCCTGAGACAGGGCAACTTGCCGGTCCTGACGTAGCAACACAAACACGTCAAGCGCTGAGCAACCTGGAAGCCGTTCTAAAAAAATCAGGCCTCACACTGGAACATGTCGCTAAGACCACGGTATACGTAGCAGACATGAACGATTTCCCAGAAATAAATGCCATCTACGCCGAAGCCTTTGGGGCACACAAACCAGCCAGAGCCACAATCCAGGTCGCCAGACTCCCCTTGGACGGCCTCGTCGAAATTGACGCCATTGCAGTAGGTTGTTAAGGATCTCAACGAAGCCGTAACAGTCCATCTACTGGACTGTTGCGGCTAGGGCATCATCACAGAAATTTTCTTCCTCCAGCCTCCCCCCCACTGCCATCACGAACCATCTTGGCTTTATGTAGGAAACCTTATAGTATAGACAAAGACTTACGCGGTTCTTCATCTTGTTTCACCGGGTATACAATTGCGTTGAGCAATCAAAAGCTGTACACTGATTTGTTCGAAGGTGGTAGCTCAATCGTTTAACAATGATAGGAAATCGAATGAGTCAAATATTGGGTAAGGTGGCAGCCATGCCGTTGAAGGTGCTGTGGCTTGTGATAGCTGTGGTGCCAGGACTTCATGTTTCGGAGTGGTTAATGGCATGGATCTCTCACCCTAACGAAATACCACTCCTACCCTGAAACAGGTTAAGCGAACAAAACAACTCATCAATTGCGAAAAGGATGCCCCATGCCAGGACCCATAGCCCAAATAGCCATTAATTTGGAACCGATCGACCTGAACAAGCTACTGAAGCTAGACAATATTGTCAGCGGTGGAGGAGAAGCCAAACTCCTTATTTCAGAACGCGGGGTCAAGGTGAACGGAGAAGTGGAAACACGCAAACGTAAGAAAATCATGGCTGGAGATATTGTCGAATATCTCGACAGAACCATTCAAGTGGTTCTGAAAACACGGCCAGATCAAGGGCCAACCCCTTAAGATTCACCGTTCACGGATATAAGAAGGCCTCTTCTGCTAACCGTAAACGGCGAACCTGCTTTGTTATCTGGGTTGAGGTTTGAGTGCAATACAATACAGGAAACGATTGGATCGCATGTAGATCTTACTACTGCTCACAGCAGGTGATCCATTAAAGTCACTCTCATCCGAAGCAAGGCTGTTGCGAGCCAGTATTCTAAATCTGGGTTTGGCTGGCAACACAAAAGCCTCGCCTTTACGCGAGACGGCATAGATTCGCCCTTCTGCTTCTATGACAGAGGCATACACCGCAAAACGCCCTGCGCCAGGCAGATTCCGTGTGTATTCAAGCTTCCCAGTTTTCATGTTTTGACAGCAGGCTTTTCCGCTGGAATCGACCCAATATAGATGCTCGCCGACAACCACAGGGGACGGTCCAGAGACCGCATCCTTGCCGGACCAGACCACATGCGTCTTGGTAACATCACCCCGACCACCCAAGCGAATTGCCATCCCCATGAGAGATCCCGGGCCACCGCCATACGCATACACAACATCATCCACCACCACGGGTGTGCTCAGGGTGCTGTCTTTCATGCTCGTATTCACGGTCCAGAGTTGCTCACCTGTATCGAGGGCCAGGCCCCAGACTTGCGTGGGTAAAACAAGAATCAGTTCAGTGGCGTTATTGCTCAGATGGGCAACGACTGGTGTACCATAGATCAGCCCTGTTTTGGAGAGATCTTTTTCCCACACAGGCTGGCCCGTGATCTTATTCAAGGCAATAAGTTTCTTACTCTCATCCCATGCATTGACAATCAACAGATCTTTGTGCAATACAAGACTCGTGGCGGAACCCCATTTCTTTTTATCTGACCCGGTTCCCACATTCGCTTGCCAAAGCACCTTGCCGTTGAGGTCATAGGCAAATATGCCGTTCTTCCCCAAAAACACATAGAGATGCCGACTATCCGATACCGGGGTACTGCTGGCGTATCCATGTTCTCGTAACATGCCTTTGTAGGGTAACTCCGGCTGTACTGCTTTGTAAGATCGCTTCCAGAGCGGTTGACCATTTGATCCCTTGTAACACAACACATGGCGTTCAAGCTGGTTGGGATCACCAGGATTATCCTTGTCTAAACCATAGCCCGAATAGCAGGTCACATAGACTCGACCTCTGACCACAATGGGACTGGAAGAACCAAACCCAGGCAAGACCGCTTTCCAGGACAGGTTCTCCGTGTCACTCCAACGCTGTGGCACGTGGGTTTCTGGCGATCGTCCCTGATACGCCCCACCGCGAAATCCGGGCCAGTCTTTGGCATCAACCAGGTTGGCACACATCACCATCAGAACGAGGATACCCCATGATTTCAAATTCATCTGCTAGACTCCTTTCTATTGAGCATAATTCCAGCATTATGGCCGGTTTTGAGATGCTGGTCAAGACATGATGCCCTGAGCATCGCGCTTGACGTCAAAAGTGTTTCATCGTATAACAGCCCACTACTATTGTTAATCTGGAGTTTTTATCATGATTCACAGCATTGAACGGCTGCTTTTTATGACATGCGGTGCGTGTCTTGTGTTTTCTCTACAGGCTTTTGCCCAGGAAACAGTAGAAGCAGTGTCTCCAGATGGTCGGATTAAAATGAGTGTGACTGTCAAGAACCTTGCCCCACCTTACGAACCGGGCCCTCACCTCTATTACTCCGTGTCATATAAAGGCCAACCCGTGATTTTG
Organism: uncultured Pirellulales bacterium; assembly: GCA_964494325.1. Lineage (GTDB taxonomy): Bacteria > Planctomycetota > Phycisphaerae > Sedimentisphaerales > Anaerobacaceae > JAIPFM01. Next base: position 33,234 of record CAZBTJ010000006.1, read on the forward strand.
GACTCGCCCATGGAACTTTGGTTTCAAGATGCCCCTCCCTGCGGCCCCAATGATCTGATCCTGCTGATTGAGCAAAAGAACATCAGAAAGACCTGGAACACCACATGGGGGAAATCCAGCCATGTGATTAACCATTACCAGGAAACTCAGATCTGGGTCAAACACATGCACCCATCAAAAATCAAGTATAAAATAACACTTCGCGCATACAATGATGCCGTTGCATTTAGGCATGTATTGGGCAAAACAGACTCGCCCCAGAGTTTTACCCTGGCTGAAGAAAACACCTGGTTTTGTTTTGGGGCTGACCACAGAGTCTGGGCTGCAGACTACAAAACTTTCACGTCTTCACAAGAATCAGAATTCGGTCAGAAACGTCTCTCAACCGTCACACCAGACAGCCTGTGCGGCTTGCCAATGCTCGTGCAAACCCCACAGGCATGGATCGCAATCACAGAAGCCAATCTGACAGATTGGGCAGGCTTGTATATCCAGAGCGTACAGAATGTCCCGAACACATTTCGTACGCGTCTGTCGCCCCACCCAGCCAATCCAGACGTATGTGTCACATCCCAAACACCCCGGCAAAGTCCCTGGCGTGTGATCATGGTCGCAGACGACCCAGGAAGATTTATCGAGTCCAATACAATCCTTAACCTGAATAAACCTTGTGCAATAAAAGACACATCCTGGATTAAACCCGGCAAATGTGCATGGGATTGGTGGTGGTCTGATAGGTATGCACCAGATATCAAATTCGAACTGGGACCGAATCAGAACACTATGAAGTACTATATTGATTTTGCCTCTGAAATGGGCTGGGAATATCAGCTTGTGGACTGGCAATGGTATGGGCCTCCCTTCGCCGATACGGTCGGGGGCCCTCCTCATCCAACCAGCGATATCACCACAGACAATCCGGACATTAATATACCGGAGCTCGTGAAATACGCTGCCAGCAAACATGTTCGCCTATTCGTCTGGGCACACTGGAAGCACATAGACAAACAAATAGACAAGGCCTTTCCTTTGTACGAACAATGGGGGGTAGCCGGTGTCAAGATTGATTTCATGGATCGTGATGATCAGGACATGGTCAATTTTTATCACCGCGTGGTCAAAAAAGCGGCAGAACATCACTTGCTGATCGATTTCCACGGCGCTTACAAACCCACGGGTATTCGTCGTACGTACCCCAATTTGGTAACACGGGAAGGCGTCATGGGCAATGAGTATAGCAAATGGTCTGACCGCGTCACACCAGATCACTGCCTAACCTTACCCTACACCCGTATGATTGCTGGCCCCATGGACTTCACCCCAGGAGGCTTCCGGCATGGTAGTAAGGAATCATTCAAGATCATCACAGGGCCCGGCCCCATGGTCTATGGGACTCGCGCCTTTCAACTGGCCATGCTCGTGGTCTATGAAAGCCCGTTGCAGGTCTTGTGTGATAGCCCCTATGCCTATCGACAAAGCCCCGAAGGGTTGGATTTTCTCAAGCTTGTGCCCACAACCTGGGACGAGACACGTGTGATTAACGGTCAGGTGGGCAACTACATCACTATCGCCAGACGATCGGGCAAAAACTGGTACATTGCAGCCATGACTGACTGGACACCGCGTTCACTGGAGATTCCTCTAACCTGGCTGGGAAAAGGTCGCTTTGCGGCTCAGATTTGGAAAGATGCAAACCCTGGAAAAGACCATCTGCTCATAGAATCATCCTTTAATGTCACAGCCAAAGATAAGCTAAGAATAAGTATGCCTTCAGGGGGAGGCTACGTCGTCCGGTTAACCCCGAACAATCTCTAAAAGCTAACCTATCTTTACCGTTTAGCTCAACCTATAGCCATAACACCCAAGCCACTTGAAAAGGGGTTTGAACCATGGAACATATTCACACCTTGCCACACACAAATGACAATTCTCCTAACATTTGCGGTCATGAAGCCCTGATCTCGCAGACCATGACGCTACCAGGCCCCCATTATCTGGCTGAAAGCAACATCGACTTTGCAAACATTCAAAGTGGCTTTGCCTGCGCCCTACATATGCACCAGCCCATGATACCGGCTGAAGGCGGTTCACTGGAAACAGCCAAAGTCATTAGCAATCTCAAAGCCATGATGAAGGATCCGGGCTCCGGGGATCATTACAATGCCACAGTGTTTCACGACTGCTACAAACGAATGGGTACGTTTATTCCTGACCTGGTGCGTAAGGGCTTTTCTCCCCGCATCATGCTGGACTATTCAGGGGCACTCTTGCACGGACTGATTGACATGGGATTGACCGATGTGATTGACAGCTTGAGAACAATCACACAGGAACCCGATTGTCGCCCCTGTGTAGAATGGCTTGGCACGGCCTGGGGACATCCGGTGGCACCCTCTACCCCGGCCCAAGACTATCGTTTACACGTTCTCGCATGGCAGCACCATTTTGCCGCCCTGTTTGGCACAGAAGCGTTGTCACGAGTCCGCGGATTCTCCCCTTGTGAAATGGCCCTGCCCAATCATCCCGATGTCTGCTATGAGTTTATCAGAACACTGAAGGACTGCGGTTATCGCTGGATTCTGGTGCAAGAACACACGATTGAAAGCATGACAGGCGACGCCATTGATCCATACCTGCCCTGCTGCCTGATCGCTCAAAACTCTCAGGGGCAGACCGAACAGATCACCGCCATTATCAAAACACAAGGCAGCGACACCAAGCTTGTGGCCCAGATGCAGCCCTATTATGAAGCCATGGGGCAAGCTCGCAGGACCTTGGCCGGGCACTCAGTACCCGCCTTGGCCACACAAATCGCTGACGGTGAAAATGGGGGGGTGATGATGAATGAGTTTCCACCCAAGTTTGATCAGGTTATGCAGGAAGCCTCAAGTAGCTCCACCCCACCCGTGAATGTCACTGAATATCTGGAGTATCTGGACACCCTGGGCATCACAGAATCTGACTTACCTCGAATTCAGCCCATTTTGCAGCACAAAATATGGGAACAGTTCCAAACCGGGGCTGGGCCCCAGGCCCTGGCACAACTCATTGAAACCCTGGCATCACAAGATGATCGTTTTCACATGCAGGGTGGCAGCTGGACCCACAATATCTCCTGGGTTCAGGGCTATGAATCCGTACTCGGTCCCATGCAAAAAGCCAGCGCCCTATTTGCCCAGAAGATTCTGAGCACCTCCATGGCCACGTCAGACCCACGATTCAAAACGGCTCTGTTCAACCTCATGCTGAGCCAGACCAGTTGCTTCCGATATTGGGGCGAAGGACAGTGGACAGATTACGGCAAGGAGCTCTGCCGAAGAGTGACGGCAATGATCGAAGCGGAGTCATAATTTGACACCCAAATCATGACATCAAAAACCAAGGGGTTTATGGCTGGATTGTCAGACATTACCAATACCCTATCGGCGTTAAGATGTGAGCCCTTTAACCCTGCAATATCAAAAATTGCATCCATAAAGAAGTGACTTTAAAGCATGGCAACAGAATGTAGCCGGATATTGAGTATCTGTCCGTACCTCGGCCTGTCGGTCCCGGTGCTGAGGTTTTTCTCAAGGCTGTGTACAAAATCAATTAGAACTCTCACAGTTCCTCCTTGACACTTTGGCCCCTTTATGGGGTATAATCCCTGCAACTGGAAACGATTATAAGGTGGATACTTATGAAAACTAAACTCGCATCTGTATTTTTTGGACTCATGCTAACAAGCGTCATCAGCGCGCAAGAGGTTAACGACCTGAAAGCAGCCCCTGAGGTTCTGCTCAAATCCAGAATGGAACAGGTCATGACTGTTCTGAAGCAGAAAGAGCTGGACCCCAATATCATGTCTGACAAGGTCGAAAAAATCATCAATCCCTTGTTTGATTTTAGAATCATGTCTCTTCTGGCCATCAAAGATCATTGGAAGTCTATGACCAAAGAGCAGAAAAGTCAGTATCAGACGCTTTTCGTGGAATACCTCAAGGATGCCTACCGCAGCAAACTCATGCTCTACTCCGATGAAGAGGTCACCTACAAAAAGCCCTTGGTCACCAAACCCACACTTATCCAGATACCCACAGAATTGGCTTCAAAAGACAAGATTATTGAAATCATTTACTATTTTAGAAAAAGCAAGGGGTTCTGGAGAATCTACAATGTCAAGGTGCAGGGCGTCCGCCTGATTGAAAGCTACAAATCACAGTTTAGCGACGTCATACAGAAAGATGGCATTGAAGCCTTATTGAAACAACTCAAGAGTTCCCAGCCAAAGGAGTCGGCACCGGATAGTCCGTCAAAATAATATGGAATCCCCTACCCAGTCTTTGACAACACGCTTTTTCGATTGCGTCATATTAAAACACCCCAAAACCGTATTAACGGTTGTCTGCCTTGTTCTCGGCTTTCTAGCTTACCAAGCCCAATACTTCAGACTGGATGCCTCAGAAGATACTCTGCTCCTTGAAAATGATCCTGATCTCAAATTTCATAGAGAACTGAGTGACCGCTATGGCAAACAAGACTATGTGGTAATCACAGTTTCTCCAAAGCAGGATCTCCTGTCCGAAAACACATTGACACTTTTAGGCAATCTACGTCATGACTTAACGAATCTGGATCGTGTATCGTCTGTCACGTCAATGCTGGATGTGCCCCTGCTCTTCAGCCCCAAAGTCCCCATCAGCAAGCTGAACGCAGATGAAATGCGCACACTGGAATCGCCTGACATTGACAAAGGCTTGGCACGCGACGAATTCATGAACAGCCCTCTGTACCAAAACCTTATTGCCAGCCCAGATTTGAAAACCACCGCCCTGCTGGTTAATTTCACGGCAAATCCCGTTTATTATGACCTCATCAAAAAACGCAATGCCATTAAGCAAGCAAACACCTCAGGTGCCCTGTCCCAAGAAGACCAAGCGACTTTGCTTGAGGTTGAAACCCAGCTCAGAGCCATCAAAGAACTCTGGCGGTCTCAGCGCCATGAGGACATCCAAGGCATCCGCACCATCATGGATAAATACCGTGATCAGGCTGATATGTTTCTTGGCGGAGTGAGCATGATCGCAGATGACATGGTTACGTTCATTCGTAAAGACCTGTATCTGTTTGGATTTGGTGTGCTGTTTTTCTTGATCATCACTCTGGGCATCATCTTCAGGCGTATACGATGGATCATTCTGCCCATCATTTTTTGCGGTGCCTCGGTTTTGAGTATGACGGGTCTTCTGGGCTGGTTTGGCTGGGATGTCACAGTCATCTCATCGAATTTTGTGTCTCTGCAACTCATTATGACCATGGCCATGGCCATTCATTTAATTGTGTATTACAGAGAATGTCTGTCCCAAGATCCTGATATTGACATGCACCAGTTGATCCTCAAAACGGTCACGACCAAACTCAAACCGTGCGTTTATGCAACCATGACAACGATTGCAGGCTTTGGTTCTCTGGTCCTGTGCGATATATTGCCTGTCATCACCTTTGGCTGGATGATGATCGCAGGACTGGCACTGTCTCTTATAGTCACCTTTGTCCTGTTCCCTGCCATTCTAATACTTTTGCCCAAAGACAAACCGTCCAAGGTTGTGAATGAGCAATCATCTCTCACTGGCAATCTGGCAAGATTTACACAAAACCATGGACGTTTTATTGTGGCCGCCAGCATACTATCTCTGGCATTGAGTCTCGTGGGCATTTCAAAATTGGAAGTGGAAAATAGCTTTATTGACTATTTTAAAAAGAGCACAGAAATCTATCAGGGCATGAAAGTCATTGACCAACAACTCGGAGGTACGACCCCCCTGGATGTCGTTGTCACATTTCCCACCCTAACATCCAATTCAGACTTAGAAAACAACGAGACTTTGACTTCGGAAGAGGATGACATGCTGGATGACGAGCTCGACTTTTTAAATGAAGTTGAAGACACAGAACCTGCATCCAAAGAAACCTATTGGTTTACGGCCTCTAAAATGGATGATGTAAAGAAAGTACACGCCTATTTGGACTCCCTACCTGAAATTGGCAAAGTTCTGTCACTGGCGACCACACTCCAAGTCACAGAAAAACTGAACAATGGGAAGGCCCTTGACAGCTTCGAAATGGCCCTGTTCTACAGCGAAACCCCGGACACGCTTAAAGATCTCCTCATTGGCCCCTACGTGTCTGTTGATCAGAATGAAGCAAGATTTGCAACCCGTATCCTCGACTCCCAAGAGGGATTACGCCGCAATGCCCTGCTCCAAAGAATTAAAACAGAGTTAACCGACAAAGTAGGGATCAAGCCGGATCAGATTCGATTGGGCGGCATGCTCGTACTATACAATAACATGCTCCAAAGCCTGTTTCGATCTCAAATCATGACACTGGGCATTACAATTGCAGCTTTAATGACCATGTTTCTTATCCTATTTAGATCGCTCAAGATCTCAGTGATTGCGATTTTCCCCAACATTCTGTCGGTCGGGCTTGTGCTGGGGTTTATGGGATGGATGGGTATTCCGCTCGATATGATGACCATCACTATTGCAGCCATCAGTGTGGGAATAGCAGTGGACGATACAATCCATTACATCCATCGGTTCCAAAAGGAATTCCAAATAGATCGCCATTACGTCAACACGCTGCACCGGTGCCACAATAGCATCGGTCATGCCATGTATTACACTTCAGTGACAATTATCATTGGATTTTCAATTCTGGCCCTTTCGAACTTTATTCCAAGTATCTATTTTGGACTGCTCACCGGTCTGGCTATGTTTATCGCCCTGATTGCAGCCTTGACGCTACTGCCCCAATTGATCATACTACTCAAACCATTTGGCAATGAATCTTGAGAAGGGAAACCCAATATGAGCCACAAGTTGTGGATAGCTGTTTTCATTGTACTACTACCCTGCTCTGTTCTCTTTGGACAAGACATTGATGAAGAAGATCTCGACTTCCTTGAAGAAGAGTTGACTGAACCAGAAGTCACCATTTCAGATCCCCTCGAACCCATCAACCGCTTCATGTACAATTTTAATGATGCCACCTTCACGCATGTCATCCGCCCCGTGGCCAAAGGGTATAAGAAGGTAACTCCAAAGCCCGCACGCTTAGGGCTTCACAATTTTTTTAGCAACCTTGGCGCCCCCATTCGCTTTACAAATTGCCTCTTGCAGGGCAAAGGGGATGATGCCTGGATTGAGATGCAGCGATTCCTGGTGAACACCTCTGCTGGATTTCTGGGTTTAGGTGATCCTGCCCTGGAAAAACATGGTTTGTATATTGTAGACGAAGACCTGGGCCAGACATTGGCCACCTACGGTGTGGACGATGGGATCTATTTGGTTTTACCCTTTTTGGGCCCAACCACATTGCGTGACGCTGTGGGTCGTGTTGGAGACATATTTCTCAGCCCAGTCACGTATGTTAAACCCGGAGAGGTCTACCTGGGTGCTTCCGCACTCCGTATTACCAATACGTACTCTCTCCATGGCAATGAATACGAAGCGATTAAGGCAGATGCCATAGAACCCTATTCTGCCCTGAAAAGTGCGTATATCCAGTATCGAAGAAACAAAGTCGAGCAATAGCAGAATGACCTCAAGACTTCAGCTGATGCGCTGGAAGAACAAACTCTCGGTCGGAACATCGATTTTTCATGTAACGATTTCCCCCCCACGCAGCCTTTTAAGAGTGAAACGGAATGCTAACCCCTCTTGAAAGGATGGAAAAATGGCACGTAAAAGGCTCCTTCAGATCAGCATGGTTGCTGTGTTACTAACAACAGTATCTGCTCAGGCATCCAGCCTATCCATTTCTATTGGCACTCGCGGTGTTCACTTCTCGGCTTCGAGAAGACCTGTGGTTCATCACCGTCATCGACAGGTACGAACCTACCCACAGATCATGGCTCCCCAGCCTAGAATCGTGATTCCAAGAAGACCGGTTCATGTTTACAGGCCAGTGTATCGCCCGGTTTTCAGACCCTGTGTCAAACCAGTCTCAGTGACCATTTGGATCACCAATTCAAATGGCTCTCAGCAACCCGTTGTACTGACAAAAACGAGACACGGATACCAAGGTCCTCGTGGAGAATGCTACACAAGCTTCCCCAGCAACAGACAGTTGCGCAGAGCCTACGGATTCTAAAGCTTCACAACCTCCTTTGGAGACTCATTCACTCTGATCCCAAACTTCCCAACCGAAGTTTGGGATCTCTTTTTATGCACGCCATTCTGGCCTCAAACGCTCCTGGATTTCCCACGCATCCAGTATCACCAGGGCTGCCATGTTTTCAACCACCGGGATAATACGCGGAACAATACAAGGGTCGTGTCGACCATGGACTTCTATGGTCTGATCCCGAAGCTCTGTATCCACCGTCTTCTGCTGCTTGACTATCGAAGATGTGGGTTTGACTGCCATACGAATGATTATGGGATCGCCCGTGGAAATCCCACCCGAGATACCACCTGCATTATTGCTAATGAACCCCTCACTGCTCATGCCATCATTAGACTCACTGCCCCGCATACGTGTCAGTTCAAAACCCTTGCCAATTTCAAAACCTTTGGTAGCACCCAAACTCAACAATGCTTTGGCCAATCTGGCATCAAGCTTGTCAAACACAGGATCACCCAAACCAGCAGGCACTCCAAATATTTCCAGCTGAATCACGCCCCCCACAGAGTCCAGATCGTCTTTGGCAGCAATAATTGCAGCTTCCATGGCCTTGGCAGCCACAGGATCAGCACATCGCACCACATTGGATTCGATGACAGTGTGATCACAGGTTTGAGCCTTGATCCCGGCCACTTCAATGGCATGGCCTACAAAGGTTACGCCACGATCTTCCATGATCTTTCGAGCAACCGCCCCACCCATGACGCGACCCGCAGTCTCTCGCCCGGAAGAACGTCCACCACCACGATGGTCACGAATACCATACTTTTTATAAAACGTAAAGTCTGCGTGCCCTGGCCTGAATAGTTCCTTGATACCTTCATACTTCGAAGAGTCTTGATCCTGATTGTAAATCACCATGGCAATAGGCGCACCAGTGGTCTTGCCTTCAAATACGCCCGACAAAATGTGCACACGGTCTTTTTCACTACGTGGAGTTACCACATCGCTCTGCCCAGGACGTCGTCGATTTAATTCCAACTGGATGTCTGCTTCGCTTATTCTGATACCAGGCTGCACGCCGTCCAATACCGCACCAATGACCGGGCCGTGACTCTCACCAAACGTGGTCACATGAATGATGTCTCCATAGGTGTTGCCCGCATGACTGCGAATGCTCATCTCACTGGTGATCTTCTGCATCACATCATCGGCCAACTCGCTGGGTGATTTTTCTGACGTATCAACCAAAATATCAGCGAAAGGTCGAATGACTTCATCCCTCAAAACAACCTCTTGTTCATACTGAGATCGTCCATCAGTCCCCTCCAGCCAGGGGGGAATGCCATTGGCTGTGGCCCGTTGCCACAGGATATCAGCCTCCGCCGACACCAATACAATCAAACCATTGGTTCGCAGGGCACGCCGATTGTCAGGCTCCATCATGATGGAGCCCCCTGTCACCACAAAATGCCAGTCAAGATCACAAACCTGCTGTGTGACTTCGCGTTCCAAGTTTCGAAAAAAGACCTCTCCATGCTCCACAAAGATCTCACGGCAAGTCAAAAAATGTCCATCGCGTTCTTCATGAAGTTGTTCAATTAATTCATCTGTTTCAATAATGGGCAAATGCGTGAGATCTACCAGCTCACGTCCCAAAGCACTCTTACCAGACCCCTTTGGACCAGCAATGACAATTTTCATAGTATCACCTTAGTCTAAATGGAGCTACTTGCCCCAGCGTTTGTATTCAAGAACCACAATTATGTCGATATTGACGCGAGATGTCAATCCCCTCTTTACTACTAGCCTTTCCATGCCTATCTATAAAAAAAGCCTCAAGCAGAACTTTCTACTTGAGGCCTGAATTGTCTTTTTCGAAGTCAGCCTATTCGACCAGTTGAATCTCTGTAAACTCAACCAAAGCACCCCCTGAATTCGGATAGGCCTTGATTTTGCCCACCAATCCAACCTTCTTGCCAAAGTAGAGTTTCATGTCCTTGCCCTTGGCAGCCCCTACGGCTTTAACGTAACAGATGGTCTTGCCTTTGATATCTTGTATCCTGAAACGCTGAACATCGGCATTACCTTCAAATATGGTCGACGGCTTAAGAATTCCAATCACCGCAAAACGTCCCATGTCCTTAACTTGAGCAATACGCTCAGCAAGGGCCTTATCAATCTTGTCCTGAGTCTGCACTAACTTCTGTTCTTGAGCAAATACCTGTTGAGACACTGAAATCGCCAATTCATAGCCTTGGATTTTCTTGAGCGTAAAATCTGCATACCGACCAGCACGTACTGTGTCCTTTCTGGCGGCCATCTCAGTCAGCTCTTTTTTGATCTCAGCGTAATCTTGCTCACCAATGGGCTTAACCAGTTGAACTTTGATTTTTTCACGTATTTCATAGTATTTTTTTAGCAGGGATGCTTCAGATGAAACGCCTTGGGCTGCATTAGGGTCTACCTTGGACACTGAAACAACAGGCGTATTAATATCGTCAGGTAGTTCCGCCGGATTGGGCAAAATAATTTGAGGTAAAGGTACAGGTTCATTGATCTGGTTTAGATACCGGGCGCTAACCCACAAAAAACTGCCTTTAGGAGGGTGAATCTTGAAGTATCCATCCTTTTCTTCGGCTTTTAACTGAACTGTATCACCTCGATTCACGACAGTTTGAACCACATTGGAACTGCTAGGCTCTCTGTAATCAGATCCAGCATACACCTGAATATTCTTGCCTGTTACAATACCCGTGGTTGGAAAGTCAGCATTGATGGCAATATACTTCATAGCTATCCAAGAAAAACTACCAGGAGGTGGCACAATCTTGGCCCAGCCTTCTTCCTCGCCCAACACTTCCACGGTGTCAGCCACATTAAGTCTGCCACATTCGTAGGTTTTCATGCCCTTGCCAGAGCGAATATTGACGGCGGTGCCAGTCACTTCAGCCTTGTAAGGAAAACCAGGTTGTAGCGACGTTATGGATGTTTGAGCAGAAGCTATTGAAAAAAAAGCACTTACAAAGAGAATGGCAGCTATCCACCCCTTGACAAACGTACCCGTTTTTTCTTGACGGACGTCCTGGATAGTATCACAACGAGCCTGCATTTTTGTTCTCCTTAACTTGTGCTTATCAGCTTTTCAATACTGGAAAGTCCCATGATCATCTTTTGGAAGTTGAAGTTACCACCGGCATGACCGGTTGTCAATGTGTTTTTGACACGGGTAGCTATTGGCCGGCTTTCAGACGTTTGAGTTCATTTTCACACATGGTCATTTGGTCTGGATCAGTCAACTTTTCGGACGCCAAAGACAGGTGTTTAATGGCTTGATCTGACTGGTGAAGATAGCGTGCATAAATCAGCCCTAGCATCAGCATGACCTGATTTAGATGCTCATACTGTTTATAATGCAGAAGAAATTGCTCGTACGCGATGGCAGACTCCGTATAGCGGCCTTCACTGGCCAATTGATTGGCCACATCAAGCAGGGATTTATGTGCAATGATCTGTTCCTTATCTAATGCCATAAGTTCAAGATACACCTCTGCTGCCAAAGACAGGTTGTGTTCACTGATTCGTGTGGCAATAGTCCCTCTCAAAGCTTGAATCTGGGCTTCTTTTTCCAACTGTTCTGGCGTTTTCGACACCACCTTGGCCCGCACCGAACGTCTTCCGGAAGTTGTTGCATTCACATCAAAAGGATTGTATCCTGCAGAGATGGCGTCTCTGTAATGACGACGTCGGTTCCATTGTTGGATCATGTCCCACAAATCAAATTGACTCTTCTGAATCCACCCGGCAGCCACGCACAGCACCATCACACCAATCCCGTACACATACCCTGCAATATGAGCATCATAAGCCACGCCACCATCAGACGCTGCCAACATGTTGTCAATCAGAATCAGCTTAAGGCCAATGAACCAAATGGCCGGAATATCAAATGTACCAATAAAAATAAACCAATATAAGACAGTAATCAAAGTCTGCGGAAACAAAACCAGATAAGCCCCGGTCACAGCTGCCACGGCCCCACTGGCCCCCAAGGTGGAAACCGGTGAGTTCATATGAAGGAGCGTGTGGCCCAGACCACTGAAAATGGCGCCTAAGAGATAAAAAAACAGGTATTTCGAGTGTCCCAGTTTGTCATTAACACTATTGCCAAACATGTACAAAAAAAACATGTTTCCCACAATATGCCACGTGTTAGCGTGTAAGAATGCGTAGGTCAAGAACTGCCAATATCGCCATTGCGCAGGTGTCAGCATCATACTATACACCCAAGGCCGTTTTATGGTCATGCCAGTGTATGGATCTGCCGCAAATTGCGTTAGATAGATGAGTACATTTATCGCGATAAGCGCATAATTGGCATAGGGCGTTTGGCGTGGTCTAATACTGGTGCGTATGGGAAGTAGCATAAGCTTTACTATTGTTAGGTTGCTGTGTTTGGTTCAGTCATTATTTCCAAAAAAATACTTTATTTTGTGCGGAATTGCCATTACTCAATAGTTTTATTCCTGATATGCAGCCTAAAAAATGGAGCTTCCATGGACAATCTATACATGAAACAACGAGTCAAAAAGGTGCAAAACTTCATTAGACACAAGAAAATCGAATGTCTTTTGCTCATCACTCCAGCCAATGTCACCTATACCACGGGCTTCACAGGGCACGACAGTTGGGCTGCCATTACGCCACACCGAATTTATCTGCTCACAGACAGCCGCTACACGGAACAAGCGGAAAAGGAATGCGAACACTGCCAGATCCTGGAACGCTCAGGCTCAATGCCACAACTTGTGGCAGGCCTGTGCAAACGTCTCCAAATGCTCAGAACCCTGCACATAGAAAACGCTGTCACTTGCGCCAGCTTTTCAGCACTGAAGAAAGCCATCCCAGTTTCGATAAAGACCACGTCATCAATAGAAGATCAAAGAAGCATCAAAGATCCACAGGAATGCAAGATTACACGCCAGGCCATTCGTTTGGCCATTACCGCGTTTGAACATACCGTTCAGGAGATCCGACCAGGTTTGAGAGAGTTCGAAGTTGCGGCCCTGCTCGATTATCATATACATAAGCAAGGCGCCACCAACGCATTCGATACGATCGTGGCATTCGGGCCCAATGGATCACGCCCCCACCATCAGCCTGGCTCACGTAAGCTCAAAGCCAACGATACCATACTCATGGACTTTGGCGCCAGATACCGGGGATATTGCAGTGATATCACGAGAAGCTTTGCAATTGGACGTACAACCCGCTTGTTTGACAAAGTCTATCAAACAGTAAAGCAGGCCCAGTTGGCAGCCATTGCAGCGATGAAGCCCAATGTGAAACTTTCAGACGTGGATCAAGAAGCCCGCCATGTGATTGAGAAGAATGGATTTCCTGTGTACGGGCACGGCACGGGACATGGCATTGGCCTCGATATCCACGAAACACCCAGCATCAATCCGGAGACATCGGGCAAGGCGCAATCTGGACAAATCATCACAGTGGAACCAGGCATCTACCTTCCAGGTAAATTAGGTATCCGTCTGGAAGAAGATGTTTTGATTACTGACAAGGGCACAAAAGTTCTAACTCAAGCATGCCAACAGGTTTCAAGATTAGAAGACTACCAGAGATTAACGGGGCGCAGGCATACCAGTACGGGTTGAGGAATCTCCACCTTGCGGCCCCAGAGTGAATGAACCAGACTTGACGTCGTAGACGAAGTAGCCATTAGAAAGTGAAAATATCCAAACACTCTCGCCATTGACCTTCAATACCACTTCGGCCTTTCTCTCTCCCACATAAATATACGCGCCACCATGATTCTTTAGAGCGTCCCTTAATGCCATACCATGAAAATAGACCTGCTGGTCCGTAAAACCACAACGTTTCATGATGTCGAAAATGGCTGGCGCGTCTAAGTCAACGGCATTACCGTTTCTCTGAGGCACAATCCGTATCTTTTCAACGCGATCGGATTTGTCCTTACTACTACTTGAACAACCCATCAAGCCCAATAAGCACAATGCAACCATAATTGCCATCGCCAAAGACCGACTTTGTCTAGTTGATTGAATAGACTTCACAGTATTGCCCTTTCGTTCTGACTCAATTATAAGCATTACGACTTTCCGCTATGGTTCTACGCAATTCAGCCTGGAAACTATCAAATGTACCAGGAAGATTTTGATTTGTCTTATTCTGATACCTTGGAGGCTGAGATGCATTCATCGAATTATCCAGTGGCCTATTCACGGGATTATTCGACATGGCATTCAGATCGTTCATTGTGCTAGTGTTATTGAACATCCCCCCACCCATCAATGGTTCCTTGGGTGCTTCAACCACTGGCTCGGGTTTCGCCATGGGCGGTCTTACATTGCCACTGCCAGGCCGTACAATATTGGCTGTCACAAATATGGCGACATCTCTTGTGGCGACATCTTTTTTGGTGTTGTCGAACAGTTTGCCAATAAGAGGAATCCGACTCAAGCCTGGCGTCCTTTTCTCTTTGATTTGTCTTCTGTTTTCATTCAAGCCAGCAATGACAGCCGAACCACCGTCCTTGACTGTCACCCTACCACTTGAGGTACGTCTGGTGACCACAGGCAAACCGCTGCTTCGACCGCTGGGATTGCTGTCACTCAACTCGACCGCAATGTCCATCATGATGTCATCTTCCGAGCCAATGTAGGGCGTAATACTCAGCTTGACGCCAGATTCAATCATCTCCATTTCTGATTGGCTGTATATCTGAGCATTCTGTGTTTGAGGTGTCAGCATAAAATATTCTTCTGTGATGACAGACATTTCAGATAGATGACCATCCTGAGCCATGGCTGAAGGGCTTGCAATCATTTGAGCCTTGTCATTTTCCTGGAGTAGATTCAAGCCCAAAGTCAAGGCGTTTGTAAAGGTATTTCCCAGAGAGTATCCCAATTGAACACCCCATATTCCCTTGCCGCCTGAATCGTAATCAGCGTTTATAGCCTCTCCCCTGGAATGCGAAGCGAACAGACCTCCGGTCGCACTGGGCCAGGACCATTCAATACCCATATTCAGCAAATCTCCTTCTTCCATGACAACCACACGAGATTTCAACAGAACCTGAGGTCTTGTCATATCAAATGATTTCAGGTCACTGATGATTCTCTTAACATAAGAGGGTGCCGCCGTAATTGTAACCAAATGCCCTTTGGGTTCAGCCCTGACATATTGCTTGAATGCTATTGACAACATGGCCACCGCAGCCTCCGCAGTGATGTATGTCATCTTGTAACTTTGAGTAATGGTACCTGGAATAAAAGCAGCATTGCCCGCACTCATCGTAGAGACAAGATAGTAATTGGGCGTCTTTGTCCAAGTATAGTTGGTACCGGCCAGCATAATGTCCAAGATAGTTTCCAAAGGCCCAGATTCAAAGGAGGCAAATGATTGTAACAGAACCTCTGCATCAGCAATAATCGGTATCCCAATCTCCTGCGTGATGATTTGGAAAGCCTCTTGTATCTCCTCACCCTGAAAATTCTGACCTGTGACCCAGGGGCCTTTATCTGCCATATTAGGATCTGACTCAGAGCGTCTTGCCACATCATTGGCCGTGTTTAACTGGCCCTTAAGCTCCTTGATTTGCTCAACCAAGTATTTGTAGCCCGCCTCCTCCTCCATGCCCGGACCGAAGTCCCCGATCGTAGGCATCGTATCGTTCGCATCCTCCAAAGCAGCAAAACTGCCCTCAGATGGTAAGAAGCTGGGCGTGCCGCGGGTGTCCCTAATGGGTCTAGGAGCGGGTTTGGTCCCCTCATCACGACTGAACGGAGTTTCTATGGCACTGTTATTATTCTCTGGAGTGACATTATTCGCAACAGGTGCCCTTGGACGAGGCTTCGTCATGTCAATATTGGCAGTGACAGGGTCTACAAAAGGTAATACCTCATCGATTTCCATACTGGGCTTTGTCATGGCAATTTCACCCGTCCAGCCATACGGCACCTCGACCTTGTATTCACCTCTTGAATTCGTAATGGTAGCACCACCGCCATTGTTTGCCGACATGCGTACTTCAGACAATGCTTCCCCATCAAACTGAAGCATACCTGAGATCGTGAGCATTTGGATCTTGCCAAGAAAATTAACCTCGCGATCATAGGCCATTGGGGCTATGTCCATTGTATTGTTCTGACAGATAAAACCAAGTTTACCAACAGATAGTTTTCCTGTTTCGCCATGCTCCAGTCCCAACTCGTAATGTCCCTGGGCATCCGTAGCAGTCCTGAGACCTCCCAGAGCACCAAACATGATGATCGCATCTTGGACAGGGCCATTGGGTGACGTCACAATACCCGTCACTTTGTACACGATTTTTGAAGCAATATAGTCTGTATTTGAATAGTAATTCTCTTTTACTTTTTCATATATATTGGAAGGCGGATCAAATTGATATCCCGCTAATTCGGGCGTAATCGTGCCTGACCAGTTGTAGGGCACCACAACCTTGTACATCCCACCAAGATCTGTCACATACCGACCCGCCGGGCCTTTCATGACAACACCAGGCAAACCAATAGAGCCAGTAATCTCAAAGGTCTTTGGAATGGCCTGATAACTCTCCCCGGTTTTGTTTTCTGTCAATGTGGAATATTGCTTTGATGCGGGCGTGAAATCAAACCCTTCTTTCCTGGGAATAACAGAGTATGAAGAACCATATCGAACCTTGACTTGATAGCTACCTTGAGCATTTGAAACAACAATCTGACCATCTAGATCAACCAACCCCTCCAACTGAACATTTGGCTGGCCCGTTGTACCACCAATGGTATAGAAGATCTCTTGGGGTGTAAAATTCTTCTCAACCAAATTTGCCATCACTCTTTCCAACAGGATCTCGACTGGCTGAAAGTAATAGCCATCCTTCTTTGGAACAATATCTCCCTGTACACCCCAGTTCAGTTCAAAAGAATAATTCCCCATGGCATCAGAATAGGTATCTCCACCTGGATATCTAATAGGCACATGTTCTGCCCCTACATTGCCTGACACTGTATATCGGAGTTGTGTGGCGTAATAGTCAACAACCATAGGTGCCATGACGCTCGTATAGGGCGTTTCGGCTGGCTCAAAAGTGTGGCCCTCTCTTACTGGCGTTACAATGCCTGTCCAGTTATGCGGCACCTCAGCAGTGTAGCGACCATTTGCCCCGGTTTTAGGATTACCAGGTAATCCCTTGAGCGTCACATTTGAAAGAGGGCTCCCCTCTGCCACTGCAGTCCCAGACACAAGGTATTTCTTGATATCATGCTTAAACAGTTTACCAGGCTGATTATACTTGACAGGATCAAAGTCAAGGGACGCTGGTGTAAAGGTATACCCTTCAAGTTCTGGGATAATTGAGCCATTAAAACCGTAATTTACGGTAACAGAAAACTTGCCATCTCTATCAGACACAACCATGCCCGGGAATCCCATGAGTACTACACCAGGTAGCCCCACTGAACCAGAAATTGCAAACGTCTTTTGTCTTGCCTGAAAGTCGATCGAACTTTGGTCTTTTATTACAGAACCTAAAGGGAAACTTGTGGGGCTGAAATCATAGCCTTCAAACCTTGGAATAACTGTCCCCTTCCAATTGTAATCAACAATGACGGAATAGTTTCCAGAGGCGTCTGAAACAATTGTTCCGGGAAGACCGCCGAGTGCCACATTGGCAACGCCAACTGAGCCCGAAATTGTAAATTGTTTCCTTCGAACCCTCGTAAGGGATTGAGCGTTTACATCTGCTGCAAGCAACAGTACACACCCAATAAAAATACCACTCGAAAGAATCGTATTGATATGTTTCCTGGCCATAAAATTACATCCCTTTCTGTCGTCGGTGTTAGGCATGTCCAACACCTAGAGTATCTTACCTTGTATCGGCAAAGTACATTCGCACATTAACAAAATAAGGTAACCGACGCATAACCCTCATTACCTGACCAACCTCCACTGTCCGCCATTAGCTAACCACTACCACCGACCTCAAAGACTACTTTTTTGCCATCTCTTTCAATCACGTCATATCTACTGCTAGTTATAATACGTGCATCTTGCCCACGTCCGTAATCCAATCTTGTCTCAACCACGTATCTGCCAACCGGTATATCACCAAAATCCATGTCAGCAGAAAAGGTTCTTGTTTCAAATGGCATCAAAATTGAATCAGTATCATCATTTTCCAGTTTTATGTTGGCATATTGAATAGCCTGATTAAGCCCATCACCTTCACTTCTAATAGTAGCCCTGCAAACAGGTGTTACATGAATCGTGCCAAAGTTGACATAGGTACCAAGCAACTTGAACTTGGAGTTACCCAGATCCCGAATATCACACTCCCGCTCTTGAACGGAAGGAATGGGATCAGCGCCTTTGATTGTGACATTAACCAATGAAGATGTCACACCTGCGCTGGTTCGGTCACGATAAAAACCATAAAATTTGAGAGATGCATAATAATTACTCAGGTCTATATTCAAAACCGGAAGATCCTGTTCTTTGGGCATTCGCACCGAAACTGACACATTTCTTTGCCCCCCAGCACGAATAGGTATCTCATCTGGACGAATCGTAATCCAGTTGGCACAGGAAAGATCTTCACCACGTAGCGTAGATACTTTCTGCAAAAAACCATCAGGCACCACGGGCACGGCTTTTATAACAATATCTTCATCTGAAAAGTTACTGATAACAATTCGCTGATTATCAACTCTCCCGGGTGCCATTTCAAACTCAACATTGGTTGGATTCACACGCATACTTGCATCTAAATGTGCTTCACCAGCCAACCCAGGGTTTTCAAACTCAATTGTCTTGTTTAAGCCCTTCACTCGTCGACCATCCACGTTCAATGTAGCCGCGACTTTATAGGTTCCAGAAGGCAGACTGTTTTTCAGATCCATGAATAGGTCAAACTCTCCTCCAGGAATGATCTTTCTTGCAGGAAACTGCAAGTCCCGCTTTATCACTCGGCTTCTTCCTTTTGGAGTCAGGTGATAAACAGAGGCTCTGGGCATAATCAAGCTGTATGTACTGCCACTGTTTTTTATCTTCAGCCCAACACCCGTGGTGGCTCCGAGCTCTTCACTTTGCTCAACATACAGAATATCAGCATCTTCCAGGGCCACGCGTGACCTAAGCGAAGGACCCTCAATTGTTACACAAATTGGAACCACAAATTCATATTTAATCAACACGCCAGCAAGGCCTGGCCGCGGAGCCAAAGCAACCTTCAAACCAGCACAATAAAACCCCCTGACACCACGAGGAATTTTTATAGCCATTTTCTCTGTCGAGCTTCCATAATTTGATACTTCCACATCAATTCGACCAATAGAAATCCAGTCCTTGCAGGATGCATGATAGCTCAAAGCACTCTTTTCTTTCTGCTCAGGAACCATATCTGAATCCAAGACAGCCCAATCACCTTTCCTGTCCTGAAACAGGTCAACAATTTCAAGGGTGACGTACTGAGACTCGTCTTTTCGTCTATTCTCAAGTTTAAAACCCTTTCGGATAAGTGATCCGGGGCGTCCTTTGGCATTGATCACCATGGGCTGTACGACAAACTGAGCATGAGCCTCAAAAGAAAATGCCATTAGAATGACAAGCCCAACTGTAATTCGTCCAATAACGGACATGATTCTCTGATCAACCAGTAGATTAGAGGACTTTTGACGTTCGCATACCCTAGTATTTTTTATCAGCATCCCTTGACCTCGATGAATATAATTGCGTCTCATAAGTCTAACAGCTCAATCCTAAAGGCTTATTTTTAAATAACTTAAAACCTTTTGTCAGCATTTCGGAGTTTCGTCTATTCACTTCAGATTTCTTACCTAAAGTATCTACTCCCTATTCGGCAGATCAACCAAATCACTTGGCCTAAAAACCTGCCACAAAATGCCCTGCTGCTACGACTCCCCCATGCAACCACCTTAAAACCACCCCATGAAAACACTGCAAATCCCATTACACTCACAGTGTCCCCATTATACCCTACCCGACCACTCAGTGTCAACTTCTTTTTTGCACTTCTCCCACTTTAACTCTTGTAGGCGAGGAAAAGTCAAAAAAATTAGGAGGAATGACCCAAAAGCCATTCCTCCCAACTACTATCTTTCACAAGCACACAAAATCGCGTGCTTCATCACGTGAGCTCACTCAAACTTAGATCAAGCTTGTAGGAAGCACCATGATAGTTACAGTAGCAACCTTGACATTATCAGCTTGAGTCAGCTTGTCAATCTTAACTTTTGTACCTGCAACACAAACAGTCACAGTTGTTTGACCAATGGCGATATCCTTTGTATCAGCGCCATCAATTGTGGCAGACCATTTACCGCCAGCAGCTGAAGCTGCCTCAGCAGTTGCCTTGAGAGTAGCCAAGAAGTTCGACTTTACAACAATAGCATCACTGCAACCTGAGTAGCTGTAGAACGGATCGCCAAGAAGTGAATCTTGTTGAACTTCAATATCGCCTTTACAGTCGATATTGATCCAGTAACCAACATCCATCACGACATCCATCGTACAAATGTCATTCCAACTGTAAGTTGTGACGACTGTCTTATCCCAGCCGTGAAACTTGAATGTATCAGCTGCGAATGCAGGCATAGCAATTGCCAGTATGGCAACACAAATTAGACTCTTCTTCAACATCTTCTTTTCCTTTCATAACCAAGGTTTCCAAAAAAAACTTTATTATCATTATTTTCGGAAAAACATTAAACCTTACGATCAGACATTACCTCAATCTGAACCGCACAACAGTACAGGCTACCCATTTATCAACTCAAGAACCACCTGCCAAAATAACTTGAGCTGAGGCCAAAAAAAACGACTTCAATCACCTAAACCAACGAAGCCGGATTAACAAACCTGCCATATACAAAGAGGCCATCCTCATAAAAACAGGCCCAGCAAACCAATGTTTTACCATTAGCCAGCCTTCTCAGCACCACACCTCCTTTCTCCTCTTTCCCTTAAAAAGAGGAAAAATATCTTCAGAGTAGCAACCTTCACGTAAGT
This sequence comes from uncultured Pirellulales bacterium, assembly GCA_964494325.1. GTDB lineage: Bacteria > Planctomycetota > Phycisphaerae > Sedimentisphaerales > Anaerobacaceae > JAIPFM01. The sequence continues at coordinate 54,411 of CAZBTJ010000006.1, forward strand.
CCTGGGCAATCATATATTTAGTTACAAGCACTTTCAAATAAAACTTAACTCAAAAAATGCAATACCAAAGAACAACAAACCCGGAAATGGAAACAACTTGATGAAACTTTGAGGAAAGAAAACTAGTCCTGCAGGACTAACCTCTTTTCACCAAGCCTCCACGCCGGCAAAACACACACCTCCGAAAGACATCCAAGCGACAATTCAGGGCCCAAAGAAACTTACTATCTCAAACACCCTAATTAACTTAAACGCTCTAGTCTTCCATCTCTGCTCAATATACCACGTCTCGCCCTATCGAGTCAATTCATTTTTACGCCTTTTTTCTATTTTAAGTTGCCCTACAGCGAATTGTTTTGTACTTACGCGAGACAATTCGCGACAAACAAAACGCCGCCCTCCCCACATGTTTGACAAATCCACCAGCAACTCCGATAACAATTTGCCTTACAATACAATCCAGACGATTTACATTTTCTTGAATGCCTAGGCAAAAGGTACACGGCTGAGCAGAGAAATTCAGAAACCAAGCAGCCACCATACCTACCCCGTAATGTCTCAGCGCATAAAAAAAGCCGCTAGAAAGCGACTTATAAAGGAAAACTCCTCGAGTAGGACTCGAACCTACAACCTAGCGGTTAACAGCCGCTCGCTCTACCAATTGAGCTATCGAGGAATTCCGTATCATAAAAACCCAAGTCCTGCATGATGAATGAGATGGGTATTAAATCAAAGATTTGTTTCAAATTCAACAACTTTCATTAAAATTCATAGCTTTTTGCCGATATGAAAATAGAAGTAGGCCTAGACATTGCCTGCGAGAAACAGTATTTTGTGTAACTTCTCCATGTTTAACATGAGTAATTTTTAGAAAACAACGATCACATGGGCAAAGACTTACTAAATATCGGTGGCTTTACTATCATCAACCGACTGGGAAAGGGTGCAAGAAGCACAATCTACTCAGCCACAGATGACCAAGACGACACTTTAGTGGCACTGAAACGTGTTATTCTGGAAAAACCGGAAGACGCACGCTTTCTAGAACAAACTGAAATGGAATACAAAGTCGCCTCGAAAATCGACCACCCCTATGTGCGAAAATGCTATAAAATAAGGAAAATTAGGCATTTGTTCAAAACCAAAGAACTCCTAATGTCTATGGAACTCTTCGAGGGAAAGACTCTGGAAGAATGCCCAACCTTAAGCCTGGGTGATGTACTTCTGATCTTTCGTATGGTGGCTTCAGGTCTGAATGCTATGCACCAACACGGATATGTACACTGCGACATGAAACCCAATAATATTCTTATTAATAAAGCAGGATCTATCAAGATCATTGATTTGGGGCAGAGCTGCAAAATAGGCACGACAAAACAACGCATCCAGGGCACGCCAGACTACATCGCACCCGAGCAGGTTAAGCGAAAACCTCTTGGACCCAAGACAGATATCTTCAACCTGGGTGCCACAATGTACTGGGCTTTAACGGGAAAAAACGTCCCCACGCTCATTCCGGCAAAAACGACCGGCGTTGGCATGGTAGAGAAAAAACCCAAACCGTGCCCTTCCCCACATACCCTAAAACGACAAATACCCATCATGATTTCAAATATTGTCATGAAATGCGTCAAAGAGGACGCCGCCGAACGTCCTTCAACGATGATGGAAGTGATTTCCTGCCTTGATTCTACAATCCACGAAATCTTTGGGGATAGGATCAAGGCCCAGAAAAACGACTCGTCCAATGCTTGAACTACTAAATAATGGTCTTAAGGCTAATCAAGAAGACAAGTTCCGAAAGAAAAACCTCATCTTGCTGCCTTCATCCGGAGAACTCGTTATCACCGGCGACCTGCACGGCCATCAACGAAACCTCGACAGAATCGTCACCTATTGCGACCTCGAACACCATCCAAACCGCCATGTAGTTTTCCAGGAAATCATTCACGGGGGGCCAAAAACAAATGACGGCGGATGCCTTTCGTACCGAGTTCTGATCAACGCAATTCAATTCAAAACCCAGTTTCCTGACCAGATCCACATGATCATAGGCAACCATGACACAGCATTTATTACCGATACAGAGGTCATGAAAGACGGTCGAGAAATGAATAGAGCCATGAATTTGGCCCTGACCCAGGAGTTCCCAGACACTCATGGCGAGATCTCGCAGGCACTGCAAAGTTTTCTGTTTTCCCAGCCATTAGCCATAAAAACGTCCAATGGCCTCTGGATGTCGCATTCTTTGCCGGCTGATCGGTGGACTGAAGAGTTTAATCCTCACATTTTTGCAAGACCTATTACTGTAAGCGATTGTAAAAAACCTGGAAGCGTCTACCTCTTAACCTGGGGCCGAAACATGAGCCAGGCGTGGTTGAACAGACTGGCCACGACACTGAGAACTCGATTGTTTATACTTGGGCATCAACCTCAGCCTCAGGGCTGGAACCAAGCCGGAGACAATTTGATACTTATCGCCTCAGACCATAACCATGGGTGCCTGGTCCACACTAATCTGCAAGATCAAGTCTCCATGAAAGACTTAATCAATTCTATCGTACCTCTTAGTTCCATTGCATAGAGATATGCAGTAATATGTGGTGTTCTAAATTATTACGCAAGTATGGATTCTCTTAGACTATGCTCGGATGCTTACTCATCGTATTTGGAATTCTCTTGGCTCAATGGTTGAGTCTATTTAATACATGTCGTAATTATGTGTATACCCTAAAAAAGCTCAAACTTGCCGAGTCCAACCGAAAAAACATGTCGTATCTGCCTTATGTCGCCTTAATTGTGCCTTGCAAAGGCTTGGATAGCGATTTCACCCAGAACATCCTATCTCTGTACAATCTGGAATACAAAAACTACGAACTCTTCTTCATTACTGAAAATGCTGAGGATCCCGCCTACGAAAAACTTCAAATCCTCAAAAAAGATCACAAAAGTACCTCTTTGGCCCACAAAGTTCACATTCTCACGGCGGGTCAATCAACGACATCTTCTCAAAAAATCCATAATCTGCTTTATGGCTACTCACGCATCCCAGACACGGTAGAGGTACTGGCTTTTGCAGACTCTGACATTTGTGTCAGAAAAAACTGGCTGAATCAATTGGTTTGGCCTCTTAGAAAAGAACGTATAGGCGCAACCAGCGGCTACAGATGGTTTGTTCCCATTGACAAACGCTGGGCCTCGCTTGCCCTTTCATCTATTAATGCCAAAGTCGCTCAGATGCTGGGCAACACCCGCTTTATACAGGCCTGGGGCGGATCCATGGCCATTCGCCGAAACGTATTTGAAAAAATTGGCCTCAAACAGATCTGGGCCAAGGCCTTGAGTGACGACTACACCTTAACCTTTATGGTCAAAAAAAACCGATATAAATTGCTCTTTGTACCCTCTTGCCTGGTTGCCTCACACCTAAACACTACCTGGAAAGAGGTCTTCGAATTCTGCAAGCGTCAACTGATCATCACTCGAATCAGTGCCTCCGGCACATGGTGGTTTGGATTTGCCAGTGTGATCATGTCTGTCTTGGGACCCTGGGGGTCTTTGAGCTTGGCTATCGTATCATTCATTAAACAGTCTTATTTTGATCAGTGGGGCTTGACCTTTCCTTGGTGGCCAGTCTGGACATTTTTCACATTGGCCTTTTTTACCTCTCAGGCAGCTCAGGCCGTGGTGCGTCAAGCCATGATCAACAAGATTTTGCCGGAAGAAACGGACGCTCTAAGAAATGCCAGACTCGCTGATATTCTATTCTTCTGGATCTGGTCCTTCATTCTGACAAGTTCGATGCTGGCCTCTGCCTTCGGACGCACCATCCGCTGGCGTGGTATACGCTACCGCTTATTGGGCCCCACAGAAGTCGCTATTCTCACAGAAAGACCAAAATAATGAAGAACTCACCTTGACAAAATCAACATCCATTGGTTTAATGGTGTACATATGCAGAATAGAACTGACTACAATACAGGTAATTGGTGGTGGCCCCTCGGATAAATCCAGCGGGCAAGCGATTTTTTTCTACAAAGACATATTAAGCTGAACATACAACGCGGCCTTCTGGAAACCAGAAGGCCGCGTTTTTTTATGTGCATTTGAAGGCTTAGGTCCGAAAAAAAAACAGCAGAGGCAAAAACATGAATGACTACAAACAGATCATCAGAAACGCCCAACCCGGGCAAATCATACCGATCGTCAAGCAGATCGACATTGACGACCCTATGGATTTCTTTGCTCGCATCAGTGACTACGGGCGTTTAGAGAATAGTTGCCTGTTGGAATCCAAAGAATATCTAGCAGGTGATTCGGCACTGAGCTTTGGGACCACAAAACCGGCCCTATACCTCACAGGCCAAAGCAACGACTTCACCATAAAAGCATTAAGCCCCACGGGCAAACGAATGATTGCCTATTTGGTCTCGGACAAAAATCGATTTTCATTCTGTGAGACTCTGGATGTCACAGAAGATGCCATTATTGGCAAAATCAAACGAAACGATGGGATTGTGGATGAACAAACACGTCTCAATAGCACCAACCAAATGGATGTACTCAGAGCGGTGGCCTTTTCCTTCGAACTCGCGTCAAAACCATTTCGAGTCACATGCGGCCTATTGGGCGCAATGAGCTACGACTTTATTGATCAATTTGAAACGCTCCCGCAAAATGAACAAGACCTCCTGGGTAACCCGGACTATGAACTCTATTTTGCAGACAATATTTTTCTCATGGACCACACCAACGAGCAGGGGTATGTGGTTGTCAACTGCATAATAACGGACGATAACCACGACCAAGCGATCCAAGAAGCTCAGTCCTGCTTTGATTATTACTCAAACATGGCCAGATTCGAGGCACCCACCCCAGAGCCTTATACGGGGCCCCTACCCAAATCTTCCACAGACACAGATCAGGCCAACTTCGAAACCATGGTCAAGACCGCCAAAGAACACATCATTGCGGGCGACATCTTCCAGGTTGTACTCAGTCGTACAAAATTAGAGCCTTGTCCTGATGAACCCTTAAATGTCTACAAACGACTCAGGGAACTCAACCCATCACCCTATATGTTCTATATAAAAACACCAAACACTGCCCTGCTTGGTTCCAGCCCTGAATTGAACCTGCGTGTGAGTGGTACTGAAAAGCGAACCGTAGAAATTCGACCCATTGCAGGCACGAAGCCCAGAGGCAAGATCGACAATAAAATCGATTGGGACACAGATTTCAGATACGAAGCCGAACTAAAAATTGACCGCAAAGAACTGGCCGAACACATGATGCTCGTGGATCTAGCCAGAAATGATATTGCCAGGGTGTCCGCACCAGGAAGCCGCGTAGTCACGGAATTATTGACCGTCGAAAAGTACGAATCGGTACAGCATCTTGTGAGCAATGTTAAGGGGACCCTGGATGAGACCCTGGATGCTTTAAGTGCCTATCTGGCCACCATGAACATGGGCACGCTTAGCGGCGCCCCAAAAATTGAGGCCATGAAAATCATTCGCCAACTGGAAAAAAACAAACGAGGCTACTATGGCGGCGCTGTCATGTATCTCACTGTAGATGGTGAATTTGATAGCTGCATCACCATCCGAAGCCTCCAGGTTAAGGATCGCACCGCTTACATCCGCGTGGGTGCGGGCATTGTCCACGACAGTGTCCCCAAAACAGAATTTGAGGAAACAGATCACAAATCTGGGTCTTGCATGCGTGCTATGCGTGAGCAATAAGTCAGAAAGGCAAAAACTATGGGAGCGCAAAGAAAAATTCTATTCATTGATAATTTCGATTCATTCACCTACAATCTGGTGGATGACTTCTGCAAACGTAAATGCGATGCCAAGGTGTATCGCGCGGACACAGCCCTTGACTCGCTCAAGACCATTGCAGCAGAGTACGATCCAGATCTATTGGTTATCTCGCCAGGGCCAGGTACACCCCAGACCGCAGGTGTCACTTTGTCAGCTATTGGCTATTTCAAAGACAAACTCCCCATTTTTGGGGTGTGTTTGGGACATCAAAGCATTGTGGAATACTTTGGCGGCACAGTGGGCCATGCACCAGAGCCCATGCATGGCAAGCCATCACGTTTGAATCATCAGAGCCAGAGCGTATTTGCAGGCATTGAAAATCCTCTTCAAGCCGGACGTTACCACAGTCTGGTGGCCACCCACGTACCAGACTGCCTGACAATCACGGCCGAATTTGAAGGCATTGTCATGGGGGTACAACACAAACACTTGCCCATTCACGGCGTTCAGTTTCATCCCGAGAGTATCTTGACACCGGCTGGCGGCAAGATCATTGAAAACATATTATCCATTGCAGAACAGGCCAAAAAGATGACACACTCCCAGCAACGTCACGAGCATTGAAAAAAGGAAGAACGTTATGGCTACCTCATTTCTCGACTACCTAAATCCCTTGTTCGCCGGCCAGAACCTGACTCAGGCTCAGGCCGGCGACCTGCTTGACACGGTGTTTTCAGGCAATATTCCTGAAGCCCAGATCACCGCCTTTTTGACAGCGATGCGTATTAAAGGCCCCACGCCCGAAGAAATTGCAGGACTCGCTGGATCATTGCGAAATCACGCCGTAAAGGTCACACCCCAAAGCAAAAACACTATAGATACCTGTGGCACAGGTGGTGGGTCTATAAAAACCTGTAATGTCTCCACCGCTGCCGCGATTGTGGCAGCCGGAGCTGGGGTGCATGTGGCCAAGCACGGAAATCGTGGCATCACCAGTGGTTGCGGCTCTGCGGATGTGCTGGAAGCTTTGGGTGTCAGAATTGATGCATCCCCAGCGATCATTGCCCAGTGTATCGATCAAGCAGGCGTGGGATTCATGTTTGCGCCCATGTTTCATCCGGCCATGAAATATGTGCAACCCATTCGAAAGACTTTGGGCTTCAGGACCGTGTTTAACATACTCGGCCCCCTGGCCAATCCTGCGAGGGCCCACGCCCAAGTTTTGGGGGTGGCTGATGAATCGCTTATGGAAACCATGATCATAGCCCTCAAGCTACTCGGTTCAAAAAAAGCCATGGTGGTACACAGCAATGGCCTGGATGAAATAAGCACACTCGGCCCCACTCGAATCATGACCCTGAAAAACGATCAAGTCAGGGAGCAGATAATATCACCAAAAGCCCTGGGCATAGCCCTGGGCCAAAAAGAAGATATCAGTGCCACAGACGCGTCCAGCAACGCCAAGGTTTTGCGTGCCATCTTTGAAGGCCAGGACAAAGGCGCCAAATATGATATCATCACACTCAATGCTTCAGCGGCCATCTTTATTACAGGCAAGGCTGACACCCTTGACCAGGCACTCATTCTCGCACGTGCCTCTGTGGACGAAGGCAAGGCCTTACAGGCCTTGAACCAGCTAATTAGTTTGTCCAACCAATAACCAACAACCAATAACCAGGAATCATGCCATGATTGTAAAAGTGAAAATATGCGGTATTACCAATGCAGAAGACGCGAAGGCGGCGGTGGACATGGGTGCGGACATTCTGGGATTCAACTTCTACGACAAAAGCCCCCGCTATGTCACGATGGAGCAAGCAGCCCATCTGGCGCTTCAGGTCCCAGCCATCGTGTCTCTGGCTGGCGTCTTTGTCAATGCAGAACCAAGCTTCATCCGTGAAGCTGGCAAGAAGTGTCACCTGGACTGGATTCAACTGCACGGTGATGAATCTCCCCAGTTTTGTGCGGGCTTCATGTCAGACACGCCCAATATCATGAAAGCCGTTCGCATCCAAACGCGAGAAGACATTGAACGAGCATCACAATATGCCACTGACGCAATCCTGCTGGATGCATTTCGTGAGGATCTTTATGGGGGGACAGGTGAAACCTTTGACTGGGGTCTGCTCACCTATAGTGGCCAGCGAATCTTCCTGGCAGGCGGCATCACCCCCGACAATGCCAAGGAAGCCGCAGAACAAGGCGTCTATGCACTGGACATCTGCAGCGGCATTGAAAGTGAACCAGGGAAAAAATGTCACAAAAAAATGCGAGCCTTATTTGACACAATTCAACATGTCAGGCGATGACGAGCCTGTGAACTGATGGCTAAGGCATAAGACCCGATAGCTGAAAACAAAAAAACAAACACTAAATACTGGTACTATTCTTATGAAACATTCTGGACGATTTGGCGATTTTGGCGGATTCTATGTACCTGAGGTTTTAATTCCTGTGCTAGAAAAATTGGAAGAAGCCTTTGATCGCTTTAAAGAAGATGAGAAATTCACCTCTGAACTGGCCATCATGTCACGCGACTACGCGGGACGCCCCACCCCCCTGTATCGGAGCCCAGCTTTGAGCGATACTGTGGGATGTCACGTATATCTTAAACGCGAAGACTTGATGCATGGCGGTGCTCACAAGCTCAATAATGGCCTCGGCCAAGGTCTCCTAGCCAAATACATGGGCAAGAAAAAAATCATTGCAGAAACAGGCGCAGGACAACACGGTCTGGCCACAGCCACAATCGGCGCCATGATGGGCATGGAAGTTAAGATCTTTATGGGTACCACAGACATTGAACGCCAAATGCCCAATGTGCAAAAAATGAAACTTATGGGTGCTGAAGTAATCCCCGTCCAAGGCGCCAGCGGCACGCTGAAAGACGCGATCAATGATGCTCTGCGATACTGGACAGCCCATGTGGATGACACCTTCTACCTGTTTGGCACAGCTGCCGGGCCCCACCCCTACCCCGTCATTGTTAAACACTTCCAGAAGATCATTGGTCAGGAAGCCAGACAACAGTGCTTGGATCAGTCTGGCAGACTGCCCACACTGGTAACCGCTTGCGTGGGGGGTGGCAGCAATGCGATTGGTATCTTTGCGAATTTTATTCAAGATGAAACCGTGCGATTGGTGGGCGTGGAAGCTGCCGGGTATGGCCTGGACACGGACAAACACGCGGCCACCTTACAAAAAGGCAGTGTCGGAGTGTTACACGGTGCCTGCTCCTATGTGCTTCAGGATAAAGATGGTCAAATTACAGAGTCTCATTCCATCAGTGCAGGACTGGACTATCCGGGGATCGGCCCGGAACACAGTCATCTCAAAGAAACGGGCAGAGCCCAATATGTGGGCGCCACGGACAATGAAGTATTGGAAGCATTTCTATTTCTGACCCAAAAAGAAGGTATTATTCCAGCCTTTGAAAGTGCCCATGCCGTGGCATGGATGCTTACACAAGCCGGACAGTTCAAGCCCGATGACGTCGTCGTCCTCAACCTCAGTGGACGCGGTGACAAAGATGTGGACTCTTTCATTCAATATCGACCTGACAGCGTGCTGTAACAGGGATGAGGGATGAAACTTGAAACCTGAGGATTGAAGGCCGAAACCAACAACCAGAAACCAACAACCAGAAACCAGCATCACCATGAAAACATATAAAGATATATTCGCAAACAAGAACCAAACCGCCCTGATCCCTTTTTTCGTTTTGGGCGACCCAGACATGGACACGTCTTTTGACATTATTAAGACAGCCATTGACTCTGGCGCAGATATCCTCGAATTGGGCATTCCATTCAGCGACCCCATCGCAGATGGCCCTACCATCCAAAAGGCGGATATTCGGGCCTTAAATCAGGGCATGAACTGCCACAAGGCCTTTGAGCTCATCCGACGTATCAAGGCCTATAAGGACATCCCCATTGGTCTGCTCATGTATTACAATTTGATCTGGCATTATGGTGTGGATGCCTTTTATCAGGAGTCTGCTGAGGCTGGCGTAAACAGCATCCTGATCGCAGATCTGAGTATAGACGATGCCGACGAAATCCTGCCTGTGACCAAACAGGTAGGCATGGACACGGTTTTTATGGTCACGCCCATTACTGATCCTGACCGAAAACGACGTATTGCAGACAAAACCACAGGATTCGTTTATACAGTCTCCCTGTTGGGTGTCACTGGGACCCAAGATCAAGTATCCGGCTCAGTAGAAGGACTGATTCAGGAGATCAAGGCCATGACCGACCTGCCAGTATGTGTCGGATTCGGGATCAGCTCACCAGAACACGCAAAATCCATCGCCCAGGCTGGCGCAGACGGCGTTATTATTGGCTCCAAAATTGTAGGTCTGATTGAAGCCCATCTTGACAGCAAAGCAGACATGCTCAAGGCCATTGGACAGTTCATCCAAAATGTTCGAACTGCACTGGCGTAGAACTCAGAATCTACAGACCTCGGACTGTGGGCTCAAAAACTGATATCCGAACATTTTTTCAAGGACTCAGTACATACTGGTATGGCAAACGCCGATATAATAGACAGAATCTTTACAAAAAACGATATTCAGCCAGGAGAAATGAAGCATGTCTCATAAAATAGCTCGATACATACTGATGGCAGCCATCTTGATCACCCAAACAGCCTGGAGCCAAAGCCGGCCCAGAACGTTTCAGGATCGTAACACTCAACTTCGAGGCCGCGAAATGCCTCAGCGTAATGCCCAAATGAACATGACAAGGCAGATGGCAGAAACTGAAGCCCAAATTAGAAAACTCAAGGCTGAGCAGCACAAACTTATCGCCAATCTCAGAACCATCCAGACGCTGGCCACGGAAGAAAAGGCACAAAAAACACTGAACAAAGTCAATGAGATCCTCAGAACACGAAATGCTGAACATCACGCCCAACTATCAAAACTAAATCAGAGACTCCAAAGGGCCAAAACTATCGTCGCAAATTATGCAAAGCGAAATCAGGCCCAAAACCGTATCAATACCGTGGCTCCGGCCTTTTCAGCCACGACCATAAGCGGAGACAAAGTCAACTCCAATCAATACAAGGGTAAAGTCATTGTGCTAGAATGGCTTAACCCTGAATGCCAATTCACCCAATATGGCTACCAACGTGGTAAAGTGACAAACCTTGCCAAACAATATGCCAAAAACAAGGACGTAGTCTGGTTGGGAGTGAGTAGCACAAAACTGAAAAAACCGTCTGCCCTGTCAGCTTTCATTAAACAATTTAAGATTCAACACCCCGTCATTAATGACGCCTCTGGCCAGATGGCCAGACTCTATTACGCCCAATCTACACCCCATTTTGTCGTGGTGGGAAAAAAAGGTAAAATCGCCTACAGCGGCGCATTTGACAACAACCTCCCCAGGCCAAAAGATGGCAAGATCACAGGGTATGTAGCCAATGCTCTGAAGGAACTTCTGGAAGGAAAACCAGTCACCATACCGACCATAGCCCCAGCAGGCACACCCATTAATGCAGGAAGACGGCGGTAAACAATAAGAGGCCATATTTGCAGACAACTGTGTACTGTTTCTGAATTCCAACGGCACGATCGGTCCTGATAACAAACCGTTCTGAGTCCGTCTTGGAATCCGGGATCAATGCCTGTTCCTAGAAAAATCACCCCGATTTGTATAACTGCCAATGGCATGGGGGTTGTTCTCTTGATCCACATTGCTCGGGGGGGTATAATTCGTTCCATTGAGTGTAATTCCTAATCAATAAACAGCAAGAAACCGGTCTAAATCGTGCGATTTACCAGTAACTGGTTCACGGAGAAACTTGATTATGAAACGTAGATATGGAATTGGGTTGTGCCTCACATCTGTTTTGATCGCATCCTGCATTGTTGGGGAAAATGCCGCACAAGCCGCAGGCGATAGCTGGATCGGACCAGCCCCCACAGGCGCAGCCTATCCAGCCGGAGAAGAAACACGCAGGTTTGAGACGATCTCCGAAAACATAAAAAAACGTGCACAGATCAAGGCCCACGAAGCGCAGACATTTCACAAAGAAGCCATGATTCTGGAGTCAGACCACGATCCCCTGGACGTAATACTTCGCCGTACCCGAGCCCTGCTCAACGACATTACACGTACGTCCAAAGCACCGGACACGACAGACATGGCCAGGAAACTGGCAGGCCTCAAGATGCAAGCCGACAAGGCGAACGTCAAGAAAACCACGGTACGTCGAGCGATTTTTGACAGGGTCTGCCACCTGCGGCGTCGCATCGCTTTTTCCAATCCGTTGCTGGATTTCGAAAAAATCCTGATCCTCAAACGCCAGCTTCCCGGCTACAATCACATGTGTGATCAGTACTATGGTTTTGCGCAATCTCCTGGCGGCGGACTGTATGTGATTTCTGATCCATTCGGTAACACGCCAAAGATTCGCAGCGTACTTGCTGATTCCGTGGTGGCCAATGGAAGGCTCAAAGGACAAAAGATTGATGGTGGCCCCAAACGCCAATGGAAGGTACGCTACGATGGCATGGGCGACGTCAGCGGTGATGAAACCCAGGGCGGGTCTTTTCTATCGCCCGACCTTTCCTTTGATGGCAAGCGCATTTCCTTTGCCTATGTGGAGTGCAGAGGCGACCGTCAACACAGATATCATACGAACCCCACGCTTGGACATTGGACCGAGGAACGATGCTACCATATCTTCAGTGTGGACATTGACGGCAAAAATCTAAAAATGCTGACCGATGGGACATGGAACGAGTTTGACCCCTGCTTCATGCCCAGCGGCCGTATTGCATTTATCAGTGAACGACGCGGCGGTTACCTGCGATGTGGACGTGTATGCCCCACCTACACGTTGTTTGACATGGCCACTGATGGCTCCGATATCAGTTGCCTTTCCTACCACGAGACCAACGAATGGCATCCAAGCGTCTCCCACGATGGCATGATTCTCTGGACGCGATGGGACTATGTGGACAGACATGGTGTCACAGCCCACATGCCCTGGGTCACCACACCAGATGGCCGTGACCCGCGTGCTGTGCATGGGAATTATTCTTTACGCGCAAAACGCCCTGACATGGAAACCGATCCGCGGTCCATACCGGGGTCACACAAGATTGTCGCAGTGGCAGCCCCACATCACGGGCATTCAGTGGGATCACTCGTGATAATCGACCCTCGTGTTGAAGATGATGACCTGATGGGCCCGGTCAAACGGTTGACGCCTGAAACCGGGTTTCCGGAATCTCAGGTCAGAAGTAACCTCAATTACGGACAACCCTGGCCCCTGAGCGAGAACTACTATATTTGTTCGTATGAACCCACAGGCGGTTCTCCCAGTTCCAGACAGTATGGCATCTATCTGGTGGATGTGTTCGGGAACAAGGAGCTTATCTATAGAGACCCGGACATCGCCTGCCAAAGCCCCATGCCCATTAAGCCGCGACTCGTGCCGCCAGTCGTGCCCGAAATGTCGAATCGCCTAGCAAAAGAACAGTCAGGCGAAGCAACCGCCGGCATTGTCGACGTCTACAACACGAGCAAGCCATTTCCTAAAGACACAAAAATCAAGTCCCTTCGTGTGTATCAGGTGTTCCCGTTGTCGGTTGCATCCGCCAGGGTAACCCACGCCACTGGCTATCAGATCCCGCAGGCTCAGGATTCGATCAACCTTGCCCGTGCCGTGCTCGGCACTGTACCTGTCGAAGCGGACGGCAGCGCTCATTTCATTGTGCCAGCGCGGAAGGAACTTTTCTTCCAGGTCCTGGACGAAAAGGGGCTGGCTGTCACATCGATGAGATCGGGCACGCATTTTCAGCCAGGCGAACGCACCATGTGCCAGGGCTGTCATGAGCCAAAATACGGAGCACCCATCACATCTTCCAACTCTACGCCCCTGGCCATGAAACGTCCCCCCTCGCGACTGAAGCCAGATGTGGAAGGTACAAACCCCTTCAGCTACCCGCGACTGATTCAGCCAGTCCTGGACACGTACTGTGTTAAATGCCATGCCGAGAAAGAGAAGGCACCGCCCCTGGACCGCACCGTAGCGAGCACCAGCAAGGGAAGCTATATGAACCCCAAAACCGAGTACTTTACATCATACATAACTCTAGTTCCGCAATTCGGTTTTTACAACTATGGCGGAAAAAACTTCAACGATCCAAAGTGGTATCGGACAACACCAGGTGAGTTCGGCGCGAAAGCGTCAAGGCTCTATGCCCTGCTCCAGGAAGATCATTATGGTTTGGAGCTGCCTCCAGACGCATTGCACAGCATCACGCTATGGCTGGATTCATGCTCACCGTTCTACGGCGTGTATGAAAAGGAAGGCGGCCAGGCACAACTGCGAGGTGAAGTTGCCATGCCAACATTGCAGTAAACAAAAAAGGAGTCCCAATATGGTCACACTGTTACACGCATCAAGCTTCAAATGGATCGCCCTCGTTGTCTTCATGAGCCTTGGATTGCGAGCATCGGCCCTGGACCTGAAATCCCCTGATGGCGCAATTACCCTGTCCTTTGACGTCAAAGACCTGGCTTCAAAACGAGAAGTTCCTGTCTATAACGTGACCTTTGAAGGCAAGAAGATCCTGACTGATTCCAGCTTGGGTTTTGACCTGGCAGATAATAAGACACTGGCCAGCTCCATGCTCATCGGTGCGGTCCGACGGTCTTCGAAAAACACGTCATGGCAACCGGTGTATGGTGAGCAGAGTATCATCCAGGATCACTACAACGAGATGGTAGTCAGCCTGCAACAGATCAGAGCCCCCTTCCATCTCGTGGACATCACCTTCCGCTGCTACAACACAGGTGTGGCCCTTGCCACTACAATCCAGCCCACACAGCGGAATACCTCAATCAAGATCGAAAAGGAACACACTGAGTTTGCCTTTCTGGAAGACCACACTGCCTGGGTCACTCGTTCGGCTCAGGGAGAATACAAGGCAGTCCCCCTCAGTAACATGGGCAAAAATGTAGAACGGCCCCTGACCCTGCGTCTACACGACACACTCTATGTGGCGATTGCTGAGGCAAATCTGGTCGACTATGCACGCATGAAACTCCGGTGTTCACCCAACCGCCCCTTCACTGCGGTAAGCGAACTCAGCGGCCCGGTTGAGGCCCCCCTGCCCCTGACCACGCCATGGCGTGTTCTCATGATAGCACGCAGCCCAGGTGAGTTACTGGAAAACAACGAAATCCTCCTCAATCTAAACGCACCCTGCGCAATTGACAATACCAGCTGGATCAAACCGGGCAAGGTCATCCGCGAAGTCACGCTGACCACTAAAGGGGGCAAGACCTGTGTGGACTTTGCCAAGGCCCACAATCTGCAATACGTGGAATTTGACGCGGGCTGGTACGGACTTGAATACGACAATGCCTCAGATGCCACCACCATCACAGTTGATCTCAAACGATCGCCCGGCCCCCTGGATTTGCACGAGGTCATTCGTTACGCCAAGGCACAGGACATTGGGATTCTCCTCTATGTCAACCAGCGTGCCCTGACCCGTCAACTGGATGAGATCCTGCCCCTGTTTCAGCAATGGGGCATTGCAGGGGTGAAGTATGGCTTTGTCCAGGTGGGTACTCAAGCAGCAACCACCTGGCTGCACCGGGCCATACGCAAGGCAGCTCACCGCCGCCTCATGGTGGATGTCCATGACGAGTACCGGCCCACGGGCTATTCGCGAACCTATCCCAATTTTATGACCCAGGAAGGCATCCGGGGTGATGAGACCAAGCCGTCCAACCAGACAACCCTGACGATCCTGTTCACACGCATGCTGGCCGGCGCTGGTGACAACACCATCTGTTACTATGACAGCCGGGTCCAGAAAAACGCCTCTCACGCCTATCAGCTGGCCAAGGCCGTATGCCTTTACAGCCCCTGGCAGTTCCTCTACTGGTATGACCGCCCTGCCGGTTCTCCAGGCACCGAGGGCGCAGGCGGCGAACGTTCTGGCATCGGCGATGAGCCGGAACTGGCCTTCTTTGACGCTGTCCCCACAGTCTGGGATGACACAAAGGTCATTCATGGCAGCATCGGCAAATATGCCGTGATCGCGCGAAGATCCGGATCAGACTGGTTCATCGGCGGTATGAACAGCGGTCAATCCCGAACACTGGATATTCCCCTCGATTTCCTGGCACCGGACAAAACCTATACAGCACACATCTACAGTGACGACCCCACAATTCCCACACGCACCCACGTGCGCGTTGACCACTTGAATGTCACAACCCAAACCACACTTCAAGCCACCATGACAGCCCAGGGAGGCCAGGCCATTCACCTTGTGCCAAAACGATGACACACCCTTGACCTACACAAGATGCCCCGCGACCTCACGGTGGCGGTTGAAGGCCATGGGGTTCAGGGACAGCTGTCTCGTCCTCCACAACCAGGCGCCCCGGCCACCTACAGAGTATCAGCCATGCGCCCCAGTGCACACCCGTTTCAGATGCGTGTCAAGGCAGCCAATTTCAGTGAGACGTTCAACGGCACCCTGGTTTCAGTCCTCTGGGATGTGACCGTCTTCAAGTGGTCCCAGGCCACTGATCCACGAACGAACATTGACCTCTGGCGGAAGCTGGCCTCTGACAAGACAGCCGTGTCCACCCAGGTCAAGCGTCTGTCGCTTCAATTCGGAAACGGCGGTCCCGGTGATCAGCCGTCACTCAAGCCCCTGGCCACGGCAGAACTGGGCAGCAACCACTTTGGCCTGATCGCCCAGTCGAGCCTGCCCCTCTCAGCCGGTACATGGACATTCTCCACACTCAGCGATGACGGCATTCGTGTGACCGTGGATGACAAACCTGTGATCAACAACTGGACCTGGCATGGCCCCACACGCAACACAGGCGAGATAACGCTGGACAGAGACAAAACCGTGAACATCAAGGTGGAGTACTTTGAGATTGATGGATACGCCGTGCTGGATCTGGGCATTACCCCTCATCCCAAGATAATGTCGCCTGAGAAGAAACTTCAAACAGCAGCAAGGTAAAATTGACAAGGACAACAAACAACTTTAACCGCTAATTTAGAGCCTGTCCGATGGGGCATAACATTTCAACTGATAATGACTTAGGTCGT